>NZ_LT629710.1:1915500-2234750 GCF_900104535.1 Nakamurella panacisegetis | reverse complement strand
CGGTGACCGTGATGTCGGACCCGGCGTCCGAGGACGAACCGGTCTGGGTGCCGTCGGTCGAGGCGCCGGTCGTGCTGCTGCCCGTGTGGTCGGTGGTGGAGGCGCCGGTGTCGGTTCCGGTGGTGCCGTCGCTCGACCCGCCGGTCGTGCCGTCACCCGAGCCGTCGATCGGCGCTCCGGTCTTCGGGTCGACCTGGTTGCCGTTCTCGTCGTAGGCGTGGATCGAGTCGGCGTGGCCGTCGTGGTCGGAGTCGGTGATGACGTACTCGTGGTCGTCCTCGATCACGATCACCGAATCGGCCACCCCATCGTGGTCCGAGTCGTAGGTGGCCGCCCCGAGATCGGTGGACCCGGAGGAACCGCTGATGCTGATGTCGTGGCCCGGCTGCACATCGGGACCGGTGTCGAACTCCATGGTGGCTCCTCGGGTCGGGTCGGCGCCTCGGGCGCCTGCTGGTTCGTGCACCTGTGACGAGAACATCGGACATTCGGTTCCCGGTCAAGATGCCGCCGGGCCGGAACGACGCCGCACGACGAGCGATGGCCAGGAGCCGATTCGGTGCGTGGAGCGGCGGCGGCCTCCGGTGCGTCAGGGCGCGCTGCCGGAAGCCGCCCATGTCCCGTCGTGTTCGAGGGTGTAGTTGGCCGTGACCTGCCCGGACGGGTCGGTGGTCCAGGCCCTGTCGGCCACGCCGTCACCGTCGGAGTCCCGGTAGTAGAGCGTGGATCCGCCGGGTCCGGCCACCTTCACGGTGTCCGGAACGCCGTCGCCGTCACTGTCGATGGTGGCCGGCCCGGCGTCGAACGACCGGCCGCCCACCGCCACCTCGACGTCGCCCCGGTCGGGGTCGGTCCGGGCCGCGACGTGGGCCGGGGTCTGCTGCGCATGGTCGACGACCACGATGCCGTCGGCGTCGACGTGACCGGTCTGGACGACGTCCCAGCCACCGTGGTCGTCGGGAACGGCCCAGGTCGCGGTGCCGGTGGTCGGGTCGATCTGGATCATCTGGTCGGGGTGGCCGTCGCCGTCGGTGTCGGACAGGACGAGGATGTCGCCGGCCGCCGTGTGCACCGCGACCGACTCGGCGATCCCGTCCCCGTCGAGGTCCTCGACCGGTGGGCCGAGGTCCGTCGTGCCGCCGCCGAGGCTGGTGTAGACGATGTCCGGAGCGGTGTGGGTCGCCGGCGGATCGGCCCCGGGCGCCGGGCCGGGAGCGGATGGCTCAGCCTCGGTGGTCGGGACGAATTCGGCGCCGTGCGCCGGAGCGGACTCGCCGTCGCCGTCGGCGTCCCCGGCCGCGGCCGCCCCGATGTGCTCCCCGGGCACGCCCGGATAGTCGTGGTCGTCGAAAGCGGCTGCGGACAGCGCTTCGAGGTGGTCCGGCGGCACATCGGGTTCGGATCCGAAGTGGTCGGCCGGGTCGGCGTCGGTGAACATCGATCCTCCTCGGGCAGTCGCGGTCGCGGATGAGGCACGGTACTGCGGTTCGGACTCGCGGACGGGCCTTTCGGTTCCGCCGACCCGCGATCAGGGGCGTGGATCAGGGCGGCGGAGCGAGCGGCGGATCGGCCGGATCGGCCGGAGAAGCTGGACGGCGCGCGGGCGCCGCCGCGACCAGGGCGGCCAGGTTCAACCCGGCGAACCGGGCATCGGATGTCGGCCGCGGCGACGGTTCGGGCGCCGCGTGGCGACCGGACGGTGCCCGCATCAGTTCCGGCAGGCCACCGGGCAACTTGATGGATCGAGGGGGCGCCGGCGCGGCCGGGGCCGGCCGCGTGGCGGGGCTCGCGTCGCCCGACTCGGTCGCCTGGAGGACACCGGCCCGGGTGGCCCGGATGCGGTGCAGCAACGCCTCCCCGCCGGCCACGATGCTCGCTCCGGCGGCGCGGCGTTCGTCCAACGTCCGCACGCGCCCGGACCGTTCGGTGGCGTCCAGTTTCAGCGCGCCGTCGACCTCTCTGATCTGCTGGTCGAGAGCGGCGACCTGACGCGTGAGGGCGTCGTCCAGGGCCAGGGTCAACTGCTCGTCGGCCTCGATGAACTGCTCGGCGATGTTCTGGTCGATCTGGGCCTTGGCCTCCCCGAGCACCTCCATCAGCCACTGCTTGAGGTGTCCCTTCTCGGCGATCCGACGGCGCGATTTCATCAGGTAGAACGCGGCGGCGCCGCCGAGGACGATCGACACCGGCGCCATCACCACGCCGAAGGCTGCGGGCAGGGCGGCCGCCGGCAGCATGGTCAGCATCCGGGACATGGTGAAACCCATGCCGGCGCCGGACATCGTCATGATCGTGTCGTCCATGTTCCTGGGTTTGTCCGGGGCCCGCGTGACCAGTGCCTGGTACGGACGGGTGGCCAGCTGGGAGACCAGCACGGTGAGCTCCGGCGGCGTGAACAACTCGGACAGCACCGTCCGGCAGATCCGGCCCATGGCGTCGGTCAGCCGGCCATGGGCCCGGGCGGTCATCGCCTGGGCGTAGGCGTCGATGTGGAAAGCCATGTTCTTCAGTTCGGCGTTGTCCGCGGCGTCGATCGCCCCGCGGAACATCTGGGATGCCTCCCGCACCTCACGCGCCGTCTCGTGCGTGAGGTCGACCCGCGCCCGCTGGATCTCGGCCCGCAACATCACCTGCCAGCCGCGGGTCCCCGCCTTGCGCTGATTCAGCAATTCCTCACGTCGGGCCTTGAGCGCATCGGCCTGCGCCGCCCCGGCGGTGAGAGCCGCGCGTCGGGCGTCGAGCTGGGCCAGCGTGCCGGTCAACACGGTGATCGAGGTGCGGATGATGTTGGCTTCGGCCATCATCGCCGCGGCCGCGGCCACCTCCGTCCGGAGCGCGGCGCGCAGTTGGGGGACGCCGGACTGGGCCAGCAGCACGTCGGCGATCTTCGGATCGGTCTGGCCGGCCGCGGCCTCGGCCAGCCGGGACGAGACCGGATGGACCTGCGCGGCGGCGAACCGCGGCGCGTGGCGGGCCAGCAGCAGTCGGTTCGCCTCGACGATCTCACGCCACCCGCGGTAGGCGTCGGTCTTGGTGATGACGAAATGGACGGCCTCGACCCGGTCGGAGACCTGGGCCAGGAAGTCCAGCTCCCGCCGGGTGAGCGGCGCCGAGGCGTCGGCCACGAACAGCACCGCGGTCGCGGCGGCCGCGGCCTCGGCGGCCAGCTCGGCGTGGGCGGCGATCAGCCCACCGACGCCGGGGGTGTCCACGATCGTCATCTCGGCGGTGATCGGGGACGGCACACCGACCTCGATCCAGCGCGGCGGCGGGAGCTCGACATCCGGCTCGCCGTCGACCGTGGCCCAGGCTCGCAGGTCCTTCGGCGGGAAGGTGACGTCGGCCAGGCCGCCTCCGAACCGGGCCACCGTGTACGGGACCGGTGCGTGCCTGAACACCAGGTAGCTGCAGGTCGCGGTACCGGCATCGACCGGCGACAGGCCGTTCACGCCGAGGAGCGCGTTGACCAGTGATGACTTCCCGCGGTTGGTCTCGCCGACCACGACCACCCGCGGCGACTGCGGGCTCGCCTTGCGCGCGGCCAGGTTTCCGGCGCTGTCCGGGTCGTCGACGCGTAGCCAGTCGGTGGACCCGTCCCGCCACTGGCGAACCGCCTGCGGGAGCGGCAGCCCGACCGGCCGGCCGGCCACCGGACGAGCCGCCGCCGGCGTGGCGATGCCGAGTGCCGCGACCGACGCGAACGGATCGGGTGCAGTCATGCCGCCGAACCTACCTGCGTCCCGGTGGCGGTCGGGTGGCTTCGGCGAAGGTCAGGTCGTGGCCGAAGGCACGAGCAACGGCGAGGGGACGGGCGTGGCTCCGGCCTTCGCCTCCGCCTTGGCCGCCATCCGGGCCCGCATGGTCTCGCGCTGCTCCACAAACCGGGCGGCCTGGGCATCCAGCCCGGCCATGAAGGCGGCCAGTTCCTCACGGGCCCGCTCACCCTCCGGGCCGAGGTCGCAGCGGGTGAAGACGTTCCAGAACTTCAGCACCGGCTGAACCACTGCGTCGTGGTGCAGACGCAGGTCGTAGATGCCGGCCTTGGCGATGGTGACGGCGTTGCGGGTGTAGCCGGGCATGTTCGCCCCGGGCATCTCGAACCCGAGCACCTCGTCGCGGATCGCCGCCATGGTGGCGTCCGGAGCGCGGTCGAACGCGGCCCCGACCAGGTTCCGGTAGAAGATCATGTGCAGGTTCTCGTCCAGGGCGATCCGGGCCAGCAGGGCTTCGGCCAACGGATCCCCCGACGCCTTGCCGGTGTTGCGGTGCGACACGCGGGTGGCCAACTCCTGGAAGGAGACGTAGGCCACGGTGTTCAGCACCGACTTGTCACCGGAGTCGTAGCCGGCCGTCATGTGCGCGATGCGCAGGTTCTCGAGTTCGACCGGGTCGACGCCGCGGGTCACCACCAGGTAGTCGCGCAGGGCGATGCCGTGGCGGCCCTCCTCGGCGGTCCAGCGGCCGACCCACTGACCCCAGGCGCCGTCCCGGCCGAACCGGGTGGAGATCTCACGGTGGTAGGACGGCAGGTTGTCCTCGGTGAGCAGGTTGACGATCATCGCCGTCTTGGCCGTCGGATCGAGGGTGGAATCGGCCGGATCCCAGTCCTGGCCGCCCAGCATCTCGAAATCCCGGCCCTTGCTCCACGGGATGTAATCGTGCGGCATCCAGTTCTTGAAGACCGACAGGTGACGGTTGAGGTTCTCCTCGACGACCGGTTCGAGGTCGTGCAGCAGCCGGGTCTGCAGTCCCGCGGCGTCGCGGGAAATCGTTCTGGTGCTGATTCCACTCGAGGTGATCGTCAAGTCTTGCTCTCCAACTCCGGGGTTTGGGCGACGCGTCGAATCCGACGGACGTACTTGCCCAAAAGCTACCCCGTGTTTCGGGGAGATTTCCTCGACGGAGAGATATTCACATCAGCGGAACCTTCGTCGGTGTCCGCACGTTGGGGTGGCACAAGGCGGCCGCTGACTACTGCCCGGTGGCCGCCATGTACTGCGCCCGGACGTCGGCCGACACCCGGCCGCGGACGGAGACCGGCACCCCGTTCTCGTTGGCCCACTGCCGAATGACGGCGGCATCGGGTCCGGCTGACCGGCTCCGCGATGTCGACCGGGCGGCCGAACCGGCGGCCGGCACCTTGAGGTGCCGACCGGCGGCGACGAACTCGGCCATGGCCTTGCGGAGCGCCTTCGCGTTCTTCAGATTCAGATCGATTTCATAGCCGACGCCGTCGATACCGAAGGAGATCGTCTCCACGGCCTTGCTGCCGTCGAGATCGTCGAGAAGTTTGACATTGGTGACCTGAGCCATGACGAGGCCTTCCGATTCGGGTGAACGTGTGGACCACATCATCGCTCACGGAAGACCGGAACGTGACGACGAACCACCGATCCGGCGAAACGAAAGGACTGCCTTTAGTGTCGCTGAGGGCTTAGACCCTCCACCACCCGCGAGCGACTCCATCGCGCCGGATGAACCGGTCAACAATCCCGGCGTCGCCCCGTCTCGGCGAAACTGGTTGCCGGACAGTCGAATCAACCTCGTCGCAGTCACGGTTGGCGATTCCGGACCCGGCGCCGATTGCGCGCGAATTACCGACCTGCCGGCAGCCGATATCTCGATGGGCCGACCGCGCACGCGTGATCGGCCGGTCGATCCGGGGTCGCCACGCCGAACGACGACCGGCTCAGGGCGAATCGGCCGATTCCGGGCGGGACCGATCGCCCGCCTATTCCCCGGGCGCGGAATTCCCGGCGCCCAGCCGGGGCATCCGCCCCGGGGATTGCCCGTTTGGCGTCGGCCGGAGACCTCAGCCGGAGCGGAAAACGACGACCACCGGCTCCCGAACCAGCCGCCCGCGGTCGCGGAAGCCCACGGTCTCCGTCTCGGCCACGGTGTTGTGCCGGGCCGGGTCCGAGGTCGGTTCGACCCCGCCGACCTCGTGGGACGACGGGTCGAACGGCTGGCCGTCGGGCCGGATGACCTCCACCCCGACCTGTTCCAGCCCGACTGTCAACCGTTCCCAGACCCCGGGACTGCGCGCCCGGTCCCAGGCGTAGATCAACAGATCGATCAGCAGCCGGCGCTCGGCCGCGAGGTCGGGATCGGACTCCACCTCGCCGCGCCCGGTCTGGTCGGTCATCGCCAACCCTCGCCCGGCCGGCCCTGGTTCGGGTACTCAGCGGCGAACGGCGGAGCGGCCGGGGCCCGGCCGTCCGAGACCGGCGGCCATCGGTTCGGCGGGATCATCGGCTGCGGGAAATTGCCCGCGGCCAGCGCACCGATCGGACCCGACGGCAGGTCGCCCCTGAGGTCCTGCCAGAGCAGGAAGTACGCGCGGTGCACGACATGCGCGACCCGGCTCTGGGCCGGTGTCGCGCCGAAGGATGCGAACGAACGCCACCAGCCGGCGCGTTCCAGTGCCGCCGCCGCCAGCAGCGTCGCCGGCGCGCCGGGCAGACCCAGTTGATCCTCCGGCCGCACCGAGCCACCCAGGCGGAGGATCTCGGCCGTGAGGTCCGCCGGCATGGCCACCGCCCCCGTGCTGACCAGCGTCAAGGCCTCCATCAGGCGAAGCTGGTGGGCTTCCGGGCGCTGCAGCAGCACCTCGATCGCGTCGTGCACCCGCTGCCGCTCCGCCCAGTCGTCGGAGGACGCGGCCAGGGCCGCCATCGACGCCAACGCGGCCGACGCCTTGATCCCGTCGGCCCGGGCACGGAAGACCTCGCCGAGCCGCCGACGCAGGTCGGCGAACCCGGACGCGTCCAGCAGGCGTCGGCGGAGCTCACCGGCCGAGATCGACGGCTCGGCGCGCAGGATCGACACCGCCTCGGCAATGCCGAACAGGTCCAGCAGCTGCAGCAGCCGGATCCGGGTCGGGCGATCGATCGGGGCGTCCATTTCGGTGAACAGGTCGGCGGCCATCGTCATCGCCCCGAACAGGCCCGGGTCGACGCCGGTCAGAGCTCGCAGGGCCTCGGCGTCGGCCGCGGTGAAAGCTCCGGTCTCGGCTGTCTCGGCCAGCAGCCCG
Source organism: Nakamurella panacisegetis (assembly GCF_900104535.1). Taxonomy (NCBI): domain Bacteria; kingdom Bacillati; phylum Actinomycetota; class Actinomycetes; order Nakamurellales; family Nakamurellaceae; genus Nakamurella; species Nakamurella panacisegetis. The sequence continues at coordinate 2,227,717 of NZ_LT629710.1, read as the reverse complement.
ATCACCGGGAGAACGTCGGCCACCCGCGGCCGGAGCAGATCGGCCTGGCTGCGGGCCAGGATGCGGGCGGCCTCCCTGATGTCACCGCCGGCGCCCTGCACCGAGTCGGCGACCACGGTGTCGGCCTTGTTCAGCACGGCCAGGGCGTTCACCGGGCCGGCATCACGAGAGGCCGTGGCGGCGGTGAACGCGGCCAGCACCATCGTGTCGTCGGCCCGGACGGACTGGGTGAACACGTACACGACCGCTTCGGCGCCGGCCACCGCGAACTGCGAGACGGGGTCGAGCCCCGCGCCCTTCCCGCTCTCCGCGACCGAGGACGGCGACGCCGCGGCTGTCGCCCCAGCCGCGCCGAGCAGCGCTTCGGTTCGCGACACCGACACCGCGTCCAGCGAGCCGAGCCCCGGGGTGTCGATGACGGTGATGTCGGCCAGCAGCGCGCTGGTCAGGTAGGCCTCGAGATGGGAGACACCGGCCAGATCGACCCCCAGGTCGGCCGGGATGCCGCCGTCCGGCGCGAACGGCAGCGTGGACCGGCGGCCGTCCTTGAACAGCACTTCGATGCGGTCGACGGTGCCGTACCGGAAGCGGGTCACCAGCCGGGTGCACTCGCCGATGTCGGTGGGCGCCACGCGCCGCCCGATCAGCGCGTTGACCAGCGTCGACTTGCCGGATTTGATGCGCCCGGCCACGGCCAGCTGCAGCGGCGTGTCCAGACGCCGCAGTACCTCGCCGACCCCCGCCGCGGTGCGCGGTGACACCTGGGGGAGCAGCGCGGTGCACATCGCGCCGACGGCCTGCGACAACGGACCCTGCATCGGTGCCTGCCTTCTCGGATGGATCGGAGGTGGACCCGCGACTCAACCCCGGGGTTTGAACGTCTGTGACCAGTAGTCGAGCAGGTCGCTCTGGGTGGACAGGTCGAGGGAGACGACCAGCCCGACGTAGCGCTGACCGCTCAGGTCCCAGGCCAGCACGGTTGCGCCCACCGACGGGTTCAACGACGACGTCCCGAGATCGGGCAGGTCGTAGACGGCCACCACGCGGCCGCCGGGACCATTGGCGAACTGCGTCGTGGAGTCCCGCTTGTAGGCGTCGTACTTGTCCTTGACCTTGTTGCGGTAGACGGCCTCGACGTACGCCGCCGCGGCGGCCGAGTCCCTGACCGTCATCGTGTAGACGAACACCTTCGTCTGCCCGTCCGGCAGCTCACCCGGGGTGATCCCGCACCGAACGGCCCGGCTGACCTGGAACACCCCGCCGGCCGTTCCCTTCACGGCGGTGTTGAAGTCGGTCGTGATGTCGGAACAGTCGATCAGCCCGGAAACGTTCTGGCTCATGAACGCCACCTCGCCGGCGGTGAACACCTTGCCCGGCCCGAGCCCGGTGGTCACGGTGGCGCTGACCCGTGGACCGCCCCCGGCACTGGAGGCCGGCCCACCGGAAGTGGTGAGGTTCGTCGACGGGTCGGATGTCTGCGTAGCGGTCGGTTCGGCCGCCGGGGCGTTCCCGCCGAACGGCCGGGTGACCACCAGGACCAAGCCGATGACGGCCAGCAGGACCAACCCGCCGACCAGGATCGGCCAACGCCGTCCCCTGGCCCCGGCCGTCGCTGCGACCGTCGGGGCCGGGGCGGGCCGCGCCCTCGGGGGCGGCACGAGGGCCGGGTCGCCGCCGGCGACCGGCGTGTCGGATCGGAGCGGACGCGGCCCGGTGGAGGGCCCAGGGCGGTCGGACATCGCCACCGTCCGGCTTCCGCCGCGGTGCACCGGCACCAACAGCGCACCCAGCGCGACCGCGGTCTCCGGCTGGTCCAGCGCGACCGGGGTGACGTGCAGCCGGTCCTGGATCAGACCGGCGACCAACGGGATCCGCGACGAGCCTCCGACCAGGAAGATGCCGCCCAGCCGGTCCGGTGTGATCCCGGCCGTCCGCAGGGTCGCCGAGAGCACCTCGATCGAGCGGAGCAGATTGGGCCGGATCAGCCCCTCGAACTCGGTACGCGTCAGGTGGGCGTCGGCGAAGGGGTCCGGCAGCGAGACGTCGGTCTGCGGATACCGGGACAGCGTCTCCTTGGCCGCCCGGACGTCCTCGGCCAGGGCTCGCGCGGCCCGGCGTCCGTAGGGATCGGCCGGCCGCAGGATCTGCTGCCAGCGGGCCGGATCGATGGACGAGGTGGTCCGCCCGACCTGGTCCAGGATCGCCTGGTCGAAATCGAGACCGCCGAGATCGGGCAGCCCGGCCTCGGCCAGCACGTGGAACTGCCCGTCGTCGGCATCCGGGGCCGACGGGCTGGGCGGCGTGCGGCCGACGATGGCGACGTCGAAGGTTCCGCCCCCGAGGTCGTACACCGCCACCGTTCCGCCCGGCGGCAGCGCACGGCCGGGCAGCCGGGTGAACTGGGCCGCCGCGGCCACCGGCTCCGGGATGAGCACCAGGTTGGCGCCCAGCCCGGCCGCGCGCGCGGCCGTCACCAGCACGTTCTGCCGAGTGGCGCCCCACTGCGCCGGGTGCGTCAGCCGGACCTCGTCGGGTGCCGCGCCACCCAGTTGCCGGCGGACCTCAGTGGCCACCACCCGCAGCACGGCGGCAATGACGTCCACCACCGGAACGACGCGGTCGCCCAGCAGGACCTCCCCGTCGTCGATGCGCCGTTTGGGATTGGGTTCGAAGCGGGTCGGGTCGAGCCGGGCCTGACGCTGGGCGTCACGGCCGACCGTCACCTGTCCATCGGCCGCGACGAACACGGCCGACGGCAGCATGGGAGACGTGTCGAAGGTGACCGTCCGGGGTGCCTGCCCGTCGACCAGCAATGCCGCGACGGTGTTCGACGTACCGAAGTCGATGGCCAGGAGCCGCATGTCACCTGCCTCCGTCTTCCGCTGTCATGGTCAGCCCCACCATCGTTGAACTGCCGGAATGACCCGGAACAGCAGGACCAGCCCGGGCACCAGGGCCAGCACGGCCAGCAGCTCCAACCGCTCGAGCCCGCGTTGTACCCGGGCCCCGCTCACTTCGCGGAGCGTACGCAAACCGCCCAGCAGGAGTAGCGCACCGACCACCATCAAGACCAGGAGCACCAGGACCGACCCGGTGGCCGGGGTCAACTCGAGCCAGGCGGGCAGCCGCAGAGCGACCGCGACCGCAACGACCACGGTGACCGCCAACATCGGCCCGATGTGGGCCGCCCGGGTGAACATCCGGCTGCGCGACCCGAACACCGCGCCGCCGAGAATACCGAGGGCAGGGGCGGTCCAGGCGATGCTGCCGTCGTCGGGAGCACGGACGATCAGTTCCCAGCCGGCCACGGCGCCCACCACCGCGGCCGAGCCGACGAGGCCACCGGCCAGGGACAGCCCCCGCCGGACCGCGGCCACGACCAGCGCGCGGGGCACCGGCTCCCCGCGCTCGTCGGCCACCATCAGGTCGACCAGCCCGGCGCCCCCGAGGGCCGCCTGGCCGGCCAGGCCGGTGAGCACCACGGCGAGCACCAGCGCCAGGGCGGCGGTGCGATCGACCGGCAGCCCGGCCCGGATCCCGATCAGGCCGCCGACCGACGCGAGAGCGCCGATCAGCGCACCGGTGGCCAGACCGGGCGTCCGGCCCACCGCCCCGGCCGCAGCCAGTCCGAGCGCCGCCGCGGTGACCAGCAGAAGGGGGAATCCGTTCCACGCGACGCCGAGTTCGTCGATCGGCCGGGTCGGCACTACTCCGGGAAAGGACAGGTCGCCCACCCGGCCGAGGATCGACGGTCGGGCCGCGACGACCCCGAGGACGACCGCAGGAGCAGCCGGAACCGCGGTGAGGGCGGCCGTCCGGCCGCCCGGTTCTCCGATGGCCGCGCCGACCGCAAGGGCGGCCAGCAACACCACGGCCGGGGCGATCCAGCCCACGGCCGAGGTCGTACCGAGGCCCAGCAGCAGGCCGCCGCCCATGACGACCACGAGCAGCCAGGCGATCCCACTCCGCCTGGCCTGATCCCGCCAGGCCGGCGCCGCGTCGACCACGGTCTCGGCGACGACCTCCTCCACGTCGTCGACGAACGGCGCCGGGGGCGCGGTCGCCGCCTCGGTGAGGTACAGGGCCGCCCCGTCCAGCACCCCGACGTCGTCCAGGGAGCGGTTCGGATCGAGGGCCCCGAACTCGGGGGCGGCCAATCGCCAACGCACCGGGGCCGCACCGGTGGGAACCGACAGCAGGCGCAGCACGATCGGCATCTGTTCGGTCAGGGGCGCGTCGGCCGGGAGCGAGACATCGATCTGCCGACCGTCACCGACGACGGTGACCCTGGTGAACCGGGTGCTCATGAACCTCCCTCGAGCGCGTGCCTGCGGTGCCGCCGATCGCGGCCCCGACGTCCGCCTGGACCGCTCCGGCGACCGTTCGGTTCCGTCAACCGCCGATGGCCCCACGTCCGGCCGTCCACACATCCGGCGAAGACCCCCCGGTCGGCTGCCCGACCGCCGTAGTCTAGGGCCGCACTCGGGAGGAGAGGTCCGACGCATGACCCAACGGCTGATCCACCGCCCGGCGCGGAGCCACCCGGAGCCGGTCGATCTGCGCCCGGTCGAATTGCTCGCGCCCCCCACGTTGCCCGACGCCGCGGCCGGTCTGCAGGGCGTCATGCAGATCCTGATGCCGATCATGGGCGGCGCCGGATCGTTGATCATGATCGTGGCCAACCGGAACCCGGTGATGCTGATCGCCGGCGGCATCATGCTGACCGCCACCATCGGCGGCGCCGTGGTGATGTTCGTGGCCCAGCGGACCGGGACCGCCAGGCGAGCCACCGACCTGCGGCGGCGGTATCTGGACTATCTGGACCGCGTGCGATCCGACCTGGCCGTGGCCGTGGCCGAGCAGCGCTCCCGCGCCCTGCGGCACCACCCCGACCCGGCGGTGCTGCCGGAACTGGTCCGGGATCCCCTCCGGTTGTGGGAGCGACGCCCCCAGGACCCGGACTTCCTGATCGCCCGGGTCGGCACCGGGTCCAGCCCGTTGTGGCGAAGGGTGAGCGCTCCCCCCGCACGGGATCAACTGGCCGAGCCGGACGTGGTGGTCGCCGCGGCCACCCTGCGCATCGTGGAGCGGGACCGCGTGGTGGCCGGTATGCCGATCGGCCTGCCCGTCAACGGCCGGGTCTGCGTGGTCGGGCCGTCCGGGCCGGTCCGTCAGATCGTCACCGCGGCCCTGGCCCAGCTGGCGGCCACGCACGGGCCGGGTGAACTGCGGATCTACGGGTGCGTTCCGCGGCGCAGCGCGGGATGGCTGGACTGGCTCAAGTGGCTGCCGCAATCCCTCTCCACCGAGGAGTTCGACGGGTCCGCCCCGAAACGCCTGGTCACCGAGCATGCCGAGCAGCTGGCCACGCTCCTTGGCCCGGAGATCTCGCGCCGCACCTCGGAAGCGGTCCGGGCCGGTCGGTTCGGGCGGGCGGACCCGTCCCGGCTCGGACCGGCGCTGGTGGTCATCGTCGACCTGGGCGTGTCGGTCGACCTGTTCATCGGGTTGCCTCCCGAGTTCGAACCAGCCGATCTCGGGATCAGCGTCGTCACCCTGGTCGAGCACGCAGCCCTCGAACCGGAACGGGTCGACGTCCGGCTGACCTGCCACGATGCCGGGATCACGGTGCAGGACCTGCGCCCTCCGGGGGAGGACGACAACGCGGAGGCCCGCCTCAGGGCGGCCGGGGCCAGGACCGGGCTGGGCGACCGGATCGAGGCGTCAACCCTCCGGGCCCTGGTCCGGGAGTTGACGGCCGTACGGCTGGTCGAGGAGACCGCGGCCGCCGCTCCGCTGGACGCCACGCTCGACCTCGGTGATCTGGTCGGGGTCACCGACCCGGCGCACTTCGACGTCAGCCGGACCTGGGCTCCGCGGGCCGGGGCCGACTTCCTGCGGGTGCCGTTCGGGCTGGGCCCGACCGGCGAGCGGGTCTTTCTCGACCTGAAGGAGCCGGCCCTGGGCGGTATGGGTCCGCACGGGTTGTGCGTCGGGGCGACCGGGTCGGGCAAGTCGGAGGTGCTCCGCACCCTGGTGCTGACCCTGGCCATCCTGCATCCGCCGGAGCGGCTGTCCATGGTGCTGGTCGACTACAAGGGCGGCGCCACCTTCGCCGGCCTCGAGCACATTCCGCACTGCGCCGCGATGATCTCCAATCTGTCCGACGACACCGGCCTGGTCGATCGCCTGCACGACGCCCTGTTCGGGGAGATGAAGCGCCGCCAGCAGGTGCTGGCCGACGCCGGCAACCTGCCCAACATCACCGAGTACAACCGTCGCCGCGACCAGGGCGACGAGGCCTGCCGAGCCCCGCTGCCGAACCTGTTCGTGGTCATCGACGAGTTCGGCGAGCTGCTCACGGCCAAACCCGACTTCATCGAGCTGTTCTTGGCCATCGGACGGATCGGACGGTCCATCGGGGTCCATCTGCTGCTGGCCAGCCAGCGACTCGAGGAGGGCCGGCTGCGTGGACTGGAGTCGTTCCTGTCCTACCGGCTGGGCCTGCGGACCTTCAACGTCGGCGAGTCCAGGGCCGTCCTCGGCGTCGGGGACGCCTACGAGCTGCCGCCGATGCCGGGATCGGGCTTCCTGAAGGTCGACACCACGGTCTTCGAGCGGTTCAAGGCCGGCTACGTATCGGGGCCGTACGTGCCGCCGGCGACCGCAGAGACCTTGGTCGACGCGCCACCGGTACCGGCCCCTTTCCCGCTGTTCAACGACACGGCGGAGTACCTGGCCGCCGTCGCACCGGACCGCCCGGCGGCCGGGCCGGCCGACGACGCCCTGGCCCCGACGGTGCTGGACGTGGCCGTCCGTCAGCTCGCCCGGGCCGGCCGTCAGGTCAGCCCGATCTGGCTGCCCCCGCTCCCGGCCGAACTCACCCTTGACGATGTCGTCGGCGGGCTGCGGGTCGACGGTGTCCTCGGCTTGCGGACGGAATCGGCGCCGCCGCCGTTGACGGTCGCGCTGGGCCGGCTCGACAAACCGGCCGAGCAGAAGCAGGAGCCGCTGCGACTGGACCTGGCCGCGTCCGGCGGGCACCTGGCCGTCCTCGGTGCTCCCCGGACCGGCAAGTCGAACCTGGTGCGGACCCTGGTCGTCTCGGCCGCCCTGAGCCACCAGGTGGGCGAGGTCGCCTTCTACTGCCTGGATCTCGGAGGCGGAGCGCTGCGCGTCCTCGACGGCCTGCCGCACGTGGCCGGTGTCGCCAGCCGGCTCGAGCCGGACCGGGTCCGCCGGACGGTGGCCGAGGTGGCGGCGGCTCTGGCCGAGCGGGAGGAGCTGTTCGCCCGGCTCGGGCTCGATTCGGTCGAGGCCATGCGCGAGGCGTTCCGGCGGGGCCGGCTCACCGAACTGCCGGTGGCCGACGTGTTCCTGGTGATCGACAACTTTCCGGTGCTGCGCAGCGATTTCGAGGATCTGGCCGATCTGGTCCAGGACCTCGGAACCCGCGGCCCCGGTTACGGCATCCACCTGATCCTGACCTGCGGCCGGTGGTCGGACGTCCGGATGCAACTGCAGGCGGCGATCGGGACGAAGATCGAATTCCGGCTCAACGACCCGGGTGATTCGGTGCTCGGCCGCAAGCAGGCGGTGAACCTGCGCGCCGGGAACCCCGGGCGCTGCCTGGTCGAGGGCGGCCTGATGGCGCAGATCGCCCGTCCGGAATTCGCCGCCGGGCTGCCGGGTCGCCTTCGCGGGACCTCGACCGGCGGTTCGACCACGCCGGGGCCGGCCGCCCCGGAGCCGGCCGCGACCGAGCCGGCGGACCCGGCGGGTCCGTCGCCGGGGACCACCCTGGAGTCCCTGATCCGCTCGATCGCCGCCGCGTGGCCCGGCGATCCGGTCCCGCCGATCCGGATGCTGCCGACGCTGGTCGACCAGGCCCGGCTGCTGGCCTCGGCCGGCCCGCGCGCAGGCATCGTCATCGGGGTGGACGAGACCGATCTGAAGCCGGTCGAGCTGGACTGGCGGGGCGCCGACTCGCATCTGCTGATCGTCGGCGACGCGGAGTCGGGCAAGACGTCGCTGTTGAAGCTGCTCGTGCGGGATCTGGTGTCGCGATACACCGACCAGGAAGTGGTGTTCGCGGTGTTCGATGTCCGGCGCACTCTGCTCGACGTGGTGCCCGAGGACTACCTCGGGGCGTACGCCGGCACCACCGCCATGGCCGCCGGGATGGCCGCCGGCGTGGCCGGGGAGCTCCGGGGACGTCTGCCCCCGGATGACGTGACCGCCGTCGCCCTGCGCACCAGGTCCTGGTGGCGCGGGCCGGAGATCTTCGTCATCGTCGACGACTACGACCTGCTCTCCCCCGCCGGCGCCGGACCCTTGGCGCCGTTCGTCGAGTTCCTGCCCCAGGCCCGCGACGTCGGGTTCCACCTGATTGTGGCCCGCCGCTCCGGGGGCGTGTCCCGCGCGCTGTACGAGCCGGTGCCGCAGCGTCTGCGGGAGGTCGGGGCGACCGGTCTGCTGCTGTCCGGCGACCGTCAGGAGGGCGCGATCTACCCCGGGGTGCACCTGTCGGTCCAACCACCCGGCCGCGGCACGCTGATCCGCCGCGGCCGCAAGCCGGTGTTGATCCAGCTCGGCCACCGACCGGACGACGCGGTCGACTGACGTTCACCGGAGCGGCCCGACCGTCGACCGGAATGGTATTCACGCTGAAACGGCCTGAGAGCGTGAATGTCATACCGGTCGATGCGCGCCAGGCGAGCCGGGCGCGGGAGCCGCGGGGGCTGTCGGTGACCGCCGCTAGCCTCCCCATCCATGACGGACACCCGTGCGCTCGAGCTCACCCGCCGCAATTACGACGCCATGGCCCAGCGCTACGCCGACTGGGTGCCCGGCGTCTTCCGGGAGCAGACCCTCGATCTGGCCATGTTGCGGGCGTTCGCCGAACTCGTCGGCGGCCAGGAGAACCCGACAGTCCTCGACATCGGTTGCGGCCCGGGACATGTGACCAGCTGGATGGCCGACCTCGGGCTGGCCGCACGTGGCATCGACCTGTCGCCGGCGATGGTCGAGCTGGCCCGGAACGCCCACCCCGAGCTCGCGTTCGACACCGGTTCGATGCTCGACCTGGAGCTGGAGGACGCGTCCGTCGGCGGCGTCCTGGCGCACTTCTCGATCATCCACACGCCGCCGGCCGACGTGCCGACGGCGTTCGCCGAGTTCGCCCGGGTCCTGGCGCCGGGTGGTCTCCTGCTGTTGTCGTTCCAGACCGGCGACGCCGGGCCGCCCGGGTGGACGGCGTTCGAGCACAAGGTGTCCCCCGCCTTCTGCTGGTCGATCGACGCCATGTCCGCGCGGCTGACCACGGCCGGTTTCGACGAGATGGCCCGGCTGCGGGTCGAAGCCGGGCCGTCCGACCGGTTCCCCGGTGGACATGTCCTGGCCCGTAAACGGTCCCGCTGACCGTCGTCAGCGGGAGGCGCGGGCCACGAGTTCCAGCCCGGCAATGACGGATCGACTGTGGACAACTCGTCCGTCGGCGCCCCGGGCCCTGGCAGCATGACCCACGGAACGACCCGGGACCATCGCGACCGCCGGTTCGTCCGTGATCGCATACCGGCGTCCCGGGTACCACCCGCACGGCAGGTCAGGAAAGGCAGGCGCAACGGTGTCCACTCCTCATGCGCAGTATCCGTACGCGGCGCTCCAGTCGGTCGGCGCCAACCTCAGAGGCATCTCCGAGCAGATCGGCTCGAAGTCCAAGGGCGCCTTCGACATCGCCGGTCTCACTCAGGACCAGTCCCGGATCAACGACGCGATCGGGCACTTCCGGTCCGAGTGGGAGGCCAGCGTCAAGAAACTCGGCGAGAACATCGGCGGCTTCGGCGAGCTGAGCACCCAGATCGGGACCATCGCCGCGCAGACCGATGAGGAACTGGCGAAGGCGATGCGGCCCGGCGGTTCCGCTGGTGGCCCACAGGGTTCGGCGCGGGCCGTATGACGCGCATCGACGAGCTGGCCGCGCAGCGGACAGAGCTCAACCCGGACGTTCCGTTCCCGCCGTTCCCACTCTGGATCTCGGTCCCGTCCAGTTGGTCCCCGCTCGACTCGAACCCGGGCACCTGGCGGCGCTCGGCCGACGACCTGATCGACACCACCTTCCGCGGCGCCCGGCTGCCCGCTCGGGAGCGACGCGAGATCGTCGGCCTGCTCGAAGGGCTGGTCGCCGATTGTCAGCGAGCCGGGGCCGCGCTGAGTCTGGTCACCGTCGGACGCCGGGCCGCCGGGGGCGCCGCGAGCTTCGGCCTGCACGTGGCGTTCGCCGGCGACGGCCGTCCGGCCTCACTCGGCCGGATCCACGACATCCTGCCGCGGACCGGCGTGACCAGCGAGATCAACACGGCAACCGGGCCCGGGGTGTTGCACCGCGACCGGATGACGATGATGGTGCCGGGGACGGCCCAGGTCGCGGCCCTGACCAGCATCCAGATCTTCGTGCCCATCCCGGACACGTCGTGGACGGTCGTGCTGTCGACCGCGAGTGCCTACCCGGAACTGACCGACCCGCTCGAGGCGCTGGTCCGGTCCGTGGCCGAGAGCATCCGAACCGACGACGAGGACCGGGGCGAACGGCCGACCGACCCGGCGGAGACCGACCCGGCGGAGACCGGCTCGGCGGAGCCGGAGTTCACCCCCTCACCCAGCCTGGCCGCGCCGGGCTTCGAGCGCGGCTTCGGGACCCTGGTCCAACGGCGCCTTGATCCCCCGGCCGACGAGCCGGACGAATTCGGCGAGAGACTCCCGTGACCGACCCCTCACCCACTGGTCGGCCGGCGACCGCAGCCCCACGGCCCAGGGTGGTGCTCCAGGCACACGCGACGCGATCGCTGACGGCGCTCGCCCTGTTGCTGCACGGATGGGAGCGCGGCCCCCGGGACATGCGGAAACCGTTCGGGACGCTGATCGCATCGGTCGTCATCGCGGCCATCATCGTTCTCGCGGTGGCGGTCGGCGGACGGGTCGGGGCGATGATCGGACGGCGGTAGGGGAAGCCCACACCCACAGGGCCTGCATAGGTCACGGCCACCCGATGTTTCGCATTCGGACATACTCTCGATGGAGTGAGCACGTGGATCAGCAGTCGCCATCGGATACTCGGCCCGTTGCTGATCGTCTCCGGCCTCTTCATCATTCCCTGGTTGATCTACCTGTCCTTCCAGCTGCCGGGCACCGTCAAAGCGAGCAACTGGTCGACGATGTGGATCGGACTCGACGTTGCCGAGGCGATCGGGCTGATCGTCACCGGGATCCTGCAGTGGCGCCGCAGCCGCCACCGGAGTCTGCCCGCGGCGTTCACCTCTGCGCTGATGGCACTCGACGCCTGGATCGACATGACCACCTCGGCCGCCGGGAGCGCCCGAACCGTGGCCCTCGTCATGGGATTCACGCTGGAGATACCGATCGCGATCGCCTGCCTGGTGCTGGCCGTCGCCACCGCCCCGGCCGCCGCGGGGCTGGCCGCCTCGACCGAGACCCGGGCCGCCCCGGCACCGACCGAGTTCACCACACCGGCCGCCGCCGACACGGCCAGGCTCAACGCCGCGGCCACGGCCAGGCCGAATGCCATGGCCACGGTGAAGGCGAATCCGTCGCCGCCGGCAGCCACTACATCGCTGACGCGGTCGATCACGTCCACCGCCCGCCGTCGGCCGGTGACCGGGCCGTCGGCCTGAGCGATCGTCCGCAGGACCGCTGGAAACCGCGACATCCGGCAGCAAAGCACGCATCATCGCGTCCGATGCCATGGGAATACGCGCGCTTGCCTCCCTGCTGCTGCAGGATGGGCTCATGATCGAAGTGACGGCACTGTCCAAGACCTTCGGCCGTACCAAGGCCGTCGACCATCTCTCGTTCACGGTCCGGCCCGGCGTGGTCACCGGCTTCCTCGGCCCGAACGGCGCCGGCAAGTCCACCACCATGCGGATGATCCTGGGTCTGGACAACCCAACCTCGGGCCAGGCCCTGATCGACGGGCGCCAGTACGCCTCGCTGGTCAGGCCGCTGACCAAGGTCGGCGCGCTGCTCGACGCGAACTGGGTGCACCCGAACCGGAGCGCACGGGCCCACCTGCGGTGGATGGCCGCCTCGAACGGGCTGCCCACCCACCGGGTCGACGAGGTCCTTGACACCGTCGGCCTCACCAGCGTGGCCGGCAAGGCGGTCGGCAAGTTCTCCCTCGGCATGAAACAGCGGCTCGGATTGGCCGGTGCCATTCTCGGTGATCCCGAGGTGCTGCTGTTCGACGAACCGGTGAACGGACTCGATCCGGAGGGCATCGTCTGGATCCGGCAGTTCATGCAGAGCCTGGCGTCCGCCGGCCGCACCGTGTTCGTGTCCTCTCACCTGCTGTCGGAGATGGCCGTCACCGCCGATCACCTGATCGTCATCGGCCGGGGCCGGTTGATCGCCGATGCATCCACGGCCGACTTCATCAAGGAGTCGACCGAGTCGACGGTCAAGGTGCGCTCGCCACGTCTGGCCGAGCTGGCCGACCTGCTCGTCCGCAACAACATCCGCATCACACCGACCGACGGAGCGCTCACCGTGCACAGCGCCCCGATCGAGCAGGTCGGTGATCTAGCCGGCGCCGCCGGAATCACCCTTCACGAACTGTCCGGGGTCCAGGGATCGCTGGAAGAGGCGTTCATGCAGCTGACCGGCGATTCGGTCGAGTACGGCGGTCATGGGCTCCCGGCCGGAGGGGACCCGATGCTGCCGTCGGGGACGGTTGCCCCGGGCGGCGGGACCGGTGGGTACGGTCCGCAAAGCGGGTACGGGCCGCCCGACAGGTACGGTCCGCCGGGCGGACCCGGCACGACCGGCACCACCGGACCGGAAGGACAGCCGCGATGATGAGCCTGATCAAGGTCGAGCGGATCAAGCTGCTGTCGACCAAGTCCCCGTACTGGTGTGTCGCGTCCATCCTGGTGGCGTCGGTGCTGATCGCGCTGGTCATCGGGCTGTCCGATCACGGCTCCCAGGCGACCACGGTCAATGGGGTCAGCGGGGTCAACCTGGGCAAGAGCGTCTTCATGATCATCGCCGCCCTCGCCGTGACCACCGAATACCGCTTCAACACCATGAAGAGCACCTTCCTGGCCGCGCCACACCGGGTCAACGTGCTCCTGGCCAAGACGGTGCTGCTGGCCGTGTTCGGAGCCGTGCTCGGCTTCGTGTGCGCGATCGCGGCCTTCTTCCTGACGAAGGCGCTGGCCACGAACCCGCCGATCCCACTGGTCCTGGAGGGCGAGGTCTGGCGGGAGGTGGCCGGTTACGCCGCACTGTTCGCGATCGCCGCGGTGATCGCCGTCGCCGTCGGGACCCTGTTGCGGCAGTCGGCGGGGGCGATCAGCCTGCTGCTGGTCTGGTCGCTGCTGTTCGAAAGCCTGTTCCAGCTGATCCCCAAGGTCGGCGACAAGATCCACGCCTGGATGCCGTTCACCGCCGGAACCGAGTTCGTCAGCCCGACCAGCAACGTCGAGACCGTCGGGCGGGCGACCACCAGCGGCGGACCGACACCGATCCAGGGGCTGCTGGTGTTCCTGGCCACGGGGATCGTGCTCTGGCTGATCGCGGCGGTCGTGCTGAACAAGCGGGACGCCTGACCGACCGGCGCCGGAAAGATCCGGATTCGCTTTCCGGCTCCCCCGCCACCTACCGTGGCGAGCATGCAGGACTCGCGGATCAGAACCGTCACGCCGGAGGACGGCCTCCCCGCGCACTTCCGTCGGGTGGTCAGTTTCCATCCTCGCGGTGGCCGGCTCAACGACGTCCAGCGTCGGGCGTGGACCGAGCACGCCGAGAGCTGGTACCTGGACCCCGAGGACTACGGGCCGGAGAATCCGTTCGACGGCGACCGGGCGTTCGGGCGGTCCGCGCCGCTCGTCATCGAGATCGGGTCCGGCATGGGTGAATCGACCGCGGCCATGGCCGTGGCCCGCCCGGACATCAACCTGATGGCCGTCGAGGTCTACAAGCCCGGAGTGGCTCAGACGTTCCACCATCTGGCCCGGGCCGGGGCGAGCAACGTCCGGGTGATGCGGGGCGACGGGGTACAGATCCTCACCGAGTTGATCGCGCCGGGTTCGCTGGCCGAGGCATGGCTGTTCTTCCCCGATCCGTGGCCGAAGACCAAGCACCTCAAGCGGCGCCTGGTCACGCCGCCCTTCACCGAACTGGTGGCGTCGCGACTGCGCAAGGGCGGCACTTTCCGGCTGGCCACCGATTGGGCGCCGTACGCCGAGCAGATGCTCGCCGTCGGAAGCACGACCAAGGGGCTCCGCAATGCCTACCCCGGCTGGGCCGCCCGACCGGACTTCCGCCCTCGTACCCGGTTCGAGCGGCGCGGCATCGCCGCCGGCCGGGAGATCTTCGACCTGGAGTTCACTCGCCGCTGAGGTCCCGGGAAAGACGTCGATCCCACCGGTCCGATCAGGCCGCGGCGGGCCGATCCACCCAGTTCACTCGACGAACGACCGCACCCGGGTCCCCGCTGCGGTCAACGCCTCGTACACGGCCCGGGCGATCCCGACCGCACCAACCGAATCACCGTGCACGCAGATCGAATCGGCTTGCACGGCAATCGATTCGCCGGTGACGGCCCGGATCCGCCCGGACGTGACCAGGTCCACCATCCGGGTCGCGATCTCTTCCGGATCGTGCAGGACCGCGCCCGGCTCACGTCGCGACACCAATGTCCCGTCCGCCGCGTACGCCCGGTCGGCGAACGCCTCCCGCACTGTCCGCAGCCCGGCGCGCTCGGCCGCGGCCAGGAACGCCGACCCCGGCAGTCCGACCACAGCCAGGTCGTCGTCGTAGGCGGTCACGGCGGCCACCACGGCGGCCGCCTGGTCGGCGTGCCCGACGATCGCGTTGTACAACGCGCCGTGGGGCTTCACGTACCGGACGCGGGTTCCGGCCGCCCGGGCCACGCCGGCCAGCGCACCGATCTGGTAGATGACGTCGGCCGCCAGGTCCTCCGGCTCCACGTCGATGAACCGCCGGCCGAAACCGGCCAGGTCGTGATAGCCGACCTGGGCGCCGACCACCACTCCGTGCCGGGCCGCGGCGTGCACTGTGCGCCAGAGCGTCGACGGGTCCCCCGCGTGGAACCCGCAGGCCACGTTGGCACTGGTGACCACCTCGAGCATGGCGTCGTCGTCACCGAGCGTCCAGGACCCGAAACTCTCGCCCAGGTCGGCGTTGAGATCGATCGCGATCACGCCTGGCCGATCACCTGACGTTGCCGGCCCAGACCCTGGATCTGAAGTTCGAGCACGTCAGCCCGCTGCAGGTACGGGAATCGGCCGGACAGGGCAACGCCCTGCGGGGTTCCGGTGTTGACCAGATCCCCCGGATCCAGGACGAGAACCTGGCTCAGCTGATAGATGATCTCGGCGACGTCGAAGATCATGTCGGACGTGTTGGAATCCTGACGCGGCTCGCCGTTCACCCAGCTCTGCAGCCGCAGGTCCTGCGGGTCGCCCAATTCGTCCGGGGTGACGAGGTAGGGACCGAGCGGGTTGAACGTCTCGCAACTCTTGCCCTTGGACCACTGCCCGCCGCTGGTCTCGAGTTGGAAGGCG
This sequence comes from Nakamurella panacisegetis, assembly GCF_900104535.1. NCBI lineage: Bacteria > Bacillati > Actinomycetota > Actinomycetes > Nakamurellales > Nakamurellaceae > Nakamurella > Nakamurella panacisegetis. Next base: position 2,212,115 of record NZ_LT629710.1, on the reverse strand, counting down.
CGCTCGGAGACGTCGTTGGACACCGCGTACCCGGCGACGCACTCCAGCGCCGCCTCCCGGGACGGCAGGTAGCGCGCGGTGGACCCGATGACGACGCCCAGTTCCACCTCCCAGTCGGTCTTGCTCGACCCGCGCGGGATCAGCACCTCGTCGTTCGGCCCGACCACGGTGTTGGGCGACTTGTAGAACAGGATCGGTACGGCCGGCGGGGGCGAGCCGGTCTCGGCTGCGTGCGCGACGTAGTTCATGCCGATGCACAGCACCGCCCCCGGCCGCGCGATCGGCGCCCCCAGCCGGCGTCCGGTGATGTCGATCGAGGGGAGCCGACCGGCCGCCGCGGCCAGTCGGGCCAGTCCGCCGCCGGCGAAGAACGCCCCGTCGAATTCGGTGGTGATGCCCGACGCGTCGAACGTCGCACCGGTCCGATCCATCACGACGGGGATCTCCGATCCCGCGGGTCCGACCCGTAGCAGCTTCATGAACGCGAACCTACCCGGCGCGACGACCGGCGACCGGCCCAGGCCACCCGGACGAGGCCGTCATCGCTACTTCGACGCGGCCAGCCGGTCGAGGGCGCCGACGTAGAGATCGAGGCTGAACCTCAGATCGGCCGCGGCGTCGGCCGTATGGAGCCGGTCGAGCACGCCGGCCAGGGCCGGCAACGTCTCGACCGCGGCGCCGCTCAGACGGCGCTGCTCCCGGACGGATTCGTTGGGCGGAGCCGGTGTCAGGGCCAGCGCCGGACCGAGCACGAACCCGCAGACCAGACTTATCAGCGAGTTGTAGGCGTGCACCTGATCCTGAGCCGACAGCCCCGAATCGGCCAGGATCTCCAGGATGGAATCGATCACCTCGATGGCCGAGCGACCGGAGACGTTGACGTCGGGGGCGTCGAGTTCCTGCGCGACGAGCACGGAGATCATGGCCGGATTCTCCATACCGGCGTGGAAGATGTCCTGGAGGAGTCCGGTCAGGCGCTCCGTCCACGGCGTCGCCGGGTCGACCGGGCGGAGAGTGGCGAGCGAACGATCGGCCATCAGGACCAGCAGGGCCCGCTTGTTCGGGACGTGGTGGTAGAGGGACATGGCCTCGACGCCGAGTTCCTGGGCGAGCTTGCGCATGGATACGCCGGCCAGACCCTCCTGGCGGGCCAACCCGAGCGCGGCCTGGACGATTCGCTCCCTCGTCAACGGGACCCGGTCCGCACTCATCTGAAGCCTTTCACTAGCGGCCGATCCACATCTGCCAGTTCGCTCCGCGGGCGAATCCGCGACATCGGGTCCACCCTCGTGGGGCGTGCCACACACGTTACGACGGCTCTTGCTGCCTTACATCTCAAGTCATACACCGTAAGACAGATCTCGACAGAGTGAACGGCGCGTTGGCATACAGGTGAGGACACGCGGAATGAGAAGCAGCGCTAAACACGAGGTCCTGGGCCTTTCGGGCTCTCGGGGCCTGTCGATGGCCGCAAAGGGATCGAAACTGCTGGGCAGTGGTGTCGCGCTGAACGCTCTGACCTGCGAGTTCAGATCAGTGCCGGTCGTTGGCCGTCAAGAATTCGTCAAGATCGACCCCGGTGCGTTGACCCTCTCGTGTGCCCCGCCGACACTCGGGCCGTGTCACCCACCCCCATCGCGGCATCCTCCGCCGTCCTCCCCGACCTGAACCTCCCAGAGCGGCTGTCTTACCGCGTCAAGCGCCGCCTGCTCGGACCGCCGTTGACCAACGACCAGCTCAAGCACGAGCGGCTGGGGAAGTTCCTGGCGTTGGGCGTCCTGGCCCCGGACTGCATCTCGTCCTCGGCCTACGGCACCGAGCAGATCCTGACCGCCTTGCTCCCGTACGCCGCGCTGGGCGCCTTCACCCTGGTGCTGCCGATCACCGGGGTCGTGATCGCGATCCTGGTGCTGTTGACCATCTGCTACCGCCAGGTGGTGTCGGTGTACACCAAGGCCGGCGGGTCCTACATCGTGGCCAAGGAGAACTTCGGCCCTCGGGTGGCCCAGGTCGCCGCGGTCGCCCTGCTGATCGACTACGTCGTGACCGTGGCCGTGCAGATCGCCGCGGGGACGGTGGCCGTTGTGTCGGCCTTCCCGGTGCTCGGCGTCGGTCCTCGGCCGGTGTTGATCGACGTCGGCATGATCCTGCTGCTGTGCTGGGGCAATCTCCGCGGGATCAAGGAGGCCGGCAAGGCGTTCGCCCTGCCGACCTACTTCTTCGCTCTGGTGGCCGGCTCCATGATCATCGTCGGCATCATCCGGGAGTTGATGGGCAACCTGCCGCAGATCGACCCGACGCATTTGCAGGGCGTGCACATCGGCCACGCCAACGGCTTCGTGATGGGCGCGACCGCGATGGTGCTGTTGCGTGCCTTCGCCAACGGCGGTTCCTCGCTGACCGGTCTGGAGGCCATCAGCAACGGGGTGGGCATGTTCCGCTGCCCGGAAGGGCAGAACGCCAGGAAGGCCATGCTGGTCATGGCCTGCACTCTGGGCTTCCTGGTCTGTGGGGTCTCCCTGCTGGCCCACTTCACCCACGCCACGCCGTACGCCGACGGGTTCCCGTCGGTGATCAGCCAGGAAGCCCGCCTGGTGTTCGGGCACGGGGTGGTCGGCAACATCCTGTTCGGGGTCATGCAGACGGCCACCGCGATCATCCTGTACACCGGCGGCAACACCAGCTTCAACGGCTTCCCGTTCCTGGCCAGCTTCGTCGCCGACGACGCGTTCCTGCCTCGCCAGCTCCGCAAGCGCGGGCATCGGCTGGTGTTCTCCAACGCGATCATGGTGCTCACGGCGGTGGCGCTGGTCCTGGTGGTCGCCACCGACGGCAAGCTGGACGCCCTGGTCCCGCTCTACGCGATCGGCGTCTTCACCGGGTTCACCATGGCCGGTTTCGGCATGGCCAAGTACTTTCGGACCCACGGCGGTCCGGGCCAGCGGCGCAAGATCGCGCTCAACGTGGCCGCCGGCACCACGTCGCTGATCGTGGTTCTGATCTTCGCGGTGGTGAAGTTCAGCGAGGGCGCCTGGGTGGTGGTGATCCTGTTCCCGGTACTGGTGTTCGCGCTGATCCGACTCAATCGCGAGTACCGGACGGAGGCCGAGGTGCTGCGCGACCTCGACTCCGAACGGCTCTCGGCGGGCACCAAGTACTCGCACCACACGGTGCTGGTCTTCGTCGACGCCCTCGATCTGGCTTCGGTCGAGGCGCTTCGGTACGGGCAGAGCCTGCGTCCGAGCACGCTCCGTGCCGTGCATTTCGTGCTCGACAGCGCGCACGCCGATCGGCTCTCGAAGAAGTGGCAGCGAGCCGCCCAGATCGTCCCCCTGGAACTGGTCGACTGCCCTGATCGGCGCCTGGGCCGGGCCACGCTGGAGATGATCGCAAGAGAGGCCAGGCCCCGCACCGAGGTGACGGTGTTGTTGCCGCGACGCAGCTACGCCACCATGCTCGGCCGCCTGCTGCACGACCGGACGGCAGACCATCTCGCGCGGTTGATCAGCCGAATTCCCAACGCCACGGCCACGATCATTCCCTACGACACGAACGCCAAGATCACCTCGATGCAGGAGGATCGGCGAGCCGATCTCCCGGAGCCACCGGCGCGACCGGTGACCGCGGTGTTGGCCGACCGCCCGACCGGGTCGACCCGGACCGCGATCCTGAAGTACGCCGCGCCCGAACCGCCGGCCGGTGCGGTCCCGATCCGCGACCTGGTGTCCGGCGATTCCTGCAACGTCCAGGGACGGGTGCGGACGGTCAGGGTCGGCTGCGTCGGCGACAGCCCGACCTTCGTCTGCGAGATCGCCGACTCGACCGGCAATCTCACGGTTCAGTTCTACGGACGGCGCACCGTCGCCGGAATCGAACCGGGCCGGCTGCTCCGGGTCCAGGGCCGTTCGCTCCAGCAGGACGCCGGGTACGTCATCGCCAATCCCGACTACCAGCTGTTGACCAACTGACGCGGGTCTCGAGCACACGGGGGCTTCCGCTGTTCGGAATGACGAGGACCGCTCCGACCTGATCACCGCCGGCCGGTAGCCTGTGCCCTCATCGATCAGGAGGATCCCCGTTGCCCGAGACGCGCCCCAGTTTCCTTGTCCTGCACGGCTTCCAGAACCACCGACCGGCCGGGCACTGGCAGCACCTGCTGACCGACGATCTCCGGGCGGCCGGACACCCGGTCTCCTACCCGCCGCTGCCCGACCCGGACCACCCCGACCGGGCGGCATGGCTGGGCAAGATGTCCGCACTGGTCGCGGCCATGCCGACCGGACACCGGGTGGTGGTAACCCACAGCCTGGCCGCCGTCGCCTGGCTGCACGCCGCCGCCCTCGGGACCGTCTCGGCGGACCGGGTCCTGTTGGTGGCCCCGCCGTCCCCCGCCGTCCTGGCCGGGATCCCCGAGGTTGCCGCCTTCGCGGAGCCGACGGTGACGGCCGCACAGCTGGCCGCCAGTTCGTCCGGACCGGTGCGTCTGGTCGCCTCGGACGACGACCCGTACCACCCCGACGGCGCGGCCGCGACCTACGGGACGCCATTGGCCATCGACACCGATGTCATACCCGGGGCCGGTCACCTGGATCTGACCGCCGGATACGGTCGATGGCCGTCGGTGCTGGCCTGGTGCCTCGACCCGTCCACCCGGCTGACCGCCCGGACCTGACCGACCGGGGGGTCAACGGCGTCCCGACAACCCACCGAGCACCATCCTCAGGGTGGTCTGGAAGATCAGCTCCAGCTCCGGCTCCGGCAGGTGGGACAACGGACCGTCCAGACAGAGGATGGCCAGTCCGTGCACCGCCGCCCAGGCCGAGACCGGCGCACCGGCCGCCATCGTCGGATCGAGCAGGCCCGCCGACTCCATCTCCTGGAGGATCTCGGTGAGCAGCCCGAAGGCGCGGACGTCGGTGGTGAGCTCGATGTCCTCCATCATCGGCAACCCGATACAGAACGTTCGGAACAGGCCCGACTCGGTGAGCGCGAAATTCAGGTAGGCCCGTCCGATCGCTTCCAGGCGCGCGACCGGATCCGATGCCGGGACCTTCCGGCCGGCCGCCTGCATCTGTGTCGCCAACTCCTCGAGGGCGCGCAGTTTGACTGCTGTGACCAGAGCCGTCTGGCCGTCGAAATGCCGATACGCCGCGGTGGCCGACACTCCGACCCGACGCGCCGCACCCCGAAGCACAACCGCGTCCGGGCCGCCGATCCGCGCCAGCTCGACCCCGGCGTCCAACAACGCCTCGGCCAAATGGCCGTGGTGATATCCGCGCGTCCGGCTGATCACCGTCGTTTCGGTTTCGCCTGTTTCCGCGCTCATGTCACGCATTGTCCCCCGTTCGGGCCCGACGGTTGACGACGCCAATACGGCCCGCCTATGTTTACGCCGTAAACATAGCGGGTGAGCCGATGTGGGGACCAGATGACCAAGACCGCCACCGCTCCGACCGTTCGCCGCGACGGCCTTCTCTACCGTTTCGGTCTCTGGCTCGGACGGCACGCCAAGGCGGTGTTGATCCTGGGCGGAATCGCCCTGGTGGTCTTCGGCGTCATCGGGGTCGGCGCCTTCGGGAAACTCAAGGCCGGCGGTTTCGAAGATCTGGGCAGTGATTCCTCTCGCGCCGCCGCGATCACCAACGCCCACTTTGCCGCCGACCCCAACCTGTTGCTGGTGGTCACCCCGGACGACGGACGGCTCGACTCCGCGCCCAGCAAAGCGGCCGGATCGGCCCTGACCACGGCCATCGCCTCGAAGCCGGACGTGACGGTAACCGGCTCGTACTGGACCACCCCCGCGGCCGGCCTGGCCGCCACCGACCGCAGCTCCGGCCTGATCACGGTGGTCATCTCGGGCGATCATTCGGTCTCCCGCGCGGCCGATCTGTCCGCCGAGTTCAGCGGCGAACGCGGCGGCGTGACGGTCAAGGTCGGCGGGCAGGCGGCGGTCCTGGGCGACATCAACCGCCACGTCTCGAGTTCGCTGGTCCTGGCCGAAGCCATCGCCCTGCCGTTGACCCTGATCCTGCTGCTCGTGGTGTTCGGGTCAGTCGTGGCGGCGCTGCTGCCCCTGCTGATCGGGGCCTTCGCCATCGCCGGGACGTTCTTCGAGCTGTCGGTGCTGGGCTCGATCACCGACGTCTCGGTGTTCGCCATCAACCTGACCACGGCCCTGGGTCTCGGTCTCGGCATCGACTACGGACTCCTGCTGGTCGCGAGGTTCCGTGAACAACTGGCCGCCGGCGAGGTGGTCGATGTCGCGGTGGCCCGGACCGTCGCCACCGCGGGCCGGACGATCCTGTTCTCGGCCGCGGCCGTGGTCGCCGCCCTGGCCACCCTCATCCTGTTCCCGCTCTACTTCCTCTCCTCGTTCGGTTACGCCGGGATCGGTGTGGTGCTGATCGCCGCGCTCGGCGCACTGGTGCTGATCCCGGCCGCTCTGGCCCTGCTCGGCCGCCGCGTCGACGCCGGCCGCCTCCCCTTCACCGGCACGGCCCGCAACGCCGAATCGCGGTTCTGGTTGCGGTTCGCCACCGCCGTGTTCCGGCACCCGGTGCGGACGGGCGGCCCTGTGTTGGTCGTGTTGTTGCTGGCCGCCGTACCGCTGATGGGCATCAAATTCGCTCTGCCCGACGCCTCGGTGCTGCCGACCGACGCGGCCAGCCGCCAAGTGGCCACCATCCTGGCCCAGCAGTACCCGTCGCAATCCACCGCCGTCATCACGCTGGTCTCGGCGACACCGACCGACTCGGCCACGGCCACGGCCGCGGGCGCGATCGTCAGCAAGGTCCCGGGCGTCACCGGCGTCGAATTCGGCACCGCCACGCCGGACACCCTGTCCTACCGGCAGCTGAAGGTCTCGACCGACGCTCCGAAGGCCTCCGAGGCGGCGAAGTCACTGGTGAAGGCGATCCGAGCGGCCGCGCCCGGGACCGCGGCGGCGGTCTTCCTGGTCGGCGGTTCCGATGCCTCGCTCACCGATACACTGTCCGGCATCGGGCACCAGCTGCCGTGGGTGCTGTTGATCATCGTGGTGACGACCTTCATCCTGCTCTTCCTGTTCACCGGAAGCGTCCTGCAGCCGCTCCGCGCCCTGGTGGTCAACGGCCTGTCGCTGTCGGCGTCGATCGGCGTCGTGACCTGGATCTTCCAGGACGGACACCTGATCGGGCTCCTGGGTGCCACCGCACGCCCGATGGACGCGTCCATGACGGTGCTGCTGCTGTCCATCACCTTCGGCCTGTCCATGGACTACGAAGTGTTCCTGGCCAGCCGGATCACCGAACTGCACTTCGCCGGTTCGGGCCTGCAGGACGCCGTGACCCACGGACTCGCCCGTACCGGACGTCTCGTGAGCAGCGCGGCGCTGCTGCTGGCGGTGAGCTTCTTCGCCTTCACGACCTCATCGGTGTCGATGCTCCAACTGTTCGGATTCGGGGCCGGCCTGGCGGTGTTGATCGACGCCACCCTCATTCGGGGCGTCCTGGTACCGGCGGTGATGCGCCTGCTCGGGCCGGCCAACTTCTGGTCGCCGGGCCCGCTGCGGAAACTGCACGCAAAGGTCGGCCTGTCCGAGGAGTGAGGCCGGGCCGGACACCACCCGATCAGGCGTGCTTTACCCACACAAAGGAAACTCAAACGTAGGAGCAGACCAGTGAACCTGGTCACGCGAACGGCGGTTCCGGCGGCGGCGCGCTTCGCCGGCAGGGCTGTCGTCCCGGATTCTGCGGGCCGGCGGACGGCACAGAACATCCTTGCCGGCAAGATCTTTCGCAGGGAAACCGGACATCTCGGTCGGTGACGATGTGACGTCCCTGCGGCCGCCGATAGCACAGGGTTAATGATCCGACCACCGCCGCCCATTCGAATGGGCGGATCACCGCCCAGACCCCACCGCAGGTGGCACAATGCGGACCGTGGACATCCTCCGATCGACCCGGTCTTTGCCGACCTGGGCCGCCGTCGATGTTCGCGAATTACCGCGTCGCACCCGGACAATTGTGATCGGTGTCGCAGTCCTGGGACTGCTCGCCGCATTCGCAATTTCATTCGAGATCTACCGCCGATTCGGCGCCCCGCGCAACGAACTCGATCTGCGTATCTACTACAACGCGATGGCGTCGTGGCACGGCGGCAACGATCTGTACAGCTACGCCTACCCGGACAAGGTCAACGGCCTGCTCGGGTTCACCTACCCGCCGTTCGCCGCCCTGATCATGTCTCCCCTGCCGATGCTGTCGATCCGATGGATCATCGCGATCGCCGGGCTCGGGATCGTGGCCACCACCGTCGTCCTGGTGATGCTGTCCCTCCGCGAACGGATGTACCTGCGTCGGCCGCAGTTCCTGCTGGCCACCGGTCTGGCCACGGCCGCCGCCTTCTGCCTGCAGCCGGTCTCGCAGACGTTGGCCTACGGGCAGGTGAACACCGCGCTGGCTGTGCTGGTGATGGTCGACGTGTTCGTCCTTGGCCGCCGCGGCAGCCGCTTCGCCGGCGTCGGGATCGGTCTGGCCATGGCGATCAAACTGACGCCGGCCATCTTCCTGGTCTACCTGGTGATCGGGCGTCGCTGGCGAATGCTGAGAGTCGCCGTGGCCACCGCCGCCGCGGCCACGCTGGCCGCGGCTCTGGTCGTCCCGGCCGACTCCTGGCAGTACTTCACCTCCCTGCTCTGGGACGCCGGCCGGGTGGGCGTCGTCGACAACACCGCCAACCAGTCGCTCAACGGAACCCTGGCCCGGATCACCGGCTCGCTCGCTCCCGACAAGGTGGTCTGGGCCGTCGGTGTGCTCATCGTGCTCGCCGTGGGATCGGTACGGATACATCGAGCGGTCGGTGCCGGCGACACGCTGCTGGCGGTCACCGTCACCGGTCTGATGGGGGTACTCATCAGCCCGGTCAGCTGGATCCACCACGCGGTCTGGATCGTGCCGGCCGTGGTCGTGGCCGTCGCCCAGCTGGTTCGCACGGTGCCCCGTCACCGGTTCCGGCCGGCGGCCGGCAACACCCGCCTCGACCCGGCCGACCGCACCGCCATGCGCCGGTGGATCGCCGGCGCCGGCCTGCTGGCGACCGGCCTGTTCGTGTTCATCGTGAACACGCGCAACCTGTTCGGCCTGCCCGACGTGCACTACGCCGGCCGGTCGATCGGAGCGGCCCTGGCCGGCAGCATCCAGACGATCTGGATGCTGGCCGCGCTGGTGTTGTTGCCCATCCGCACGGACATGTCATCCGAGAGGCCCCGTCCGCTCGCGGGGTCCCGGTAGGCTCGCCGCGTCGGCTCGACCGCGTCGACGTTCCAGCCGCGAGAAGCAGGGGTACAACCATGGCCGGCGGCCGGTCCGACGCCGTCGTCGCCGGCGAAGCCGCCCCCCATCGGCGCGTCGCGTTCATCAGCGGCGGCGCCTTGGTGCTGTACCTGCTCGACTCCCTGATCCGGAACGCCCGCTTCCTCTCCGGCTACGACCTGACGATCTTCGACCAGGGGGTCGACGACTACGCACACTTCCGCGCCCCGGATGTGCTGATCAAGTCGCAGCAACCGTTCAACCTCCTGGGCGATCACTTCCACCCGATCCTGATGCTGCTGGCTCCGCTCTACCGGTTGTGGCCCGACGCCCGGATGCTGCTGGTGGCTCAGGCCGTGCTGTTCGCGGTGTCCGTGCATCTGCTGTCGCGGGTGGCGGTGCGGCGTCTGGGCCGCCTGGGCTATTTCCTCGGGGCCGCATTCGCCCTGAGCTGGGGGGTGCTGCAGGCGGTCGATTTCGACTTCCACGAGATCGCCTTCGCGGTGCCCCTGCTGGTACTGGCCCTGGACGCCGTGCTGGACGGTCGGATGCTCCGGATGGCCCTGCTCGCCGGGTCCCTCGTGCTGGTCAAGGAGGATTCGCCGCTGCTGATCATCGGGATCGCCCTGGTGCTGTTGGTGCAGCGCCGCTTCCGCTGGGCGGCGATCCTCGGGGTCTTCGGGATCGGTGCGTTCATCCTGTTGATCACGGTCGTCATCCCGCACTTCAGTTACTCGCACACCTACACGTACTTCGCCTACGCCGGCGGTGGTTCGCACGGTGTGGGCGGCCTGATCGGTACGGCGTGGCACACCGTGTTCTCGCTGCGTGGCCTGATCTTTCTCGGTGCCCTCGCGCTGACCGCCGGATTGGGTCTGCGTTCGCCCCTGATCCTCGCCCTGCTGCCCACCCTGGGCGCCCGGATCGTCTCGAGCAACTACGCCTACACCGGATTCCTCTTCCACTACAACGCCACCCTGATGGTCATCTGCTTCTTCGCCCTGATCGACGGGATCGTCCGACAGCGTGGCGGGGGAGGCCGTGCCACGCAGGTCCTGCGTTGGCAGACCGTGCTGCTGGCCGGGGTGGTCGCGGTCAGCGTGGCCCGGGCGCCGACCATTCCGAGCATCGCCCCCGTGGTCGCCGCCTGCCCGCGCTGCGACCAGGCGCAGGCCGCAGTGTCAGTGATCCCGGACGGAGCCAGAGTGGCGGCGGATGTGTTCCTGCTGCCACACCTGGTGGACCGGGCGCAGGTGATGCAGGCCGTGCCGGGCTTCGTCGACTCCACCGGCCTGCCACTGCGGGCCGACTGGGTCATCCTCGACCTGGACAGCACCTCGTTCACCCCTGGATGGAGCCGCACCCTGCTCGCGTCATTGCTGGCCGGCGGCCGGTTCGCCGAGGTCGCCCGCCCAGGGCGTTACGTCGTGCTGCGGGCGGTCGGACGATGAACTCAGCAGCCGTCGTCCCCGGTCGAGGGTGCACTGTCGGCCGGTAGGCCGAGGATCGCCCTGACCTCCAGTACGTAGATCTGCGTGTCGAACGCGGAGGAGTACGAGGTGGAATCGGTGCACCCGCCCTGGTGCAGACCGCCGATCACGGCATCGACCGTCGACGTGCCCTTGACGCTGGTCGAGTCGATCCACGGGCTGCCACTGGAACCGGCCAGGTATCCCCCGCACCGGAAACTCGGGTACCCCTGCTCGACCCGCGGCGCGACCTTGCAGCTGATGGGCGCATCCCCGGATCCGGCGACGTAGCCGGTCACGGACACCCAGTCGGGCAGAGCGGCCGCGACACCGGCGGCGTTGCCCTTGACGAGTTCGCTCAGCCCCATGATCCGGCCCTTGATGACCCGGTCGTCGACCTGCAGGATCGCGTAGTCGTAGCTCGGGTCCTGGGCGCTGACCCAGAGTCGCGGCATCCACGCCCGGACCACGGTCCACGCCCCGTACGGCTCGACCGGCTTCTTCGTCCCGTCGTAGCCGGGGACGAAGGTCATGCCGGCGCCGGTGCCGTGCACGCAGTGCGCCGCCGTCAGGACCAGTCCCGATCCCGCGGCCAGCAGACTCCCGGTACAGGTGTGCTGCGGAGTGGCGCCATCGGCGAAGATCGCCCCGACGCTCGGTACGGGAGCCACCGTGGAGGCCGTGGCGCCCGCCGCGGCGGTCGCCGAAACGACCGACATCCCGGACATCAGGATCAGTGATCCGAGCAGGCCAAGCACACTCCGTCGGCGTCGCGGCGCCAACGAACGCGGGCTGAACATTGATGTCACTAACCTTGTCTACTACCGGAGGACGGATGTGGGCAACGTGGTCGCTGATTCAGGGGCGGGTCACAGGTGAGCCACCGACGCCACCCGAATGACCCTCCGTCGTCGGAAGTTGGGGAAGTGCGCACGTGGAGTTGACCGGCTCGCTGTTCGCCTGGATCGTCTGGGTGGCGGCCATCGGCCTGTTCGTCTGGGTCATCATCGATTGGCCCCGGTCCGCGCGCCCCGGTTGGCTGTCGGTCCTGCGCCGGGTCGGATACCAACTCGCGGTCGTCATCCTGCTGCTGCTGGCCGTCGGTACCGCCCTGAACGACCAGTACGGCTGGTACGCCAATTGGGGGGACCTCGGCACGATCTTCGGCGCCACGGCCGCGCCCGGACACGAGGTGGCGGCCGGCGCGGCAGCGACCGCGGCGGCGGGGCCGATCGCGGTCGACTCGCGGACGAGCGTCCACCACACTGCCGTTCCGCTGGCCGATCTGCCGAGCCTGGCGAAGATCGACCTCGCCACCGGACGCGGGCCGGCCAACGGCCAGATCCGCTCGTACGAGATCGACGGAAAGGCGAGCGGATACCGAGGCTCGGTGGCCGTCTGGTTCCCCGCGTCGTACACCGAGCCGGCCATGGCCGGCCATCGCTACCCAGTGATCGAAGCCTTCCACGGGGTCCCTGGTGCGCCGCGGCAGATCTGGTTCAACATGCATCTGGGCGATCAGGTGGCGACGGCGGTCTCGGCCGGCACGATCGCCGACTCGGTTGTCGTGATGCCCTACTGGTCCCCCAAGAATGTCGACACCGAGTGCCTCGACGGGGGCAAGGGCTTCATCCAGATGGAAACGTTCCTGACGAAGGACGTGACCACATGGGTGGAGCACCACCTGCGGGTCTACGAGGACCGGAGCTCGTGGGCCACCATCGGCCTGAGCGCCGGCGCCTGGTGCGCGTCGATGCTGACCATGCTGCATCCGACCCTCTACTCGGCGGCCATCAGCCTCGGGGGCTACTGGCAGCCCGGCTTCGAGGCCGGTTACGTCCCGTTCGCACCGAACAGCCAACAGGCCCGGCACTACGACCTGCTCGCCACGGCCCACGACGACCCGCCGAAGGTCGCGCTGTGGGTGCAGACCTCGCCGGCCGACGTCTTCTCCTGGGGCACGACCAGCGAACTGCTCAAGACCGCCCGGGCCCCGCTGTCGGTGACCGCAGACGTCATCCCCAATGCCGGCCACCGATTCTCCGTCTGGGTGGGCCTGGTCCCGCAGACGCTGCAGTGGCTGGGCCGCACAGTGCCCGGGTTCCGCCCCGTCGCCCCCGCTCGATGACCGCGATCACCGACCGCGGGAGGCCCGGCTGGCGGTGAAGTAGGCGTTCGACGCACTCATGTACATGAGAACGATGGCCACCACGGCCAGCGCCACCCCGATCCAGCCCGAGATCTGCGTGCTCGAGGACCGGTAGACATGCCCGTTCACCGTCACCGAAGCCGAGGCCGAGAAGGCGCTGAGGATCGATAGCGCCGACAGCACGGTGAGCACGATCCGGGCCCAGTTGCGCCCGGCCCTCATCTTGAAGGCGAACAGCAGGTACAGCGCCAGGAGAGCGGCCCCGACCACCACGGTGATCGTCTTGGCCGTGTTCACCAGCGCTTGCGCGTCGACCCCGGAATTGCCCGCGTTTGCGGCGACCGCCTCGTCCCAGACGTTGCTGGTCAACCCCAGGACGATCCCGACCGCAGCCAGAAGAGCAACGAGAAGGTAAATGGCGAATGCGCCGGTGACGGTTCCCGGCGGTGCCGGCCGGGGGCCCGGTCCGTAGGACGTATTGGCAGCTGAGGCAGGGTATGAAGGAGTGGTCATGCTCGGACGATAATCGCGGCCGGGCGACCTTGCACGGCGAATGGGAAAAATCGGCGGCGATCGAAAGACGTTTCGGTGTGGGTGAACCGGGTACTGCCGCCGAGACACCGAATCGACACCAGCGCCATGCAACTCGTGGCCGCGAAGGAGATAGTGATGGCCCGCAAGACCTCCGTTCCGCGTTTCACCGTGCCCAGCCTGGATCCGAAGCAGGGAGCCGAGGTGGCCGCCATTCTGCAACAGCGGTTGCATGCGCTCAACGACCTGGCCCTGACCCTCAAACACGTCCACTGGAACGTGGTCGGCCCCCATTTCATCGGCGTCCACGAAATGATCGACCCGCAGGTGGAGGTCGTCCGCGCGTACGTGGACGAGACGGCGGAGCGGATCGCCACCCTCGGCAGTTCGGTCAAGGGGACTCCGGGTGCCCTGGTCGCCGAACGGACATGGGACGACTATTCGATCGGCCGAGCCGACACGATCGCCCACCTCGGCGCGCTCGACGTCGTGTACCAGGGCGTCATCGCCGATCACCGCAAAGCGGCCGAGGACACCGAGGAAACCGACCCGGTGACCAATGACATGCTGATCGGGCATCTGCACCAGCTGGAACTCTTCCACTGGTTCATCCGCGCACACCTGGAGAACGCTTCCGGCACGCTGGCCACCACCGGCGATACCACCGAGAAGTCCGGTGCCGCCTCGGGGGCCAAGGCCAGCTGATCCGGCCCGGCCGGGCGATCAGGTTCCAGGGTCGGCGACCCGGTTCTAGGGCAGGTGAAGGCCCACGCGGCCAAGAGGCTTCGGGCGTCCGCCGGCGCGGTGAAGGGAACTGGCCAGCGGGTGCCCGACTGCCTGCTCGACCAGACCGGCCGCGACCAGAACGGCGTCCAGGTCGATTCCGGTGTTCACCCCCGACTCCTGGAGCATGTACACCAGCTCCTCGGTGGCGATGTTGCCGCTGGCCCCAGGGGCGAACGGGCAACCACCCAGACCGCCGACGGATGCATCGATCTGGGTCACTCCGGCCTGCACCGCGGCCAGCACATTGGCCTGCCCGGTGCCGCGGGTGTCGTGGAAGTGCACGCCGACGTCAAGACCCGCGGCCGACCGTACCGCCTGCACCAGGTCCACCACCCGGCGCGGGGTGGTGGTGCCGATGGTGTCCCCCAGGGCCAGCCGGTCGGCGCCGAGTTCGGTTGCTCGCCGGGCGATCTCGACCGTCCGCGCGGGCGGGGTGGGCCCGTCGAACGGGCAGTCCCAGGCCACGGCGACGATCACCTCGCAGTGGCCGCCGCGTTGGTGGACCAACTCCGCGATCGGCGCCGTGAGCGCCAGCGCATCGTCGCTGGTCCGCCCGACGTTGGCCAGCGAGTGCCCGTCGGCCGCCGAGACGACGTACTCCAGTTCGGTGAAGCCGGCATCCAGAGCACGTCGGGCCCCGTTGGGGCTCGCCACCAGCGCCGACCAGAGCACGTGCGGCCACCGGTGGAGTTGAGCCGCCACCTGGTCGCAATCGGCCATCGCCGGCACCGCCCGCGGAGAGACGAAGGCGGTGGCCTCGATCCGCCGGACACCGGTGGCCACCAGGGCCGCGATGATGGCCAGCTTCGCGTCCAGCCCGATCGGTCGCTCGAGTTGCAGCCCGTCACGCAGACCCACTTCACGGATATCGACCGCTGGGGGTAGATCAAGCGACATCGTCGTCACACTCCCGTCTCCACGCCCAGGGTAGAGGGGTTCATATCCGGATGACGGTCATACCGGCCCCGCCGGGGCGGTCCATCGCCGCCAGCACCCCGGTGGCCTGCTCGAAGGCGACCACCTCCCCGACCAGTTGTCGCGGGTGCAACCGCCCGTCGGCAACGGCAGCCAGCATTTCCGGGTAGTCCCCGACGGCCATCCCGTGCGAGCCGAAGATCTCCAGCTCGCGGCTGATGACCAGATCGAAGGGCACTGCGGTCATGGCCTTCTCGGCCAGCAGCAGCCCGACCTGCACGTGCCGGCCCCGCCGTCGGAGCGATGCTACCGAGGCGGCCACCGTGGCCGGGTGACCGATCGCGTCGACCGAGACGTGCGCGCCGCCCCCGGTCAATTCGAACACAGCGGCCGCCGTGTCGGCGACCTCGCTCGCGTTCACCCCCGCCTCCGCTCCCAGTTCGGCCGCGGCCGCCAGGGCCGCCGGCGACACGTCGACCGCGATCACCCGAGCACCGAGAGCAACGGCGATCATCACCAACGAAAGTCCGACACCTCCGCAGCCGTGGACGGCCACCCACTGCCCGCGGTGCACGCGGCCATGAGCGGTCAGAGCCCGGAATGCCGTCGCGAACCGGCAGCCGAGAGATGCGGCCGCGATCAGGTCGACCTCGTCGGGGACGTGGACCAGGTTGGTGTCGGCACGTGGCAGGGCGAGTTGCTGGGCGAACGACCCGGGCCGGGTGAAGCCCGGCTGTTCCTGATCCGGGCACACCTGGGCGTCTCCGGCGCGGCAGTACTCACATTGCCCGCAGCCCAGCACGAACGGTGCCGTGACCCGGTCGCCCACCTTCCAGCGGGTCACCGACGGCCCGACGGCCGCGATCACCCCGGAGTACTCGTGGCCGGGAATGTGCGGCAGGACAACCGGATCGTGGCCCTTCCAGGCGTGCCAGTCGGACCGGCAGACGCCGGTGGCCACCACGTCGAGCACGACGCCGTCGTCGGGACAAGCCGGCGCCGGGACGTCCATGAGTTCCAGCGCGCCACCGATCTCGGTGTAGCACAGCGCTTTCAAGGCCGGACCAGCACCTTGATCGACCGGCGCTGGTCCATGTCGGCGTAGCCGACGGCGATATCGGCCAGCGGCACCTCAGAGGTGAACACCGGTCCGGGATCCAGCGTGCCGGCCAGTACGTCGTCCAGCAGCGCGGGCAGGTACGTCCGCACCGGGGCCACGCCGCCGTGTACCGAGACGTTGCGGCCGAACATCTTTCGCAGGGGCAGGCCGTCCTTGACCCCGTGCGGGACGCCGACGTATCCGACGGTCCCGCCGGGCCGGGCGGCTCCCAGCGCGGTGTCCCAGCTGTCGGTGGTGCCGACGCACTCGCACACGCTGGCCGCGCCGAGACCGTCGGTCAGGTCGTGGACCCCGCTGATCGCATCCGGGCCGCGGGCGTTGACGATGTGCGTGGCTCCGAAGTCGGTGGCCATCGCGGCACGGTCCTCGTGGGTCGACAGCATGATGATCTTCTCCGCCCCGAGGCGGCGGGCCGCCAGCACGGTGCACAGGCCGACCGCCCCGTCGCCCACGATGGCGACCGTGCTGCCCGGCCCGACCCCGGCCGAGAGCGCGGCGTGATGTCCGGTCCCCATGACATCGGACAGGGACAGGAACGCGGCCGTTCGTTCGTCATGTTCGTCGGACGGCACCGGCACCAGGGTGCCGGCCGCCTGCGGCAGCCGGACGTACTGGCCCTGGCCGCCGTCGATGAGCCAACCGTCCCGATCCTGGGCCCCGTAGCTGCCGCCGATCAGGCACGACGTGGTCCAGCCGGCGAGGCAGTTCACGCACTTCCCACAGGACACCACGAACGGTGCAATGACCAACTGGCCGACCGACAGACCCTCGACGTCGGCTCCGAGTTCCTCCACCACCCCGACGAACTCGTGCCCGATACGGCGCTCGCTGCCGTCGACCACCCCGCGGTACCCCCACAGGTCGGACCCACAGATGCAGGCGGCCGTGACTCGGACGATTGCGTCGCTGGGCGTGACGATCCTCGGGTCCGGCACGTCGTCCGCGGAGATGTCGCCCGGTGCGTGGAGAACGGCTGCTTTCATGGGGAGATCATGCACGATGGTCCCGGACGCGGATCCACCTCGTCAGGTGCGTCAGGCGCCGCCGTCGGCGCGGGTCCGGCGGCCGCTCGGCCGGCTCGGGTCGTTGCGGGGTGCGGGCGGCCCGCCAGCCGATGACGATCTGGTCGGCGTCCAGTTGCATCAACGTCATCGACGGTCCCTCGCCGGCCGGCTTGGCCAGCGCATCGCCGATCCGGACGTTGAGTTCGGCGACCGCCTGCCGAACGCTGGTCTCGGTCGCCATCGCGGGGATGCGGGACAGGAGGTCCTCGGCTTCCCGGCGCAAGGCCAGCGCCGGCGGCAGGAAGGCGACGCCGTCGATCCCCTCCCGCATCATGTACTGACGCAGCCACCAGTTCTCGTCCCGGGGTCCCCCCAGGTCGCGCAGCGGTTTGCCGGCGCCGGGGAGATCGTCGAAGAGCCCCTTTTCCTGGGCGGCCAGGATCTGACGCTCGACGATGCGGTCGATGCTGCTCATGTCCATCCCTTCGGCGTCGGCCGGGCGTCCTTCGACGGTAGCCGCGTCCCCTCGATCCCGCCCGGTGCGGTGTCCATCGAATCGCGGACGGGTGGTCGTGAGAGGGCCGGTCCCATGGTGCATGTGGTGGTCGTCGGGGCCGGGATCGTCGGCGCGGCAGCGGCCGAGCGGCTCACGCGGGCCGGGGCAACGTGACTATGGCGGCTCGGGGCGACTCGTAAGACCTGCCTCGCACCCGTCATGTCCCCGGCAGCATGACGAGTAGCCCACCGGTATGACGAGTCGCCCACCACCCCGCGCGCCGAGCCGACAGGGCCCACCCCCACCCGCGCGCCAACGACCCGCTGCCGCAGGACCTACATCAGGAAGCGGTAGGCGGCGGAACCGGGCTCGATTCGCTCGTAATCCATGGGACCGGCTGCCATGCGCGCCATGAGCCCGTCCAGCCCGTCGGCCGAACCGAGTTCGATACCGACCAAGGCCGGCCCGGTCTCACGGTTGTTGCGCTTGACGTACTCGAACAGGGTGATGTCGTCGTCCGGGCCGAGGACCTCGTCCAGGAAGCGGCGCAGCGCGCCGGGCTCCTGGGGGAAGTCGACCAGGAAGTAGTGCTTGAGCCCGGCGTGCACCAGCGAGCGTTCCAGGATCTCGCCGTATCGGGAGATGTCGTTGTTGCCCCCCGAGATCAGGCAGACCACGGTCGACCCGAGGGGCAGGTCGAGCTGCGGCAGGGCGGCCACCGACAGGGCACCGGCCGGCTCGGCGATGATGCCCTCGTTCTGGTACAGGGCCAGCATCTCGGTGCAGATGGCGCCCGGGTCGACGCTCGTCACGGACAGGTCGGCCCCGCCCAGCACCCGGTACGGGAGGTCGCCGATCCGGCGCACGGCAGCCCCGTCGACGAAGGGATCCAACGACTCCAACCGGACCGGTCCGCCGGCGGCCAGAGCGGCCGTCAGCGACGCGGCCCCGACCGGCTCGACCGCGGCCAACCGGACTCCCGGCGCCCGCTCCCGCAGGTAGACGGTGAGTCCGGAGAGCAAGCCGCCGCCACCGACCGGGACCACGATGACGTCCGGCTCCCGACCGAGGTCCTCGATGATCTCCGCTGCGATGGTGCCCTGACCGGCCACGGTGCGGGGATCGTCGAACGGCGGCACCATCACGGCGCCGGTGTCGCGGGCGAACACCCGCGCCGCCTCCGAGGCGTCGTCGAAGGTGTCGCCCACCATCACCAGATCGACGTGGTCGCCGCCGTGGACGCGGATGCGGTCTCGCTTCTGCCGCGGCGTTGTCCGGGGCAGGAAGATGGTGCCGCTGATGCCCAGTACCCGGCAGGCGAAGGCCACACCCTGCGCGTGGTTGCCGGCACTGGCGCACACCACGCCGGCCGCTCGTTCGTCGGCGGTCAATTGGGACATCAGGTTGAACGCCCCGCGCAGCTTGTACGAGCGGACCACCTGCAGGTCCTCGCGCTTGAGGTAGACCTTGAGCCCGGTCGCCTGCGACAGCCGCTCGCACGTCTCCAGCGGGGTCGGGACGACGACCCCGGCGATTCGGCGCGTGGCCTGATCGACATCGGCGGCGGTGAGTCCGTCGGCGAACACCGGAACGTGGATCTGGGGGGAGACGGACACCGACTCATTCTCCCCGACCTCACGGCCGACCGGACCGCCCGCCGGACGCCGGACGCGCTGACCTCCGCTGGTCACGCCTCTCCGGCAGATCCCACAGAAAGGCACACAGCCGGCTCGGATATGGTTGACAGTGTTCGAATTGGAGTCAAGACTCAACATGTCCGCACGCTTTCGAACATCCGGACCACCGTTACGAGGAGGAACTGAGTTGCTGGCCCCAGTCCGCCAAGCCCGGATCCTGGACGAAGTGCGCCGGTCCGGCGGCGTCCGCGTGGCCGATCTCACCACGTTGTTGGGCGTCTCGGACATGACGGTGCGCCGTGATCTGGAGATCCTCGATCGCAAGGGCCTGCTGGCCAAGGTGCACGGAGGCGCCACCGCGGTCGAGACGGCCAGTGCGATCGAGCCCGACTTCGAGGCCAAGAGTGTCCGCGAGCTCCCGGAGAAGGAGGCGATCGCCGAGCGCGCCGCCACCCTGGTCCGCCCGGGCATGGCCATCGCCATCACCGCCGGCACCACCACCTGGACCCTGGCCCGGCATCTGGCCGGTGTCGCCGACCTCACCGTCGTCACCAACTCGTTGAAGGTGGCCGAGGTCCTCAACCACCAGCAGCGACCGGATCTCACCGTGGTCCTCACCGGTGGCCTCCGCACTCCGTCCGACGGGCTGGTCGGACCCATTGCTGTGCAGGCGATCCGCTCGCTGCGAGTGGACATGGTGATCATGGGGGTGCACGGCATCGACGAGCACGCCGGCCTGTCAACGCCGAACCTGATGGAGGCTGAGACCAACCGCGCTCTCGTCGAGTCCTCCCGGCGCCTGGTGGTCGTCGCCGATCACACCAAGTGGGGCGTGGTCGGCCTGGCCCAGATCGCCCCGCTCCGCGCCGTCAGCACGCTGATCACCGACGATCGGCTCGACCCGCACGCGGCGGCCGTGCTGGCCGACCAGGTCGGCGAAGTCATCATCATCCCGACGTCGGACGAGACATCGTTCTCCTCCGGCGACCACGACGACCGGAAGTCGGACGCCTGACATGATCCATCGCCTCTCCGCTCGCCTCGCCGATGACCGTGAGATCATCTACTTCGACGAGAGTCCTGACGAAACCAGGATTCTCGTGGATCCACGGGACCTGCCCAAAGTCGAGTCGACGTCCACCGTGCGCTACGACCAGCTCACCGGGGAGTGGGTGGGAATCGCCGGGCACCGCCAGACCCGGATCTATCACCCCCCGGCCAACCAGTGTCCGCTCTGCCCGTCGACCGCCGAGAACCAGAGCGAGATCCCTTCTCCCGAATACGATGTCGTCGTCTTCGAGAACCGCTTTCCGTCGTTGTCCGGGAGCGGCAGTCCGGCCGAGGTCAAGGAACTGTTCACCGTCGCTCCGGGCAACGGGCGATGCGAGGTGGTCTGTTTCACGTCCGACCACAACGCCACCTTCTCCCACCTGACGCCCGAACGAGTCGGCACGGTGATCGAGGCGTGGGCCGACCGGACGGTGGAATTGTCCCGGCAGCCCGGCATCGAACAGGTCTTCTGCTTCGAGAACCGCGGGGCTGAGATCGGGGTCACGCTGGCCCACCCCCACGGGCAGATCTACGGCTATCCCTACGTCACGCCGCACACCGCGGCCATGCTGCGCCAGGTCGAGAAGCATCGAGAGGCGAGCGGCCGCAACCTGTTCGGTGACCTGATCGACGCCGAGATCGCCGACGGTTCGCGGATCGTGGCCCAGAACGAGCACTGGGTCGCCTTCGTCCCGTTCGCCGGGCGCTGGCCGGTCGAGGTACAGGTCTTCCCGCGGACGCGGGTCCCGGACATCCCCGCCCTGTCGACGCAGCAGCGGCTCGCGCTGGCTCCGATCTACCTCGAGGTCCTCCGCCGGATGGAGGGCGTCTTCGCCGACACCCTGCCCGCCATCTCGGCGTGGCACCAGGCCCCGGTGTCGCAGGGGCGGGAGGACTTCTGGTTGCACCTGCAGATCTTCACCATCCGCCGCGAGGTCGGAAAGCTCAAGTACCTGGCCGGATCCGAGTCGGCCATGGGCGCATTCGTCAACGACATCCCGCCGGAGGTCGCCGCCCAGCGTCTCCGGGACGCATCATGACCTGCCGCCGGCGCACCGCGCCGCGCCGATCGCACGAAATGGAATGCTGACATCATGAAGACTCTTGTCGTCGGCGGCGCCGGTTACATCGGATCCGTCGTCACCCGCCTGCTGATCCAGGACGGCCACGAGGTGGTCGTGCTCGACAACTGCTCGACCGGCCACGCGGACTCGATCCCGGCCGGCGTCCGGTTCGTCCAGGCCGACATCTCGGCCGTCGGTGAGGTGCTGGCCGGGGCCGATTTCGACGCCGTCCTGCACTTCGCGGCCAAATCCCTGGTCGGCGAATCGGTTGCTCACCCGTCGCTGTACTGGCACACCAACGTGATCGGTTCCCGGGCGCTGCTCGACGCCATCACCGAACACGGCGTGCCGCGCTTGGTGTTCTCCTCCACCGCTGCCGTCTACGGTGAGCCGGACACGTTCCCGATCACCGAGGACTCACCCACCAAACCCACCAGTACCTATGGGGCGACCAAGCTCGCCGTCGACATGATGATCACCAACGAGTGCGCGGCCACCGAACTGGCCGCCGTCTCGCTGCGCTACTTCAACGTCGCCGGGGCGGCGTGGGGTGCCGGCGAACGGCACACCACCGAGACCCACCTGATTCCGATCGCCCTCGACGCGGTGGCCGGACGGCGCGACAAGCTCAACATCTACGGCGACGACTGGCCGACCCCGGACGGCACCCCGATCCGGGACTACGTACACGTGGCCGACCTGGCCCGGGCGCATGTCCTGGCCCTGACCGCAGCCCACCCGGGAGAGCACCTGATCTGCAACCTGGGCAACGGCAACGGGTTCAGCGTCAAGCAGGTCATCGCCGAGGTGGAACGGGTGACCGGGCTGGAGATGCCCGTGGTGTCCGGCCCGCGCCGAGCCGGCGACCCGACCCGGCTGGTCGCCTCGGCCGACCGGGCGCGGGAACGCCTCGGTTGGGAGCCGCAGCACGACCTTCGCCAGATGGTGGCCGACGCCTGGGAATTCAGCAACTCCGTCGCCGCCCAGGAACCACGGTGACCGAAGCGATCGACCTGTTCCACCGCACATTTCCGGAAGCCATTGGTGCTCAGGCGTTCTCCGCTCCCGGGCGGGTGAACCTGATCGGCGAGCACACCGACTACAACAACGGTCTGGTGCTGCCGTTCGCCATCGACGCGCGCACCCACGTGGTGGTCGCGCGGAACGAACTCCGCACCGTCCGGGTGGTCTCCGCGCAGCGACCCGACGAGATCAGAACGATCGCGGTCGACCGGATCGACCCCGAGACGGCCGGAAGTGATTGGTCGGCCTACGTTTTCGGCGTTCTCTGGGCGTTCGCCGACTCCGGACGCGAGGTGGGCGGGATCGACCTGGCGATCAGCTCCACCGTTCCCGTCGGCGCCGGTCTGTCATCCTCGGCGGCGCTGGAATGTGCGGTGGGGCTCGCCGTTTCGACCGTGTTCGGCCACGACCTGAGCCTGGACCAGATCGCCCGGCTGGCTCAGCGCGCGGAGAACGACTACGTCGGGATGCCGTGTGGACTGATGGACCAGATGGCCTCGGCCACCTGTGAGCAGGGCAACGTCCTGTTCTTCGACGTCGGCGCGGATACGTGCGAGAACATCCCGTTCGACCCGGAGTCCGACGGCCTGTCGGTGCTGGTCATCGACACCAGGGCGCACCACTCCCTGGCCGACGGGGAGTACGCCAAGCGGCGGGCCTCGTGCGAGCAGGCCGCGGCCACGCTGGGGATCGAGTCGTTGCGGGACATCACCTTCGACGGTCTGGACGCGGCACTGGCCCGGTTGGACGACGCCCTGTTGCGGCGGCGCGTGCGTCACATCGTCACGGAGAACCGGCGGGTGGAACGCGTCGTCGAGCAGCTCCGTCACGCCGGGGCGATCGCCATCGGACCGGATCTGACCGCATCCCACGTATCGCTGCGGGACGACTTCGAGGTGTCCTGCCTCGAGCTGGATGTCGCGGTCGACGCGGCCCTGACCGCCGGCGCCCTCGGCGCCCGGATGACCGGCGGCGGTTTCGGCGGTTCGGTCGTCGCGCTGGTCCCACACTCGGCCAAGGATCGGGTGAGCTCCCAGGTGCTCGCGGCCTTCGCCGCGAGATCCCTGACCGCGCCGGTCATCCGGACCGTGACACCGGCCCAGGGCGCCCGCCGGGACTGACGCCGCACCCGATCAACGGTGAGAGACCCGGGCGGTGACCTCGATCTCGATCAGCATCTTCTCGTCCATCAGGCCGCACTGCATCATCGTCGCGGCCGGCGGGGCGTCACCGAAGGCCGCCCGCAGCGCGGGCCAACTGGCGGGGAAGTCGGCGCGGTCGGGCAGCAGGTAGCGGACCCGGACGACGTCGGCGAACGACGCACCGGCGGCGGCCAGGGCCGATCCCACGTTGCGCAGCGCCTGCTCCGTCTGCGCCTCCACCCCGTCGGGCATGGTCATCGTGGCGTAGTCGAAACCGGTGCAACCGGACAGGAAGACCCACTCGCCGTCGACCACCGCGCGGGCGTAACCGATCTGCTTCTCGAAGACCGATCCGGAGCTGATGTGCCGCCGCGGGGGCACGACGGGTCGACCGAGGGCGCCGTTGTCGTCCGGTGCGTCGGCGGCGCTGTGCCGCCCGGTCACCGGGACGACCGCGTCACCAGCCAACGGTGGCGTCCCGCAGCGCGTCGTACGCAACTCGCACCTGCGGGGTCGGTTCGCCGGTGAACTCCTGGTACGGGGCCGGGGCCCACTCGGGCAGCGCCTGCCCGCCGGACAGGGCCCACGCCGCCTGACGGGCCGCGCCCAGTGCGACGTACTCACCGGCTTCGAGCACCCGGACGGCCTGGCCGAACACGCCGGGCGCCAACTGCTGCACGGCCGGGTTCTTGGCGCCGCCGCCGATCATCAGCACTCGGGTCGGCTTGACCCCGAGGGCGTCAACCGCGTCGGCCAGCGAGCACAGCAGGGCCTCGACAGCGGCGCGGGCGAAGTTCTCCCGGGTGGCGCCGGAGGTGAGGCCGGAGAACACACCGGATGCGGACGGGCGGTTCGGGGTGCGCTCGCCGTCGAGATACGGCAACAGGGTGAGCCCGCCGGCGCCCACGTCCCCGGCCAGGGCGAGCCGGGCGAACTCCGCGTGATCGACCCCGAGCAGGCCCCCGACCACGGAAAGGATGCGGGACGCGTTGATGGTGCACACCAACGGCAGGTACTGGCCGGTGGCGTCGGCGAACCCCGATACCGAGCCGGTGGGATCGGCGCAGGCCTGCGAGGCCACGCAGAAGGCGGTACCGGAGGTGCCGATGGAGACGACCACGTCCCCGGGACCGATGGCCAGGCCGAGGGCCGCCGCCATGTTGTCGCCGGTGCCGGCGGACAGGATCGTCCCGTCGGGGGTCCGCGAGGCGACGGCGCCCGGAGCGACCAGTCGCGGCAGGACGGGCGCGGCGGTCCGCCCCAGCGCCCAGGCGGCGATCTCCGGGATCCAGGCCCGGCGCATCGGCGAGTAGTACCCGGTGCCCGAGGCGTCACCGTGGTCGGTCGTCATCTCCGTCTCGCCCGAGAGTTTCCACGTCAGCCAGTCGTGCGGGAGGAGCACGGCCGCCGTGCGGGCCGCGTTCTCCGGTTCGTGCTCGGCCATCCAGCGCAGTTTCGTGACGGTGAACGAGGCGGTCGGCACCGATCCGATCTCGTCGGCGCAGGCCTGCGGGCCACCGAGGTGTTCGACCACGCTGTCCGCCTGCGGGGCCGACCGGAGATCGTTCCAGAGCAGCGCGTCGCGCACTACCGCTCCGGTGGCATCCAGCGCCACCATGCCGTGTTGCTGGCCGCCGACCCCGATGGCCGACGCCCGCTCCAGCAGCCCGGATCCGGCCTGCTGCAGGGCATCCCACCAGGCGTCGGGATTCACCGACGTGCCGTTGGGGTGGGGGGCGGACGCCTGGTCGACGACCACGCCGTCGGACGCACGCACCAGAAGGATCTTGGTCGACTGCGTCGAGGAGTCGATACCGGCCACGAGAGTTTCGGTCACGTCGGTCATCCTTTCATTGCCGGCCCGCGGGCGGCGCCGCGCCCGCCGCGGCCGGCCCGAGGACAGGACGGTCGGCGACGAGCCGTCAGACGTTGCCCGGCCGGCCTACTGGGCGACCAGGACAAGGGTCGGGTCGTTGATCAGGCTGTCGATCCCGGCGTGCGCGGCACCTAGGGCCGGCGCCTCGAAGCCGAGGGTGGAGTACTCGATCCGGCAGGCCATCACCTCGCCGCCGAGCACCCGGGAGCGCATCTCGGCCGACACCGCGTCGGCCACGTACTTCTCCAGGGCGGCGAAGTGCCCCCCGAAGATGATCACTTCCGGATCGAGCAGGTTGGCCAGCACGGACGCACCGACCCCCAGATTGCGGCCGGCCGAAGTCAGGGCGGCCAGGGTCCGGGCGTCGCCCGCCTCGGCCCGGCGGACGATCTCGGCCAACCGCGCCGTCATGTCCCCCTCGCGCAGGCGATCACCCCGGTCGGCGGAGACGGCATCGACCACCGCGTTCATCCCGACCGCCGTCTCCCAGCATCCCCGGCGTCCGCAGCCGCACTGCACGGTGGGATCCCCGATCGGCATGTGGCCCACCTCGCCGGCGAAACCCGTTGCCCCACGGACGATCCGGCCGTCGATGATCATGCCCGCGCCGACCCCGATCTCGCCGACCAGGTACAGCAGGTTGTTGGATCCGGCCGACGGGCCGGACGCGTACTCGGCCATGGCCCCCAGGTTGGCGTCGTTGTCGACGGCGATCCGGGTGCCGGCCCACCGCAGCCGCCCCATCAGGGTGTGCACCACATCGACCTGACGCCACCGCAGGTTGGGGCCGTAGGCCAGCACCCCGGCGTCGATGTCGATCAGGCCGGGCAACGACAGATGGAGGGTCTGCACCTGATTCGGCGTCGCCCCGCAACCGGCGACCAGCTCCCCGGCCATCTCGGCCACCTGACCCATGGCCCGGGCCGGCCCGAGGTCGAGCATCGGCAGGGACATCCGGCGGCGGGCCAGGACCCGCCCGGTCAGATCGGTGATGACGCCGGCCAGATAGTCGACGTTGAGTTCCAGCCCGATGCATCGCACCACGCCGACGTTGACCTCGATGGTGCGTCCGGGGCGCCCGACCCCACGGCGCTGGATGATGCCTTCGGTGACCAGGCCGCGGTCGACCAATTCGGTGACGAGGCTGGAAACCGTGGCCTTGTTGAGTCCGGTGTCCTCGGCCAGGCGGGCCCGCGAACGCGGGCCGCCCGCGGCCAGGCTGCGCATCAGCAGGCCGAGGTTGAGCCGACGGACGGTGGCCTGGTCGGCCGGTGAGCCGACGGCGCCAGTGGCCGAGAGGGTGCGCACGTGGGCCTCCTCGGCGTCGGTGCTGGGTCGGATCGGTCTGCGGCGGTGGACAACCGGGTCGGTTCAGCCGGGGATGAAGGTTGCTCGGTCAGTGCGACCGATCGGACAACCTTCATCCCCGCCGAGGGCTGACCCCGCGTGGGTGCTAGCGGGCTGACCCGGCCCGGCGACGGCGGGACAGCGCGTCGACCGAGGCGGCCAGCAACAGCACGATGCCGGTGATGATGTAGTTCACGTCGGCCTGCAGTCCGAGCAGCCCTAGCCCGTTGTTGATGACCGCGATCACCAGGCCACCGAGGATGGCGTCGCGGGCCTTGCCCTTGCCGCCGAACAACGACGTACCGCCGATGACGGCCGCGGCCACGGCATAGAGCAGGACGTTGCCGCCGCCGGAGCTCGGCGCCACCGATCCGAGCCGGGAGGCGTCGATGACGCCGGAGAACGCCGCCATGGCCGAGCTGATCACGAAGCAGTAGATGGTGATCCGGCCGACCCGGATACCGGCCCGACGCGCGGCTTCGGCGTTGCCACCGACGGCGTAGACGTAGCGGCCGAAGGCCGTCCGGTGCTGGACGAACGTCCAGACCACCAGCAGCACACCGACGATGGGTGCGATCCACGGGACACCGGCCAATGGCACCGGTCCCTTGGAACGGTTGGTCGACAGGGCCCAGGTGGCCAGGATGAGCACGACCGCGATCAGTACGATGCGGATCACCACCACCACCAGCGGTGTGGTGACCAACTGCTTGGAACTGCGCCGCTGCCACACGAACAGGTTCAGCGCGGCGTAGGCCACGATCGACAGGATCACGATGATCCAGCCCAGGCCGACGGACACGTTGCCGCTGTCGATGTTCACGATCGTCTGGTCGGTGACCGGAACGGTGCCGCCGTCGCCGATGATGCGCAGCAGGACGCCCTGCCAGGCCAGGAAGAAGGCCAGGGTCACCACGAACGACGGGATCCCGACCACGGTCACCAGCCAGCCGGTGAGCAGCCCCATCAGGACGCCGACGACCAGGGCGGCGAGCACCGACCAGTACCAGGGCCAACCCTGGTTCAACAGCAGTTCGGCCATCACCGCGGCACCGACGCCGCCGATCAGGCCGGCCGACAGGTCGATGTGGCCGAGCATGAGCACGAAGCCAAGGCCCATGGCCAACACGATGATCGACCCGGCCTGCTGCAACAGGTTCGCGAAGTTGTAGACGGTCGGGAATCCGTCGGCGCCGGGCTTGGCGATCCAGAACACGATGACCAGGACGACCAGGCCGAGGACGGCCGGGAGGGCACCGACATCACCACCGCGGACCTTGTTCACGTAGCCCTGGAAGTAGCCGCCGATTCCCGTGGTGGCCTCGTCACCGGAGAACGATGTGCGGGCCTCAAGGGAGGACGCGTCCCCGGACGAATCCTTCTTGTTCAGATCTGGTGTGCTCATGCCGAGGCCTGCGCAACGACGGGCGGCAGACCGATGTCACCGGTGCGGCCGGAGGTGATCAGTTCGATGATCTGGGCGGTGGTGACGTCCTTCGATGCGACATCGGCCGCCACCCGGCCCAGGTACAGGGGGGTGATGCGGTCGGCGACCTCTTTGACGTCGTTCATGTTGTGGCTGATGAGCATGACGGCCAATCCGTTGTCGGCCAGTCGGCGGACCAGGTCGAGGACCTGCCGCGTCTGGGCCACGCCGAGGGCGGCGGTCGGCTCGTCGAGCATGACCACCTTGGAGTTCCAGAGCACTGACTTGGCGATGGCGACCGACTGGCGCTGTCCGCCGGACAGACTCGAGACCAGTTGCCGGACCGAGGAGATGGTGCGCACGGACAGCGAGGCCAGGGTCTCCTTGGCCCGCGTCTCCATGGTCGCCTCGTCCAGGACGATGCCGCTCTTGGGCTCACGGCCCAGGAACATGTTCTGGACGATGTCCAGGTTGTCGCACAGGGCGAGATCTTGATAGACGATCTCGATCCCCAGGGCGGCCGCGTCGCGGGGGCCGCTGACCGTCACCGGCTTGCCCTCGAACAAGTACTCGCCGGAGTCGATGGAGTTGATGCCGGCCACGCATTTGACCAACGTGGACTTGCCTGCGCCGTTGTCACCGACGAGGGCGGTCACCATGCCGGGGTACAGGGACAGATTGACGTCGTGCAGCACCTGCACAGCGCCGAAGCTCTTGTTCACCCCCCGCAGTTCCAGGATGGGTGTCTGGCTCTCGGTCATCGGCGTTTCTCATCTCTGTACAGGCCGCGACATCTGGATCCGGCCGCGGATTCGGCTCGTTTCGAGCGGGCCGGTGAGGCCTCGACCCGCACAACCGGGCGACGGCTCAGGATATGTCCTGTGCCGCCGCCCGGTGTCAGCTGCTACTGCTCAGGTCAGCCGGTGACGCCGGCGGCGGTGCACTTGGCCTGGTAGGCCGCGGTGCAGACGTCCGACAGCTTCAGGTAGCCGTCCTTGATCGGGACACTGATGTTGCTCTTGGTGATGGCGACCGGGGTCAGCAGGACGGCCGGGACGGCCTTCTTGGTCTGCGAGTCGGTGATGGTGCCGGTGGTCGCCGGGGATCCGCCCTTGGCCAGAGCGATGGCGGCGGCGGCCAGAGCCGCGGCCTCCTGCTTGACCGGCTTGTAGACGCTCATGCACTGGTAGCCGTCGAGGATGTTCTGCATGCCCTGGACGGTGGCGTCCTGGCCGGTGACCGGGATCTTCAGGTTGTTCTTCTTCAGGATCGAGATCGCGGCGTTGCCGAGACCGTCGTTGGCGGCGAGGACGCCGTCGACCTTGCCGCCGGCGGCGGTGAAGAGCTGCTCGAAGTCAGTGGCCGCGATCTGGTTGTCCCAGTCCTTGACCGCCTGCTCGCCGACCTTCTTGTAGCTGGTGATCTTGTCGAGGATGTTGTGCGCACCCTTGGCGAAATCGGTTGCGTTGGAGTCGGTCGGGGACCCGTCCAGGAAGATGATGTTCTTGTTGCCGGAGCCCAGGCAGGTGGCCAGGCCCTGGCCCTGCAGCTCGCCGACCTTGACGTTGTCGAACGAGATGTAGGCCGAGGCACTGCCGCCGAGGGTCAGGCGGTCGTAGTCGAGGGTCTTGACGCCCTGGGTGGCCGCCTTCTTCTCGATGGCCGCACCGGAGGCGTTGTCCAGGTTGACGATCGCGAGGACGGTGACGCCGCCGGCGATCATCTGATCGGCGATGGTGGCCATCTGGGTCGCGCTGCCCTGGGCGTTCTGGATGTCGGCCGGGATACCGGCCGCCTTGAACGCCGCGGTCAGCAGCGGTGCATCGGCGGTGGCCCAGCGAGCCGAGGACTTGGTGTCCGGCAGGATGACGCCGACCTTGCCCTTGACCGGTCCGGAGGACGAGGAACCGGCGGCCGACGACGAACCGACAGCGGCCGACGAGGCAACCGACGAGCCGGCCGACGACGAACCGGCGGCGGCCGACGAGGCCGCCGAGGTCGCCGACGACGCGGACGAGCTCGTGGAACTGCTGGAGCTACTACATGCTGCAACCACGAGCGTCCCGGCCATCATCAGGCCGAGAGCAGCGGAAGTCTTGAGCCGCATGTACTTTCCTCTCTTTCGAGCACCGCAGGCCGGTCGACCTGACGGCGAATTTTGGGGGGGCGAACAGATCGAGGACGATCGTTCACCGTGGAGAAGATGCCGGTGATCGGCAGGGCCGGATCAGGAATCCGATCGGATGATCGGTGACCCTTCAGGCTTGTCGATCCGCCGGACGGCAAGGGACAACCGGGGCCGTGAACGTGGGTCGCAACCCAACTTGAACTCAGACATCGGTGTCCTTCGCTGTTCGGCCACCAAGACGGGAATACGTCCGGGTGTCAGGGACCATGCCGTGACGTGCGCCACGGGCTAGGTCAGCCGTCCAACAAACTATGGACCGGCGTCAGGCCTTGTCAAGCCGCACGAAGGTCACCTTTAGGTCACTGCCCATCCAAATAGATCACGATTGCGACACGCGATTTGACCAACTGACGCGCACACCTGCGAGGACATCCCGAATGGCCCGATAACGGATGAATCACGACACGCTGTCCCGGAAGGAGGCCACCGGCCGTCACATCAGGTTCACGATCCGAGCACCGTCACCGTCGGTGTCAGTAGGAGTACAGCGAGCCACGCACGGGACCGCCGCCGGTGACGATCCGAACACCGCAGGAGGTACCCACCAGATCGGCTCCGGCCACCAGCACGGCACGCACCTGTTCGATCGTCTTGATGCCCCCGGCCGCCTTCACACCGACCGAGTCGGGCACGGCGCCGCGGAGATAGGAGATGGTCGACGGGTCGGCGATGCCGACGGCACCACGGGACGCGTTCTTCACAAAGGCCACGCCGGCGTCGATCGCCGCCTGGACACACCGTTCCCGTTGCCGGGGATTGAGCAGGGGCAGCTCGAGCATCACCTTGACGCCGACCGGCGAGGCCGCTTCGACCACGGCGCGGATGTCGGCCGCGAACTCGTCGTAGCGACTGGACAGCAGATAGCCGATGTTCACCGTCGAGTCCAGCTCGTCGACACCGGCGTCGACCAGGGCCCTGGCCTCGGCGACGCGCCCGGCGGTGGTGCCGCTGCCGTGGGGGTAGTCGATGAACGAGCCGACCCGCCCCGGCGCCCCGCGCATCTCGTCCTGCGCGGCCCAGACCCACGACGGCGGGACGATCGCCGCGTCGAAGCCGTACTCCAGGCATTCCCGGGCGTGCTCGCGGACCTGCCGCTCGGTGATCGCCTGCCCGACGAGGGTGTGCTGGATCCGGCCGGCCAGCTGGGCCGGCGGCAGGACCAGGGCCGGGTGGGGCAGCCGGTCCGGCTCGTCACCCGGATGCGGATCGAACTGGTCGGTGACAGTTGGTGCGACCACGTCGTTCTCCCTCGAACTGATCGACCCCGCCGGCGGGACCGGAACGATTCTCGTCCATTCCCCCGCCGGCCGCGCTCTGAAACCCGCACGCAGGACAACCCTTATCGTGTCACAGGACTCTGTGGACGGGTTCTGGACGCATTCGGCCCACGGCCGACGCCCTACAGTTCTGGTCCATGCGCATTCTGTCCATCCAGTCGTCGGTCGCCTACGGACACGTGGGGAACAGCGCGGCCACGTTCCCGCTGCAGCGCCTCGGGCACGACGTCTGGCCGGTGTTGACCGTTCACTTCTCCAACCACACCGGCTACGGGTCATGGCGGGGGCCGGTGTTCGACGCGGCGGTGGTGGCCGACGTCATCGAGGGTATCGCCGATCGCGGGATGCTCGGCACGGTCGACGCGGTGCTCACCGGGTACCAGGGCTCCCCCGGCGTCGCCGAGGTGGTGCTGGACACCGTGGCCCGCGTCCGGGCCCTGAACCCGGCCGCGATCTACTGCTGCGACCCGGTGATGGGCGACGTCGACCGCGGCATGTTCGTGCTGCCCGGGGTGCCCGAGCTGATCCGCGACCGGGTCGTCCCGTCGGCCGACATCGTCACCCCGAACGCCTTCGAGCTGGCCTTCCTGGCCGGTGTGCCGGTGGCCGCGGTCGGCCAGATGCCCGGACTGCTGGCCGCGGTCGAACGGGTGCGGGCCGCGGGTCCGTCCACCGTCCTGGTCACGTCGGTGGACGGCCTGGGCGCCGAGGACGAGATCTGCATGCTGGCCGTCGATCCGACCGGGGCGTTCCTGGTCCGTACGCCCCGCCTGCCGATCGCGGTCAACGGCGCCGGTGACGTCACGGCGGCCCTGTTCCTGGCCCATCTCCCGGACGGCATAGAGGTCGCCCTGGGCCGGGTGGCGTCCTCGGTACATGCCATCCTCCGGCGCACCCTCGACGCCGGAGCCCGGGAGATCCAGCTGGTGCAGGCGCAGGACGAGATCGCCCACCCGGCGAACGAATTCGCGGTCACCCGCATCGGCTGACCGCGTTCCGCGTCAGCAGCTGGCTCGGCGCAGCGACTCCCAGGTGCGACCGGTCACCACACCGGTCGGCGGCAGGTGGGCCGCCTGCTGGAACTTCCGGACCGCGTCCCTGGTTCCGGCCGTGTAGGTCCCCCACTGCCCGGTCAGGTCGGGGATGTCGATGTTCAGCCGATTGCCGAGCACCCGCTGCAGCTCACCGATCCACACCCCTGTCTGACCGACCTGACCGTACTGCGGCAGGCGGCCGGTCACCATCGGACACAGGCAGGAGACGTACTGCTGGGCGGTGGCCGGGTTGCCGCCCTTGATGTACGCGTCGGCCGGGCCGGCGAGGCGAGCCGCGCAGCCGTCGTACTTTCCGGCGTACGGCCCCGAGTACAGGACCAGCGTGTTGCTCTGGCTCGTGAAGATCTTGCAGGACTTGGCCGAATCGGCGGCCAAGGAGCCGGCCGGCACCTGACCGGCCGCCTTCAACGTGGCGACCCGCGCCGTGAAGGCAGCGGCGGTCAGTTCCGAGGCCAACTGCACCACGTAGCCGGGACTGCAGACGATGTTCTTCTGCGGTACCCCGAACGGAAGGGCGGCCGGCGGGGTCTTCTTGGGTGTGGTCTTCTTCGGTGTGGTCGCCTTGGCCGGCGCGTGGGTGGTCTTGGGTGACGACGGGGTGGGGGTCGCGGTGGTGGAGGTGACCGAGGCGGTGACGGTGACCGTGCTGGCCGGAGGGGCGACCGGCACCGACGTGGCAGCGGTCGGTTGGACGCCGGAGGCCGACCGGCTCGAGGACGGGGCCGCGGACATCGGCGCTGAACTCACCGCGGTCGGCTGACCGTTCTTGTCGGCCGTGTCGGCCGCCGTACCGCTCCAGTGCGGCGCGATCAGCAGGGCGGCCAGCAGGACGACGGCGGTGACCGCGGCGATGCCGAGGACGCCGTACAGAGCCCGACGACGACGCTCACGCCGCGAACCCTGCCCGCCGCCGGCCCCGTCGGTGGCGACCGCCGGATACATGCCGGTCCAGCCCGGGAACAGCCCGGTCTGCGGATTGGCCGGGTCGGGCGTCTGCGACCAGGCCTGCGCGGCCGGCGGGGCCGAGGTCGGGACCATCTCGGTCGGGAACATCTCGGGAACCGCCGCAGCCGGGCCGTCGGCCGCCCGGACGACCGGGATCGACGGAAGGGTCACCGCCTCGAGATCCGGCTCCCGGACCGCCGTCGCCCCGGTCCACACCGGGGACGGGGCGGACGGCTCGCCGCCCATCGGGACGACCCTGGCCCCGCAGTGCGGGC
This sequence comes from Nakamurella panacisegetis, assembly GCF_900104535.1. NCBI lineage: Bacteria > Bacillati > Actinomycetota > Actinomycetes > Nakamurellales > Nakamurellaceae > Nakamurella > Nakamurella panacisegetis. Next base: position 2,178,050 of record NZ_LT629710.1, on the reverse strand, counting down.
AGTACTGGGAGTCGACGACGGCGCCGCACGACGGGCACGACCGTGCCTCGGTTGGCCCACTCATCGCCTGCACCACCTGTCTTCCGCCCGCGCCGGGAGGCGGTTCCGGACCGCCTTCGAAGCCCTCATTCTGCCGGGCAGGCCGCCGTCCGAGCGTCGCCCGTCGCCCGGACGGCCCGCCCAGCACCCCGGTCGGCCATCATCGCCCCAGGTCGCAGCACTCAGGTCCGCAGATGGGTGGTTTTGCCGCTGGCCGCCCGATCGACCGATTCCGACCCGCTCGCGGCGCCCGGATCGGACAATCCGCTCCGTCCGCGTGCACTTGCCGGGCCCCCACCAGGCACACTCGGCACCGTGCCGACCGAACTCGACGACGATCTCGTCCGGATACTCGACCTCGACCCGGTCGACCGCCCCCCGATCGATGCTCTGCTGGCCGATCCGCCGGACGGCGTCGCCGATGCGATGGCCGTGCTGACCAGCCGACTCGGCACCTTTCCCCGCGAGCTGCCGTCCCGCGATCGGCCGGCCGCCGGCGCCCGAACCGGGGATCGAGCGGCGCAGGCCTGGATCGTGGCCATCGTCCGCTTCGCGCCGGAGGTGATCCGCTGGCACACCGATCACGGTGTGCCGCCGGCGATCACCGAGGCCACCCTGGCCGATGTCGGCCGTCAGTTCCGCCTGCACCGGATCACCCACGGGCGCTTCGGCCTCGAGAGCTGGAGCTGGCTGACGCTGCACCTGGCCGGCAACCTGTTCCACCTCGGGCGGCTGCAGTTCGCCCTCCGGATGAGCGGCACCGGGGTGGGCTGGGAGCTCGACGTGCACATCCCGCCGACCGGATCCCTGACCCCGGCGGCCGTCCAGGACGCCTACGGCCGGGCCGTGCGGTTCTTCGCCGAAAGGTTCCCGGACCGTCCCGCCGGCCGGTTCGTGTGCTACTCCTGGCTGCTGGACCCGTACCTGGCGGGGCATCTGCCGGACAGCAACATCGCCTCGTTCCAGCGCGGCTACGACCTGCGCGGCGACGGTGTCCCGAGCGACGACGACGTCCTTTATTTCGTGTTCCGGACCCGGTCCGGCTCCGCCGCGCTGCCGCGGATCACGTCGCTGCAGCGGCTGGTGCTGGACCGGATCGACGGCGGCGACCACTGGCTGGCCTTCCACGGCACCAGACCGCTCCCGGCCGGCCGGTCCGGGGCGACCTCCGACGGGGCTCCTCGCGACTGAGCTACTCGGCGAACGACCAGTGGGCGGTGATCGACGCCGTGACCACGCTGTCCCCGGCGGCGACCGGCATCTTCGCGGCGCCGCCGCCGGCGGACAGGCCCACGAATCCGATGTCCCTCGCTCCGTTCTCCGTCCGTTCGTCGATCCAGGTCACCTCGCCCAGGGACCGACCGGCCAACTCGGCCAGTTGGGTCGCCTTGGCCGACGCGTCGGCGAACGCGGCCACCCTGGCCAGGGCCAGGGCCGCCGCCGGATCCGACGGGGTGAGCGTGACGTTCTCGATCCGGACGCCCTCGCCGCCCCGCACGGCGACGTCGGACAGCATGCGTTCCAGCCCGGCCAGCCCGGTCCGGTGGACGATCAGCCGTTGCCCGGCTTGGTACCCGACGAGCACCTCACGGTTGTCGCGCCACTCCGTCTGCGGACCGAGGGTCAGGTCCGCGGTGCGGACGGCACGGGAGTCGACCCCATCGTCGGCCAGGATCGCCAACACCCGGGTCGAGGTGCGCGCGGCGCCCTGGAAGGCCTCTCCCGCATCGGGTCTCACCACCGCGATGCCGAACGTGACCGCAACCTGATCCACCGCGGCCGCGGCCGAACCGTTCCCGCTCACGGTGATCCCGTTCCGCCGCCGACCTCGCTCGCGTTCGTCCATCGCACCAGTGTGCCCGGCCTGCGGCGACCGGGCCGGGCCGCGTCGGCCGGCGGCGACCGGCGAGGCCGATCACGGTCGGCCGCGACCATGGTTAGCTGAGCGGCGTGCCGACCCTTGACCTGAAGAGCGAAGTCGCCGACTGGCCGGTCGGCCGGGTGGCCGTGGCCGTCGTCGGGCCGGGCGGAGTCCTGGCCCGGTACGAGACCGGCGGGGGCACGACGCGGTTCGCCTGGGCGTCGGTGACGAAGGTGCTCACCGCTCTGGCCGTGCTCGACGGGTGTGCCGACGGTACGGTCCGGCTGGATCAGCCGGCCGGCCCGCCGGGCTCCACCATCGCGCACCTGCTGGCCCACGCCTCGGGCCTGCCCGAGGAAGCCGGCCCGGCGAGGTATCCACCGGCCACGCGGCGGCTCTACTCCAACTACGGCTACGAGGTCGTGGCCGAGGCTCTGGCCGACGCGGCCGGGGGCCCGTTCGCCGATGAGCTGGTCGGGCGGGTGCTGGGTCCGCTGAGGATGACCGGTACCACCGTTGAAGGCTCGCCGGCCAGCAGCGCGGTCGGGTCGCTCGACGATCTGATCGCACTGGCCGCCGAACTGCTGACGCCGGCCGTGATCGGGCCCGAGATCGTCGGCTGGGCCAGCACTCTCGCCTTCCCCGGGCTGGACGGAATCCTGCCCGGTTTCGGCCGGCAGACGCCCAACGACTGGGGCCTGGGCTGCGAGATCAAGGACCACAAGACCCGGCACTGGACCAGCCCGGACAACAGCGCCGACACCTTCGGCCACTTCGGGCAGGCGGGCAGTTTCGTGTGGGTGGACCGGTCGGCGTCGTTGGCCTGCGTGAGCCTGTGCGACACCAACTTCGGTCCGTGGGCGGCGCAGCTGTGGCCGAGACTGTCCACCGCCGTTCTGGGCGCCTACCGACGCTGATCACGGCACATCTGGTCAAGGCCGATCGGCCGGGCGCATGCCCGGTCACGACCGCCCGGTCAGGATCTCGCCAGCTTGGATCGGGTCAGCCGCCCCGGATCTCCGGCGAAGGCCTGGGCGATGGCCAGCCAGTCGGCCGCTGGGCCGGGCGTGGCGGTCAGGCGGGTCTGCCCCACGTCCCGACGCTGGGTCACCACCAACGCGAAATCCCAGGCGTCCCCGACCACCCGGTTCGAGGCGTCCTCCGGACCCCATACCCACAACTTGCCCTCCGGTGAGACCAGCTCGACCCTGACGTCCTCCACCGGTTCCGGTCGGTCGTTGATGCAGAACGAGTACTTGCGGGTCAGGACACCGAGGTGACACACATGACGCACGCGTTGGCTCGGCAGGCGGGAGACACCCATCGCGTCGTGGATGTCCTGCCCGTGGGCCCAGGTCTCCATCAGCCGCGCGCTGGCACTCGAGGCAGCGCTCATGGGCCGGCCGAACCACGGGGAGCGAGCGGTCGGCTCGGTGTCCGCGAAGCTGCCGAGCAGCGCCGACCGACCGGACGCGAACTGTTCGAGGAGTTCACTGGGCGGAAGTCCGCGCCGGACGAAGCTGATCCGATCGATCCAACCCGGGCCCGCCGCGATCTCGGCGGCCGATTCCCGGGCGAAATCCGCCGGGCAGCGCAAGGCCAGCCGGGCGAGCTGGTCGAAGTGCATCAGGTGGACGACCTGGTCGTGGATGGTCCAGCCGGTGGCCGGGGTCGGAAGAGTCCATCGTTCGTCGGGTATCTCGACCAGGGCCGCGGCCAACTCGTCACCCTCGGCGCGGAGATCGTCCAACAGGCCGCGATACGAATCGAGGTTCATCGCCATCGTGGACCGTCCGTTCGAACGCATCATCGCCGGAACAACGCTTCGGAGGCTCCTCGGGCGATACCGAAGAGGCACACGCACCAAGCAGGACGTCGCGGCCGAAGTCTACGGCAGACAGCGGGTTTGCCCTGTGCGCAACTCCCGCCCGGGGGCCCTCGGGCCGGGCCGGACACGCCCGGGGACTTCATCTGGGGCACACCGGTCGGGCGAGTAGGGTCCGTCCGGTGACCGTCTCATCGCCTTTGGACACGCAGGACCGCATCGACCAGGAGCCGCTCGACCCGGCGACCCACCACCGGGCCGAGTCGGCGACCCTGCTGCGGGCGGCGCTCCACGCGGTCGGATCGCAGGCCCAGGTGGCCGTGGCCGCGGCCGCCGCGCACGCCAGCCTGGCCATCGCCGAGGAGATGCGAACGGCCAACCTCATCGAGGCCTTCCGGATCCCCAAGGTCACCGACGAGAGTTCCAAGGCCACCCTGCAGATCGTCGCGGCGCGCTTGGCCCTCAAGATCGACTGAGCCCCACGATCGGGGCGCACGGCCGACGACGACCTTCACCGGTCGCCCCGGGGCCGTCTCTGGCATGGTGGTCGGATGCCCGCCACCGATCAGCCGCCACCGGTCACCGTCGTCCCCGCTCCGGTGCCCCTCCCCCGCCCCGTCGACGCCGCGCTCCGCGCTCTGACCACATCGGCCAATCACGGTCTCCTCTGGTTCGGGATCGCCGCGATCGGCACCGCCATCGGGGGCCGTCCGCGGCGGGCCGCCCTGCGCGGCGCCGGGTCACTGGCCTTGGCCAGTTTCGTCTCCAACTCGCTGGTGAAGCCCCTGGTCGGGCGCCGACGTCCCGACCCGGAGCGCACGTCGCTGGCCCGCCGCATCGGGCGCAAGCCGTGGACGTCGTCGTTCCCGAGCGGTCATGCCGCGTCGGCGGCCGCGTTCGCCACCGGCGCCGTGCTCGAACTCCCCTGGGCCGCACCGGCTGTCGTGCCATTGGCGGCTGCGGTGGCCTACTCCCGCGTGCACGTCGGGGTGCACTACCGCTCCGACGTCGTCGCGGGGGCCGCCGTCGGCGTGGCCGTCGCCTTCGCCGGCCGCGGGCTGTGGCCGGTGAAACCGCACGGAGCGGCCGACATGGCGCCGGGCACGGCACCGGCCCTGCCGGCCGGCGAGGGCCTGACCATCGTCGTGAACCAGGCCTCCGGAACCAGCGACGGCGCCGAGGAGGCGCTGTCCAAGCTGCTGCCCAAGGCCACCATCGTCACCTGGGACCCGGCCACCGAGTCCCTGACCGAGCTCATCGGTTCCGATGTGCGAGCTCTCGGAGTCGCCGGCGGTGACGGGACCGTGGCCTCGGTCGCGGGGCTGGCTCACCAGAAGGGCCTGCCGCTGGCCGTCTTTCCCTTCGGCACCCTGAATCACTTCGCCGGGGCCCTCGGCGTCAGCGGGCCGGACCAGATGGCCGGTGCCGTCGAAGCCGGCTCGGCCGCCGAGGTCGACATCGCGACCATCAACGGCGACGTGTTCCTGAACACGGCCAGCATCGGCGGCTACCCGGAACTGGTACGGCGGCGGGACCGGCTCGGCAACCGGATCGGCAAGTGGCCGGCGGCGGCCTACGCGCTGTACCGCACCCTGCGCCATCACTCCCCGATGACGCTGACCATCGACGGCCGGACCGTGTCGGTATGGGTCGTCTTCATCGGCAACGGCGCCTACCGGCCGCGGGGCCTGGCCCCGGCCTGGCGTGACCACCTGGCCTCCGGCCTGCTGGACGTCCAGTACCTGCGGGCCGACCGCCGGCTGGCCCGGACCAAGGCCGTGGTGCTGTCCCTGCTCGGCCTCATCGAGCGCAGCGACGTCTTGACCACACTCGACGCCCCCTCGGTGCGGATCATCTCGGGGTCCGGCCCGCTGCCGGCGGCGCACGACGGCGAGATCACCGACGCCGTCGAGGAATTCGAACTGGCCGTCGGACGCTCCCGCCTGACCGTCTACTGCTGACAATCACTCCGTGGCGATCCGGACCCGACCGTTCTCGTCTCGGGCGCGAACTGCCAGAGCGAGGTGGTGAAGCGGTCAGCCGTGAGCGGCGGTGACCAGAAGTAGCCCTGACCCCACCGGCAGCCCAGGCGCAACAGCAACTCATGCTGGACGGGTGTCTCCACGCCCTCGGCGACCACCCGGAGGCCCATGGTGTCGGCCAGTGAGACGATGGCCGACACCAGCCCGGCCCTGGCCCCGCCGGGCACGATCTCGGCCACGAACTGCCGGTCGATCTTCAGCACGTCGACCGGCAGGTACTCCAACTGCGCCAAGGACGAGTACCCGGTCCCGAAGTCATCGATGGCGATGTGTATCCCGCGGTCGCGCAGCTGCTGGACGGTGTTCCGCACGGCGACCGAGTCCTCGATGAACGTGCTCTCGGTGACCTCGAGGCCCAGATTCTCCGGGGGCAGCGCGGCGGTCTGCAGGATCTCCTCGACCAGCGCCGCGAACCCGGCGTCGAGCAGCTGACGAGGTGAGACGTTGACCCACATCACCACGTCCTCCCAGCCGTGGCCGATCGTCCGCCAGGCCGCCATCTGCGCGCAGGAGCGCCGGAGAACCAGCTCACCGACGGCGCCGATCATGCCGCTGTCCTCGGCGACGGAGATGAAGTCCAGCGGAGCGACCATGCCGCGCTTCGGCGAATCCCACCGCAGCAGCGCCTCGAGGTCGAGGATCCGGCCGGTGTCCATCGAAACCATCGGCTGGAAGACGCAGTCGAGTTCGCCGTTGTTCATGGCCATGTTCAGGTCGGCCTCCAGGCTGAGCCGGTCGGCCGCCGCGGCCCGTAGCGCGGGAGTGAAAACGGCCACCGAATTGCGGCCCGTGCGTTTGGCCGCGTACATGGCCAGATCGGCATCACTGATCAGACCATCGGGTCCGACCGTCCGGTGATCGGTCGATTCCAGGGCGAGCCCGACGCTGGCCGAGAGCGACAGGGACCGACCGTCGATCGTCATCGGCCGGTGCAGTGCGTTGAGCATGTGGCGGGCCAACGCCTCCGCCTCGGCCACGTCGGCGCAGTCCTCGTGCAGCACCAGGAATTCATCACCCCCGAAACGCGCCACGGTGTCACCGGGGCCGCAGGCCGCGGTCAGGCGGCGGGCCACGATGCGCAGGAACTGGTCACCGGCGTCGTGCCCGAGCGTGTCGTTGATGAACTTGAACTGGTCGAGATCGACGAAGAGCACGGCGATCCGGCTGTCCGGGCGCTGCGCCGCGTCGCGGATCCGGGCCGTCACCTCGGCTCGGTTCATCAGTCCGGTCAGGGCATCCCGGGTGGCTGCGGCCCGCAGCGCGGTGATGTCGCGGGCCCGGGTGATCGCGACCTCGGCCAGGTTCACCCAACGGGCCAGGCGGTCCAGGTCATCCGGCCCGGGCGCCCGGACTTCTTCGTAGTAGAGGGCGAAGGTCCCGAGGACCAGGCCGGCCGCCCCGATGATCGGGACCGACCAGCACGCCCGCAGCCCGTACGGCAACACGTGGTGCCGATAGTTGGTCCACCGCAGGTCGGCGGCGATGTCGGAGACGATCACGGTCTGGCCGGTGAAGGCAGCGGTGCCGCAGGAGCCATGGCAGGGTCCGATCTGCGCACCGTCGAAAGCCCGTCTCGTCGATTCGGGCAAGCGGGGACTTGCTCCCTCGCGGAGCACCGTGTCGTCCAGCAGATGAATGGAGCAGCGGGTCCCGATGATGGCCGCTTCGGTGGCCAGGGCAAGGGAATGGAGGACACCGGGCAACTCCGCCCCAGCGACGATCATCTCCAGGAGATAACCGGTGGCGGACAGTACTTCTCGTTCCTCGTGCAACTCGAAGGCGACACGGTGCAGTTCGAGGATGGTGGCGGCGTGGCGCCCGAATTGCTCGAGCGATGCGATGTCGTCCCGGCTCGGGGAACGCGGTGCGATGTCCCAGGTGCACAGCGATCCGAGCGGGGTTCCGTCGACGCCGACCAGCGGGACCCCGGCGAAGAACCGGGCATCCGGCCCGGCGTCGACCGCTGGGGGACCGGACGGGGCACTGGTGTCCGGCACGACGACGGTCACGCGGTTCCGGGCGACTGCCGCGCCGAAACCGTTCTCGGCGGCGATCTCGGCGCCACTTCCGCCCAGCGCGGCCCTGAGCCAGTCGCACTCCGGACCGAGCAGGAAGACCCTGGCGTACGAGGTGCTGAACCGGTGGGACACCAGGGCCACCAGCGCATCGAAAAGTGCTTCAGCGGGACGGGATTCGGCAACCGCTTGCCGGACCGTTTCGCCGACGCCCGACATCAGCGACGCGCCCAGCCGGGTGGTCGCAGGTTCGCCGTTCGAGCGCACAGCACACCGTCAACCGTATCCCAGTGCGGCGCGCCTGGAGTTCCCTCGCTCGGGTGAGGGAACTCCGATCTTGGCCTCCGTGCGCGCCCGACGATGCCGTCAGAGGGCCCGGAATCGGAACTTGTCCCGGATGAACTCTCCGAAGAAGCGACCAGGGCTCGCCGCCTTCATCAGGCCGTGGAACACCGACGCCGGGACCATGAAGTACTCGTAGACCTGGCCTTGGACGAACTCGATCTGCAGGACGGCGGTCCGGTCGTCGTATCCGACCGACGCGACCGTCGTACTCACGACCCGATGACGCTGCATTGCCGGCAGCATACGGAAAGGACCGCCGGTGCGGGACGATCGCTCGGAGCGCTCAGCCATCCCCTGGGGGGGAGGCGAGCCGACTCGAAGGTGGTGCTCAGCGGAAGAGGAGATCCCGGATCTCGGCGGTCTGCGCCGCGGGGAGGCGACGCAACACGGCGTCGAGTTCGGCGCGATCGGCCGGCGTCGTCGACTCGGCCAGTTCCTGCTGAAGGGCCTGTCGCCGTTGCGGCGTCAGATCGTCAGTCAGCTTCTGCCGCAACGAGTTCAATTCGATGATGGGATTCATCCCGACTACCTCGGATCTTGTGGAGCGGGCGGCGCCGACGGCGGCCTGCCGGTGGGACGGTGGGATCAGATGGAGCGTGAGCGTACCCGTTCGATGAGGGTCGCGTACTCGGGGTCGGCCTCGACGTCGGAGCGCTCGATCATCGCGTCCAGCTCGGCGATCTCGTTCGGGGTGGTGTAGCTGGACAGCTCACGCACGATCTGGGCGTGCATGGCGCGGACGGCCCGACGGTGACGAAGGGCGGTACGGACGGCGCCGAAGACGGTCTTGACCTCGTTCGGGGTGGTGACGCTGGTAGTGCCGGCGAAGGTTCCGATGTGGCTTGTTGTGGTCATGCCTCTATCGTGCCCAAGGAACATCCATGCGTCCAATGACCATCTGGATGGCTACCGTTGCACTAGAGTCATAGGTCATGGAGACGGATGCGCTGCGTTGGTTTCAGCAGATCGCCGACGGGGTCACGATGACCGAGGTCAGCGAGATCGAGTTCATCACCCAATCCGGCGTTTCGCGCGCGCTGGCCCGGCTGGAGGCGGACGTCGGCACGCCGTTACTGCGCAAGACCGGCCGGACCCTGCGGATGACCAGCGCCGGCGCGGCGTTCAAGCGCCACGTCGACATCCTTCTGCACGTGCTCGACGACGGGCTGGCCGCGGTCAACCAGCTGGTCGACCCGGAGACCGGCACCGTGGCCCTGGCCTCGCAGCTGTCGCTGGGCACGTGGCTGGTTCCCGACCTGATCAGCAGCTTCCGTCAGACCCACCCCGACGTCCGGTTCGAGCTGCAGCAGGTTCGCGACGAGCTCACCACGCCGGTACTGGGCGACAGCCGACTCGATCTGGAGATCACGACGGTCCGGCCGACCGATCGGACCGTCACCTGGTTCTCGCTTCTCACCGAGCCGTTGTGGCTGGCGGTGCCACGTCATCACGCGCTGGCCGGGCGCCGGTCGGTCCGGTTGCGAGAGGCGGCCGGCGAGTCGTTCATGATGCTGCGCCGGCCGTCGCTGCTTCGACACCAGACCGAGGAACTGTGCCAGCAGGCCGGTTTCCAGCCGTCGGTCGGCTTCGAAGGAGAGGACATCCCGACCCTGCGCGGGTTCGTCACCGCGGGCCTCGGGGTCGCCGTGGTCCCGGCCCTGCACGCCGGATCGCCGGATGCGCTCACCGGCGCCGTCCACCATCTGCCGATCGATGATCAGGGAGCCGCGCGGGAGATCGGTCTTGGCTGGTCCACGAACCGGAAGCCGCTGCCGTCGGCCGAGTTGTTCCGTCAACACATCGTCGAACGAACCCGCTCCGGCCGGCTGCCCGAGTTGGCTGTCCCGGTGTGATCTCTGCGGCCGTCGCGACCACCCGGGCGCCGGATCGCCGCGGATCTCTGGTTGACTGCAGGCATGTCGGCCATCGACCACCTCCTGCATGCCAACGAGAAGTACGTCGCCACGTTCCCCGGGCCTCGCCCGCTGCGGCCCAAACTGAGGCTGGCGATCATCGCCTGCATGGACTCCCGCCTGGATCTGTTCGGCGCCCTCGGCCTCGAGATCGGTGACGCCCATCTGATGCGGAACGCGGGCGGCCTCCCCACCGACGAGATGTTGCGCTCCCTGGCCTTGAGTCAGCGCTCGCTCGGCACCCGCGAGGTGGTGCTGATCCACCACACCGAGTGCGGCATGCAGGGTTTCGATGACGCGGCATTCCGTCGGCAGCTGGAGGCCGAGTCCGGGGAGAAGCCGACCTGGGACGTGCCCGGCATCACCGACCTGCACGCCACCATGCGCGATTCGCTGCTCCGGGTGCGGGAATGCAAGTGGATCCCCCACCGCGACGACGTCCGCGGGTTCATCTTCGACATCGGTACCGCTCACCTGGACGAAGTGGTCTGAGGTTCCGGTCGACCCATCGAACTCCTGTCTCTAGAACGATCTAGTCGCTACCTTGACGACCAAACCCGACCTCCCCATACTGGCGGGATCCGACTGATGGAGCTGTTGTCCTGACAAAGGAGCCCTGATGTTGCGTGTCGCCCTGTTCGGCGCCGGCCGCATCGGTCAGGTGCACGCCGCATCGGTCGCCGCCGATCCCCGCGCCGACCTGGCCTACATCTGCGACCCGGCGACCGAGGCGGCCACCACCCTGACCGACCGGTTCGGGGGCGTCCCCACCACGGACATCGACGCCGTGATGGCCGACGAAAGCGTCGACGCGGTGATCATCGGCTCGCCGACGTCCACCCACGTCGATCTGCTGACCCGCGCGGTCAGAGCCGGCAAGGCCGCCCTCTGCGAGAAGCCCATCGACCTCGACCTCGCCCGCGTCGATGCCTGCTGGGCGGAGATCAAAGACATCCCGCACACCGTCATGATCGGTTTCAACCGTCGATTCGACGTGTCCTTCCGGGCCATTCGTGATCGGGTCGCAGCCGGCGAGGTGGGCCGCCTGGAACAGCTGGCCATCACCAGCCGCGACCCCGCGCCACCCCCGGACGGCTATGTCACCGCTTCCGGCGGGCTGTTCCGGGACATGACGATCCACGACTTCGACATGGCCCGCTACTTCCTCGGCGACATCGTCTCGGTGCACGCGACCGGCGCCAACCTGATCACCGAATCCGGTGACATCGACAGCGCCATCGTCGTCCTGCGTAGTGCCGGCGGCGCGCTGGCCCAGATCACCAACTCCCGCCGTTGTGCCTTCGGGTACGACCAGCGCCTGGAGGCCTTCGGCGCCACCGGCATGCTGAGCGCCGGCAATCAGCTCCCGACCATGGTCCGCTACTACGGTCCCGAGCGCACCGACGCCGCCGACCCGTACGTCGGATTCTTCCTGGAGCGCTACACCCCGGCCTACCGGGCCGAACTCGACCACTTCCTGCGCGCCGTCGAGGACGGCCGCGCGCCCTCGCCGAGCTTCGCCGACGGCCGCGCCGCCCTGGCCCTGGCCGAGGCGGCCGACGAGAGCATGCGCACGGGTGCCGTCGTCACGCTGGGCTGCGCCGGCCACGGTCAAGCGCAGCGAACGAGCCAGACCAGGGCGCCGTCGCCGTCGTGATCGGCCGGCCGACCCGTGAGGTCGGTCGCCAGATCGGCCAGACGGGCGGCCTCGGAATCACTCCGCACCACCACGATTGCGCGCAGCCGCAGCGCACACAGAGCGTCTCGCCCGGCGATCAGCTCCAACCGGTCGGTCACCCGGGCCGCCCTTGCCTCGTCGGCCAGCCGCACCAGCAGATCACCCGAGCGGGCCGCCGCGTCGCGCTCCGGGGGCCGCAGCGCGTAGCCGCCCGGTTGGACGAAGGAGAAGCCCGCCTGGTGCTGGTAGTACATCCCCCTGGCGTCGCCGGCCGGGAGCAACAGCACCGCCGATCCGGCCGGCAGTCGGTTCCGCTGCCAGGCCGAGCCGAAGAAAGGAACGCCCGCCGGCAGCGGGTAGCTGGTCACTGACGCCGGGCTCAGGCTCAGGATCGAAACACCCACCACGGCAATCGATCCAGCCACCAACCACCGCCCCCGACGGGACGCCCGAGCGGTCGGCCACGAGGCGGCCAGACGATCCAGCCACCGGGCGATCAGAGCAGCCACAACGAAGAAGAGGGCGAACGAGAACCGCGCCGGCATGACCGACTCCAGCGCCGGGACACCGGCGAACACCGGGAACACGCACAGCCCGACCAGGCCCAGACCGGTCGCCCCGGCCACCCGGACCGCCGGATCGCGCCAGGTCAAGGCCAGCCCGACCACCAGCACCCCCACCATCGGCCAGCCCAGGTAGACCCCGTGCTCGGCGCCGCCCAGGGCGGACGGCACTGACGATCCGAAAACCTGACGGGCCGAACCATGGACGAAATCACCGGGCGTGGCGCGGAAACGGGACGTGTCGACGACCACCTCGGACGACCGGACCAGCTGGGCGATCAGCAACGGTGACGCGAGCACCACGGCCACAGCGACCGCCACTGCCGTCCCGGCGAGCGATCGTCGGATGGCCGACCCGACCAGCGCCCGTCGCACCGCCGCCGCGGCGACCACCGCCAGAACCACCCCGACCAGCAGGATCAGTACCAACTCCTCGCTGATCCCGAGCTGGGCCGCCGTGAGAAGACCCAGCCGACACCCGGACCGAACCGGCGGACGCGGACGTCGCCAGAGCAGATCTTCGGCGAGCATCAGGATCAGCGGGAGCAGGGGGGCGAACACCAGGTTGAGATGCCCGAGCATGTGCCCGCTCATGTACGGGCCGAACCCGATCAACAACGCCCCGGCGGCGGCCGGCCATGGTCGCCGGACGTGGCGGCGGAGCCACCAGAACGCGGTCAGCGTGGTCAACGGCGGGCCGAGGGTCATCAGTACGGCGAAGGTCAGCGCCGGGCCCGCCACCAGCGTCAGTGGCGCCGCGAGCAGCCCGAGGGTGGGGACCTCGGTGTTCCACGCCAAGGACACCCCACCGGGATAGAACAGGGCATCGGTGACGAACGGGTCGTGACCGTGCCGCAGTGCCAACGGGACCCACGCCAGGAACCACATCATCTGCATCGGGTCGTTGGTGTGATCGACGCTGCCCAGCGTGGTGTGGGTCGGGTCGGCCCATAGTTCGCGATAGAGCACGGCGATGATCAGCAGCGCCGCCGCGAACACCCCCAGCGACCACTGGACCCGCCCGCGGCGCGACGTTGTCCGGCCGGCGCCCACCCACGACGGCCCCTCCACCCCCGGCAGCATCCGCCGAGTTTCTGGTTCGCCCACATCCGATGTGGTTCAGTGGGCGCCGGGGGATTCACGTCGGACGGCACAAGGGGCGGAGGCGGCGGGTGGAGACACCAGCGATCGAGCGGGTCGATACGCCGGACACCATGCGTTCGTCGCTCCGGTGGTTGCCGTATGTCCTGGCCGTGCTGCTGGCCGGCGCGTACGCCCTGCTCTCCCTGACCCGGTTCGCACTGATCTCCACGCCCTCCTGGGACAACGCCATCTTCGAGCAGGCGATCCGGGCCTACGCTCACTTCCGGGCCCCGATCGTGGACATCAAGGGCCCCGGGTACAACATCCTGGGCGATCACTTCTCGCCCGTCATCGCGCTCGTCGCCCCGTTCTATCGGTTGTTTCCCCACGCCCAGACCCTGCTGGTGGCCCAGGCGGTGTTGATCGCGGCGTCGATCATCCCGGTCGCCCGGGCCGCGCTGCGCCATCTCGGACCGGCCGCCGGCTGCGCGGTCGCCGTCGCGTACAGCATCTCCTTCGGCCTGCAGTCGGCCGTCTACACCGACTTCCACGAGGTGGCGTTCGCGGCCCCGTTGATCGCGTTCGCCGGCGAGGCGTTCCTCCGGCGCCGTTGGCGCGCCGTTGCCGCCTGGTCGCTCCCGCTGTTGCTGGTCAAGGAGGACCTGGGCGTCACCCTGGCCGCGATCGGCGTGGTGCTGATCATCGTGGGTGCGCGCCGGCTCGGGATCGTCCTGGCCGGTATCGGCATCGCCGGCACCGCCCTGATTCTGTTCGTGGTGATCCCGGCGTTCAACGCCACCGGCTCGTTCGACTACTGGGACAACGTCAGCCTGGGCGGCGGCCCCGGCATGGCCCAGACCTTCGCCAGCGGCTGGGATCTGAAGACGGTCACCCTGCTGCTGACCTTCGGAATCACCGGGTTCCTGGCCCTGCGCTCACCGTGGGTACTCCTCGCGCTGCCGACCCTGGCCTGGCGCTGGGTCGGGATCGACTCCACCTACTGGGGGACCAACTTCCACTACTCGTTGATCCTCATGCCGATCGTGTTCGTGGCCATGATCGACGGTATCGAGCGGGTGGGGCGGCATCCGTCCGAACGTCCGGCGGCCGCGGCCGTGCGGCGGTACACCGAACACGTCCCGACGCTGGCCCTGGGCGTGGCGCTGGTCCTGTGTCTGCAGTTACCGCTGTTCAACCTGTTCAAGGCGGACACCTATCACCCCGGGCCGGCGGCCGCGGCGGAACGACAACTGACCGCGCTGATCCCGAAGGGATCGACGGTGGAGACCAACATGGGACTGTCGACCCATCTGGCCACGGACTACGACGTCTACTGGTTCCTCAACATCGGCGCCGTGGTGCCGGACTACGTCGTGATCGACCTGCACAGCGACAACCGCGGACCGGACGTGGTCGCCTGGGCGGAGCGACAGCACCCGGGCGTGACCTATCGGCAGATCTTCTCCGACGCCGGTTACGTGGCCGTTCAGCGGGTCAACTGACCGGCCGGTCCGACCACTTCTCCTCAATACGGCCGAACCGCCAGATCAACAGGGCCACCAGCCAGGACACGACGAACAGGACGACGATGCCGTAGCCGGCGTAGTCCAGCGGGATATCGGCCACCCAGACCAAAGGCCCCGATCTCAGATGGGTCTGGCCGACCAGCACCCCGCACAGTTCGATGGTGCCGATGACCAGCGCCACGACGACGCTCAACGAGGTGATCGTGATGTTGTAGAACACCTTTCGTACCGGCTTGGCGAAGGCCCAGCTGTAGGCGACGTTCATGAACACCCCGTCCGTGGTGTCCATCAGCGTCATCCCGGCGGCGAACAGGATGGGCAGCACCAGGATCGCGTAGAAGGGCAGGTTGAAGGCGGCCGCACCGCCGGCCAGGACGAGCAGCCCCACCTCGGTCGCCGTGTCGAACCCGAGCCCGAACAGCACTCCGACCGGATAGATGTGCCACGGCTTGGAGACGGACCGGGTGAGACCACCGAGAAAGCGGTTCATGAAGCCCCGCTTGTCCAACTGGGCCTGGAGCTCCTGCTCGTCGTACTCGCCGGACCGCATCCGGCGGAACACCCGGATGATGCCGACCAGCACCACCAGGTTGAGCACGCCGAGCACCCACAGGAACACGCCGGACACCGAAGCTCCGACCACGCCGGTGATGGAGTGCAGTTCCGAGCCACCGTCGGTCACCTCACCCGCGACCGCCTTGACCCCCACCGACAGCAGGAACGTCAGGGCGAACACCACGCTCGAATGGCCGAGGGAGAACCAGAAACCCACCGCCAGCGGTTTGGACTCCTTGTTCTCCAGCAGCTTTCGGGTGGTGTTGTCGACGGCGGCGATGTGGTCGGCGTCGAACGCATGCCGCAGTCCGAAGGTGTAGGCCAGCACCCCGAGCCCGGCCCCGTACACGCCGGTGGTGCCGCCGAGGTCGTACGACCGCGGTACGACCAGGAAGAACAGCACGCCGAAACCGACCAGGTGCAACAGCACGATGAACCCGTACATGCCGGTCAGGGTTCGTCGATCACGTCGGGTCAGCGCCGCGCGGAACTGTGCGAAGCCGGATCCGGAGGTCTCGGCCGGGACCGCCGGCGGAGTGGTCACGCCGGGCCCGGGGTTTCTTCAGCGCAGAGGAACACGATGTCAATGTAGGCCCACATTCGTCATCGGAACAGATGCGCATGTGTTATTTCGTCCGCCGGGAACGCCGGGCAGTCATCGGTCAGTGCTGTGGATGCAACTCCGAGTGACTGGCCCCGGTCTGGTGCAGGATGCTGTGGATCTCCTGATCGGTGATCGCCCACCGACGGAACCGCCCGTCGCGGGACCCGGCCACCACCCCGGCGATGCGGAGCGCAGACAGCGCGTGCGAGGCGGCGTTGTCGCTCATCCCGACCGCCTGGGCCAGGTCGCCGACGGTGATGCCCGGCGCGCGATGCAGGGCCAACAGGATCTTCAACCGGTTCTCGTCGCCCATCAGGCCGAACCGCACGGCCCAGGTGCGGAGCTCGCCGGCCTCGTCGAGCGCCACCCGGGCCTGCGCCACCCGCGCGTCGTCCGGTGGCGGGTCGGTCCGGTCCGACGAGGAGTCCATGGACCCATCCTGGCATCAGAAGGTCGCCCGCCCTTGACCCACCGCGCCACAGAACTCCATACTTCCCCACATGATTCCACGGCCATCGGTTCGGCTCGGCTGACGTGCTCGTCGCCGAACGCCATACCCGCATCGTGTCGAGCCTGCGGGCAGCCACGGTGGCCAGCACCGAGGAGCTGGCCCACCAGCTCGAGGTGTCGGCCGAGACCATCCGCCGCGATCTGGTGACGCTGGAACAGCAGGGCGCTCTGACCCGGATCCGCGGCGGCGCCGCGATCGGCCTGCCGAGTCTCACCGGGCAGGAACCGGCCTTCGTCGACCGCACCGGCCTGGCCGCGGTGGCCAAGGAGCGGATCGGACGGGCCGCCGCGGCGCTGGCCCCGCCCGGAGGCACTCTGGTCGTCGACGTCGGCACCACGGCACTGGCCGTCGCCCGATCTCTCCCCGCCGCCTTCAACGGCACCGTGGCCACCTGTTCGCTGCTCGCCGCGGTCGAACTGTCCCATCGGCCGGATGCCGAGGTGCTCGTCTCCGGGGGCCGCCTGCGGCCGGGGGACCTGGCCCTGTCCAACGGCTCGACGGCCGAGTTCTTCGCCGACTTCTATTCCGACGTCGCCTTTCTCGGATCCGGCGGGGTTCATGCCGACGCCGGACTGACCGACTACCACCTGGACGAGGCGGCCGTGCGCCGGACGATCATCCGGAACGCCGCCGCCGCCTTCGTGCTGGCCGACGCCACCAAACTGGGCCGGATCGCCCGTCATCGCGTGGTCGCCCTGCGCGGGCTGGCCGGGCTGATCACCGACGAGGAACCGCCAGGTGACATCCGTGCGGCCATCGAGGACGGGGGCGGGCGAGTGATCGTGGCCGAAGGTGCGACCCGATGACGACGGTGCTGGCGATCGACCAGGGCACGTCGGGTACGAAGGCGATCGTGGTCGGGCCGGACGACGAGATCCTGGGCCTGGCCGAGGTGACCATCCGGCCTCGATACCTACCCGGTGGCGGGGTCGAACAGGATCCGCAGGCCCTGCTGGATTCGGTGCTGACCGCCGGGCGGGCGGCGATCGCGCAGTCGCCGACGCCGGTCGACGTGGTCACCCTGGCCAACCAGGGAGAGACGGTCCTGGCCTGGGACCCGGTCACCGGAGCCCCGTTGTCGCCGATGATCGTCTGGCAGGACCGCCGGGCCGACAGTGTCTGCGCCGGCCTGTCCCGGCAGGCGGCCACCATCGCGGCCCGGACCGGCCTGGTGCTCGACCCCTACTTCTCCGCCCCGAAACAGGCCTGGCTGCGGCGGAACGTCACCGCCGCCGGGGTGGTCACCACCTCCGACACCTGGCTGTTGCACGAACTGACCGGCGAATTCGTCACCGACGTGTCCACCGCCAGCCGCTCGCTGGTCACCGATCTGGACACCACCGACTGGGACGACGACCTGCTCGAGTTGTTCGACCTGGAGTCCGAGGCCCGGCCGCGGATCCTGGGCAATGACGAGATCGCCGGCCACACCGACGCTTTCGGGCGACGGACGCCGGTCGGTGGTCTGGTCGTCGACCAGCAGGCGGCCCTGCTCGCCGAGAGCTGCCTGACCGCAGGCGACGTCAAGTGCACCTTCGGCACCGGCGCCTTCCTGCTGGCCAACACCGGCCGCACCGCCACCCGGTCGGCGGCCGGCCTGGCCGCGTCGGTCGCGTGGAGTATCAAGGGCGACCCGACCTACTGCTTCGACGGCCAGGTGTACACCGCGGCATCGGCCGTGCGGTGGCTCGAACAGCTCGGCCTGATCGGCTCGGCCGCCGAGTTGGACGGGGCGGCCGCGCCGGACGCCGGCGGAGTGCTCTGCGTTCCGGCCTTCGCCGGCCTGGCCGCGCCCTGGTGGCGACCGGATGCCACCGCCACTCTGACCGGCATGACGCTCTCGACCGGGCGTGAGCACATCGTCCTGGCTGTGCTGCAGGGCATTGCCGCTCAGGTGGCCGAACTCGGGCGGCTGGTCGGCCAGGATGCCGCGGTGCCGCTGCAGCGCCTGCGGGCCGACGGCGGCCTGACCCGCAGCCGGGTCCTGATGCAGGCGGTGGCCGACCTGATGCAGATCCCGATCGACATCTACCCGTCCCCCCACGCCACCCCGCTGGGCGCCGCCGCGTTGGCTCGGATGGCCATGGACCCGACGCTCGAGCTGCCCGACGCGGTGATCGCCTGGCAGCCCGTCACCACCTACGAACCACAGTGGAGCGCCGCCCGCGCGACCGACTTCCGGTCCCGCTGGATGTCCGCCGCGGTGTCCCGATGACGCCCGACGAGGGTGCCCCGTTCGACGTCGCCGTCATCGGGGCCGGCCTGGTCGGGGCGGCCATCGCCCGGCAACTCTCCGGATACGAACTCACGACGGTGATCATCGAGGCCCGCGACGACGTCGGGGACGGCACCAGCAAGGCGAACACCGCGATCCTGCACACCGGGTTCGACGCAACACCGGGCACTCTCGAGTCACGGCTGGTGCGCCGCGGCTACCACCTGCTGTCGGAGTACGCGCGGGCCACCGGCATTCCGGTGGAACGCACCGGCGCCATTCTGGTGGCCTGGGACGCCGAGCAACTCGACGCCCTGCCCGGCCTGCGGACCAAGGCGGAGCAGAACGGCTACCACCACTGCGTCCTGCTCAGTGCGGACGAGATCTACCGGCAGCTACCGCATCTGGGGACCGGGGCGCTCGGCGGCCTGTCCGTTCCGGACGAGTCGATCACCTGCACCTGGACCACCAATCTGGCGCTGGCCACCGAAGCGGTCGGCCGCGGCGCCGCCCTGCTGCTCGAGCACCGGGTCATCGCGGTCGAGGTCGCCGACGACGCCACCACCCTGCGGACCACCGGCGGCGACGTGCGGGCCCGGTGGGTGATCAATGCGGCCGGTCTCGGCGGTGACGTCATCGATGCGATGTTCGGTCACCACCGCTTCACCATCACCCCGCGCCGGGGCGAACTCCTGGTGTACGACAAGCAGTCCCGCGCGCTGGCCGACAAGATCGTCCTGCCGGTGCCCACCTCGCGCGGGAAGGGGGTTCTGATCAGCCCGACCATCTACGGCAACGTGATGCTCGGCCCGACCTCGGAGGATCTGACCGACCGGGGCGACACCGCCACGTCCGAGGCCGGTCTGGAGTTCCTGCTCGGCAAGGGCCGGCAGCTGATGCCGCAACTCCTCCAGGAGGAGGTGACGGCGAGCTACGCCGGCCTGCGCGCGGCCGGCAGCCACCCGGACTACCTCATCGAGATCGATGACGCCCAGCGGTACGTGCTGGTCGGCGGCATCCGCTCGACCGGCCTGACCGCGAGCCTGGCCATCGGCGAGTACGTGGACGAGGCGCTGCGAACCGGCGGCCACATGACCGCGGCGGCCCGGGCCGACCTGCCCGCCCCGCCGCGGATGCCGAACATCGGCGAGGCCTTCACCCGGCCGTACCAGGACGCGGACCGGATCGCCGCCGACCCGGCCTACGGGCGGATCGTGTGCTTCTGCGAGCGGGTCACCGCCGGCGAGATCCGGGACACGATGCGCACGCCGATCCCGCCACGCGGCCTGAACGGACTGCGTCGTCGGACCCGCGCCCAGAACGGCCGCTGCCAGGGCTTCTTCTGTGGCGCCGAGATCGACGAACTCCTGCGGACCTCGGGCCGGGACCGGACATGACCACCGCCCTGAGCCCGACGGTGCTGATCGTCGGCGGCGGCCCGGCCGGACTGCGCGCCGCCGCCGAACTCGCCCCCCGGGTGAACGGTCAGGTACTCGTACTGGAACGCGAATCGGTGGCCGGAGGTATTCCCCGGCACAGCGACCATCCCGGCTACGGACTGCGCGACCGGCACCGCTTCCTGAGCGGACCGCGCTACGCCAAGGCCCTGCGGGACACGGCGTTGCGGGCCGGCGCGATCGTCATGGAGAACGCGACGGTGACCGACTGGGCCGGCGATCTGAGCCTGTCCGTCACCACACCGGGCGGCCGCATCACCGTCACCGCCGAGGCCGTTGTACTGGCCACCGGAGCCCGGGAACGGCCGCGGGCCGCCCGGCTGATCCCGGGCGACCGGGCCGGCGGCGTGTACACCACCGGTCACCTGCAGAACGTCGTGCACCTCAAGCACGGATCGGTGGGGCGACGGGCCGTCGTCGTCGGATCGGAGCTGGTCAGCTTCTCGGCCGCGATGACCCTCCGGCAGGCCGGCTGCCGCACCGTCCTGATGACCACCGAATACCCCAAGCCCGACGCCTACTGGCTTTTCTCCCGGATCGGCGTCCCCTGGCTGCGCACCACGGTGGCCACCCGGACCCGGATCAGCCGCATCATCGGTCGCGGGCAGGTCACCGGGGTCGAGATCGAGAACATCGACACCGGCGAGCGCCGCACCGTCGCCTGCGACACGGTGGTGCTCACCGGCGACTGGATCCCCGACAACGAGTTGGCCCGCGCGGGCGGACTCGACCTCGACCGGGCCAGCCGCGGACCGCTGGTGGACCCGGCCCTGCGGACCAGTCGCCCCGGCGTGTTCGCCATCGGCAACCTCGTGCACCCGGTCGACACGGCCGATGTGGCCGCCCTGGACGGGGCCGCGGTGGCCGAGCACGTCCTGGCCCACCTGAGCGGCTCCCGTCCCGCCGCCGACCGGACCCGGCTGCGCGCCGCGGCTCCGTTGAGGTGGGCCAGCCCGGGCGTACTCCGCGGGTCCGATCCGGAACCACCCCGGGGACGGCTGCTGGTGTGGAGCGATCGGTACGTGCCCTTCCCCCTGGTGGTGATCCGGCAGAACGGCCGGATCGTCGCCCGGAAACGGCTGTGGTGGCCGGCCGCACCGGGCCGGGTGTTCCGGGTGCCATCGAGCATCCTGACCGAGGTCGACCTCGCGGCGGGGGACGTGACCATCGGCCTCGGCGAGTAGCCGGACGGGGCCGTCCGACCCCGGTGCCGCACGGCACGGGCGGTGTTAGCGTGAGGCATGACCGAGCATCCGAGCGCCGGCGGTCAGCCCCGGTGGCAGGCGTGGATCGAGGCGTACACGGCCCGGTTCCAGGGGCCCGGAATCCCCGTGCGCCAGATGCTCCAGCTGTGGTCGCTGAGTTTCCTGCTGGTCATCGTCGCGTGCGCGGTGTTCTTCCTGCCCCTGATCTGGCTGTTCGGCTAGGCCCGTTCAGGCGGAACCTCGCGGCAGCTTGATCCCGTACTGCGCGATCTTGCGGTAGACGGTGGCCCGGCTCATGCCGAGCTGGGCGGCGGCCCCGGCGACCGTGGCGCCGGGTTCGGTCAGGCAACGGATGATCTCGTCCCGTTTCAGGTTGTCCAGCCGGCTGAGCGGGCGCGCGCTTCCGCTGAACACCTCGGGCGGCAGGTGCTGGGAGTCGACGATGTCGGTCCGGGCCGAGGCATGGATCACCACCCGCTCGAGCTGACGCACGTTCCCCGGCCAGTCGAAGGCGACCAACGCCTTCGATGCCATCGGGGTGAACACCACCTCGCGGTGACGTTCGCGGCGGGCGAAGTGCTGGGCCAACGGCAGCACGTCGTCGGGCCGCCGGCGCAGCGCCGGCGCCTCGACCACCGTGCCGACCAGATCCTTGAGCGGTTCGGGCATGGGGCCGAACTCCGTGGCGGCGAAGGCGAACCCGGGGCCGCCCGGACGCGAGGCCGCCGCTCCGAGGGCTCCGGCCAACTCGCCGGCCGTCCAGGCCGGCAGCGTCTCGGCTCCGGTGATCAGGACGAACGTGTCGTCGTGGCGGAGCTCCGGGGTCCACAGGTCCAGCCAGCCGTCCAGCGGCCCGGCCTCCGGCGGGCGAACCACGAGCAGCCGTTCCGGCCCGGCCGCGGCCCGCCGGGCCGCGGACAAGAGCGTGGTCTTCCCGGCTCCGGGTTCGCCGATCGCCGCCACCACCTGACCACCGGACATGGCCCGCTCGGCCTGGGCCATCGCCCCGAGCCACTGCGCAGACCCGCAGGGATCGCCGGCGCCGGCCGGTAGCCGGCCGGGCCAGACCCGCGCCACCTGGCCACGGGGGGTCGGGCGTGGCCTGCGCCCGGTGGCGCGGAGCAACATCAGCGCGGCGGTGTTGCTGGCCGCCGACTGGGCCAGGGCGAGCAAGAGTTCCGGACGGGAATCGGCCCACGTGGTCAGGTTGACCGTGCCGGCCAGCTCACCGGTCGTCGGGTCGAGCACCGGCACCGCGGCGCACGTGTAGCCCTGCAGGTCGGCGCAGTAGTGTTCCCGCGCCCGGACCAGCGTCGGCGCCCGGTCGGCCAGGGCCAGCCCGAGACCGTTGGTTCCCGCGTGGCGCTCGGCGAAGGAGAATCCACGGGCCAGGTACACCCGGTCCAGCGCCGAGTTTATCGCCGAATCGTTGCACAAGCGGGTCAGCACCAGCCCGTCGCGGTCGGCGATCATCAGACTGACCGGTTCGTTGGCCAGGGTGGCATGCAAACCCAGCAGGACCTGCGATCCGCATTCGTAGAGCAGGGAGCCCGTGTCGGGCGGGCCGGTGAACACCGGCTGGACGTGTTCCGGGGAGACCCCGTAGTGCTCGCTCCGCTGCCAGGACGCCCGCAGACGGGAGGCGACGGCCACACCACGGTGCCCGGGCCCGGACTGGGCCGGACCGGCCGCCTGTCGATGATCGGTCACGCTCACCTCGCAGCCGCCCAGGTTGGTTCGTTCCGTGAATCACGCTACTCCGGACCTCCGGCCGCGGCCGGGCGAAGTGGGGTGGCCACCGGAAACCCCACCTTCTCAAATTGAGACACCGGAAAGGTGCGCCGGATCACCGGAATTGCCTACCGTCCGTCTCAGTGCTCGTGATGATTCAAGGAGGATTCATGTACAGCAAGGACGGCCAGGACTACTTCATCGTGGACAGCCACATCGCGCTCTGGGACGGTCGGGAGGCGAATCACCGGAACATCCACGGCAAGCAGTTCATCGACTGCTTCTACGACTACCACCGCAACCTCAGCCCGGCGTCGGAGGTCTGGCCCTACGAGGACTACCTCTACCAGGGCGGCGAGCGCCTGATGAAGGATCTGTTCACCGACGGTTACGTCGACCATGCGATCTTCCAGCCGGCCTATCTGATCGAGTTCTACAAGAACGGCTTCGGGCAGACCACCGAGGCCTTCGAACTGTCCCAGGCGAACCCGGACCGGTTGACCTACAACCACTTCTTCGATCCGCGCAACGGCGAGCAGGGGCTGACCCAGCTGCGCGAGGATGCTGCCCGGTTCGGCCTCAAGGGCGTCAAGCTGTACACCGCCGAGTGGCACGGGGAGTCCCGCGGCTGGAAGATGGACGATCCGTGGGCCTACCGCTACCTCGAGGCCTGCCAGGAACTGGGCATCAAGAACATCCACGTGCACAAGGGCCCGACCATCCGCCCGCTGGACCGCGACGCGTTCGACGTGGCCGACATCGACAAGGTGGCCACCGATTTCACCGACCTGAATTTCATCGTCGAGCACTGCGGTCTCCCCCGCCTCGAGGATTTCTGCTGGATCGCCACGCAGGAGCCGAACGTCTACGCCGGCCTGGCCGTCGCCATGCCGTTCATCCACACCCGGCCGCGCTATTTCGCACAGATCATGGGGGAGCTCCTGTACTGGGTCGGCGAGGACAAGATCCTTTTCTCGTCCGACTACGCCATCTGGACCCCGAAATGGCTCATCGAGTCGTTCGTCGATTTCCAGATCCCGGCCGACATGACCGAATACCCGGCCCTGACCACCGACGCGAAGAAGAAGATCCTCGGCCTCAACGCCGCCCGGCTCTACGACCTCGAGGTGCCGGCGGGCCTGGAGGTCCAGATCCCGGCCGAGCCGGAAGCCGAGGTCGCGGTCGGAGCATCGGCATGACGGCCGTGCTGACCCCGCTCCGGCAGCGCGCCCGGCTGGAGGCGATCACCGCCGCCCTGAGCACGGTGATGGACCCGGAACTGGACGAGCCGATCACCGACCTCGGCTTCGTCCGGTCGGTGGTCGTGCCGGAAGGCCCGGACAACGGGACGGTGGTCGTGCACCTGCGGCTGCCGACGTCGTTCTGCTCGCCCAACTTCGCCTACCTGATGGCCTCCGACGCGAAGGACGCAATCAGCGGGCTGGAGTGGGTCAGTCGGGTGGTCGTGCAGCTCGACGACCACCACGACTCCCACCTGATCAATGCCGGCCTGGCCGCCGACGCCGGCTACCTCGGCACCTTCGGTCACGAAGCGGAGGCGAGCCTGGACGAGCTGCGGGACACGTTCCGCCGCAAGGCCCACACCGCCGCGATGGAACGCTGCCTGACCTCGGTGCTCCGGGCCGACCCTCGCCTGGTCGAGGCCGATCTGTGTGCTCTGACCCTGGCCGACCTGCCGGTCGGCCCGTTCACCGACGCACTGCGCAAGCGGCGCGCGGCGATCGGACTGCCCGATGATCGGAATGCGCTGGTGTTCGTCGACGACGAGGGCCGCGCCTGTTCCCCGGACCAGGCGGCGCTGCGGCTGCGCCGGGCCCGGTCCACCCGCATCTCGGTCGACGGGAACGCCCACTTCTGCCGCGGGCTACTGGTCACCCGCTACCCGGATTCCGGGCGCGACCAGGCGCCGCGGGTCCACGACAACCATCCGCTGATCCCACTGAAGGTGATCTGACATGAGAGCAGTGCAGGTGGTGGGCTACCACCAGAACCTGGAGATGAAGGACGTTCCCGTACCGGAGATCACCGGTCCGCACGACGTCATCGTCAAGGTCGGGGGAGCCGGGGTGTGCCGGACCGACATCCACATCCTGGAAGGTCAGTGGGCGGAGAAGTCCGGCGTCGCCCTGCCGTACACGATCGGTCACGAGAACGCCGGCTGGGTCCACGCGGTGGGCAGCGCCGTCAGCAATGTCGCCGAGGGCGACAAGGTGATCATGCATCCGCTGATCACCTGCGGGCTGTGCCGGGCCTGCCGGTTCGGTGACGACGTGCACTGCGAGAACTCGCAGTTCCCCGGCATCGACACGTCCGGCGGGTACGCCGACTACCTCAAGACGTCGGCCCGCAGCGTGGTCCGGATCGACGACTCCCTAGAGCCGTCGGATGTCGCGGCGCTGGCCGACGCCGGGCTCACGGCCTACCACGCGGCCGCCAAGGCGGCCCGGAAACTGCACCCGGGTGACCGCTGTCTGGTCATCGGCGCCGGCGGTCTCGGGCACATCGGAATCCAGGTCCTCAAAGCCATCTCGGCCGCCGAGCTGATCGTGCTGGACCGCAACCCGGACGCGGTGGCCCTGGCCGTCTCCATCGGGGCCGACCACGGGATCGTGGCCGACGGCACCCACATCGAGCAGGTGCTGGAGTTGACCGGCGGACACGGCGCCGAAGCGGTCATCGACTTCGTCGGTGAGGGCGGATCGACCGGCGAAGGTGTGAAGATGCTGCGGCGGGCCGGCGAGTACCACGTCGTCGGCTACGGCGAGAACATCGTCATCCCGACCATCGACGTCATCTCGACCGAGATCAGCTTCGTCGGGAACCTGGTCGGCTCCTACAACGACCTGGTCGAACTGATGGCCCTGGCCGCACAGAAGCGGGTCCAGCTGCACACGGTCAAGTACCCGCTGGAGAACTTCCAGGTGGCGTTGGACGATCTCGGCGCCGGCAAGGTGCGCGGCCGGGCCATCCTCATCCCCTGACCGAGCCCCGACTACGGTGGGGACACCCCAAGCCGGGTGTCCCCACCGCGGCCCGAAAGGACCCTCATGATCTTCATCACCGCGAAGTTCCCGGTGAAGCCGGAGTTCGCCGACAGTTGGACGGACATCGTCGCCGACTTCACCCGCGACACCCGCGCCGAACCCGGTTGTCTGTGGTTCGACTGGTCCCGCAGCGTGGAGGACAGCAACGAATACGTGCTGGTCGAGGCGTTCTCCGACGGTGACGCCGGCGGCGCCCACGTCAACTCCGCGCACTTCAAGAAGGCGCAGGAGACGCTCCCACCGCATCTGGTGCGCACCCCGAAGATCATCAGCTTCTCCATCGACCAGGACGGCTGGTCCGAGCTCGGCGAGCTGGCCGTGACGGCGTAGTCGAAGTCTCAGCGGGATCGCAACGGGCGCAACGCCCGCAGCGTGTCGAGATAGAGCCGGCGCCGATCCCGGAGCGCGTCGGCGCCCGGGCCGGGCGACGCGATCAGCGTGGTGTGCGGCCGGGCCACCTCGACCAGCTCCGCGTCGGTGATCCATCCAGCCGCCTGGGCGGCCAGCAGCCCCGCCCCCCGGGCCGACGCGCCGGGAACGTCGACGGCGTGCAGGTGGGCGTTCAACGCGTTCGCCAGCAGCGCCCGCCACCCCGGGGACACGGTCCCGCCGCCGGCCAACCGGAGATGACGGTCGGCGTCCGGCACGCCCGGCAGCGCGTCCAGTCCGTCGGCCGCGGCGAACGCCACCCCTTCCAGTGCCGAGTACAGCAGGGCCGTGCGGTCGTGCCGCGCATCCAGCCCCGTCCACGACCCCCGCAGATGGGTGTCCAGGTAAGGGGTTCGCTCACCGACCAGATGCGGCAGGAAGATCGGGTCGCCGTCCTGGGGACCGCGGTCGGCCGCGGCGTACAACTCGGCCCATTCGGCGCCCAGCAGTCGCCGGACCCAGTCCAGGGACTGGCCACCGGTCAGTCCGGCTGCCATGGCGTACCAGCCGTCCCGGGTGGCGCTGCGGTACAGGTGAGTCACCGGATCGTGCCGGTGCCCGACCGTCTCCAGGGTGGGCGCCTCCACCACGGTGACGATCTGGACCCCGGTGCCGATGGTCAGCTGCACCGTGCCCGGGTCCAGCACGCCCGAGCCCAGAGCGGCCGCCGCCGAGTCACCGGCGCCGGCCGACACCGGAATGCCCGGCGGCAGGCCGAGCTCGGCCGCGACCGAGGGCAGCAGCGACCCGGCCGCGACTCCGGAGAACGGCAGCAGCTCGGGTAACAGCTCAGGTCGGATCCCCAGCGCCGCAACCACTTCGGCGTCCCAGGTCCGAGCGGTCACGTCATACAGCAGGGTCGCGCAGGCGTCGCTCGGCTCGGCCGCGAACTCGCCGGTCAGCCGGGCCCGGATCCAGTCCTTGGGCTGCAGGGCCCACCGCGCACCGGCCATCACCCGTGGTTCGTGCCGATGCAGCCACGCGAGCTCCGGGCCGGCCATGCCAGGGCTCAACGGGTTGGCCAACCGGGCCCGGGCGGCAGCGGGCAGCGCCCGGTAGACGTCGAGTTCGTCCTCGGCCCGCGAATCGGCCCACAGCACGGCCGGACGGGCCGGCGTCGCATCGGCCAGACACACGACAACACCGTGCATCTGACCGGACAATCCGACGCCGGCCGGGGCGACGCCGGGCCCCGCGGCGAGCACCTGGGCCACGGCGGTGCGGATGGCCCGCCACCAGGCCTCGGGGTCGGTCTCGGCCCAACCTGGATGCGGACGGTCGACCGGGTACTCGGCCGATGCCTGGGCCAGCACCGTGCCGACCCGGTCGGTCAGCACGACCTTGACCGAGCTGGTGCCGAGGTCGATGCCGAGCAGAACGCAGGCGGTGCTCATGATCTCGATCTGGTCCACTTCCGTGATCGGGTAGCGAACTGCTCGCCCGACGATGACGATCCTCTGGGGCCCCGGAGTTGCCGCCCAGCGTATCCAAGTCGTCCCGCCGCCCCGGTCATCGGTCGAGGCTGATCACCACATCGTCTGCAACGGCACGGCCGACGGACGAGCGACGGTGCTGCCGATGGTCCGGGCGGCCCCCGACACCGACGACGCCAGTACGGCCTCCATCACGTCGAGCACGTGGAAGGCCAGCGCACCGCCGGCCCGCGGTACCTCACCGTCCGGGGTGGCGGCCAGATCCGCGATCCCGATGCCGCGACCCGCATTCAGGTAGCCGGCCGACACCGGCAGCACCTCCCACTCCTTGCTCTCCAGCGTCTGCAGCTGCACGTCACCGGCGAACCGGTTCGGGTCTGGCACCACGAGACTGCCCAGCTCACCGTGGATCTCGATGTTCGCGGTGCGGGTGGCCACCACGTCGAAGCTCATCATCACGGTCGAGAGGGCACCGGACTCGTGGGTCAGGATGGCGGTGATGTGCGTGTCGGTGGCGACCGGGATGCTCTGGCCGGTACGCGGTCCGGATCCGATGGTCCGGGTCGACCGGGTACGGCTGGCCGCCCCGGTCACCGCGGCGACCGGGCCGAGCAGCGTGATCAGGGCGCTCAGGTAGTACGGCCCCATGTCCAGGAGCGGGCCGCCCCCGGGCTGGTAGTAGAAATCCGGATTGGGGTGCCACCGTTCGTGCCCGGGGACCAACATGGTGGCGCTGGCCGCGATCGGGCGGCCGATCAGACCGTCGTCGATCGCTTTGCGGGCGGTCTGCGTCCCGGTGCCGAGGACGGTGTCCGGGGCGCAGCCGACCACGACTCCGGCGTTGTCCGCCGCGGTCAGCACCTCTCGGGCCTGAGCCGTGTCCAGAGCTAGCGGCTTCTCCCCGTACACCCCCTTGCCGCCGGCGATCGCCGCCAGCGCCACATCGCGGTGAGCCACCGGGATGGTCAGGTTCAGCACCAGGTCCACGTCGTCGCGAGTCACCAGTTCCGGGACCGTGCAGGCCGCTGCCCCCAGCCCTTCGGCGACACGACCGGTCAACTCAGCGTCGAGGTCGGCCACCGCCGTGATCCGGACCGAGTCCAGGGTGGCGAACGTGTCGAAGTACTGCTTGCTGATCGTTCCCAGCCCCACGATCCCGACGTTCAGCGGCTCGCCCACAACAGTCCTCTCTCGATGATCGTCTTCACGTTCGGGTCCTGCAGGATCTCCACCCGATGGCCGGCGGTGGTGACGAAGATCCGTCCGCTCCCCCACTGCCGGGTCCAGATGGCCGGCGACACGACCGGCCGGGTCCACGGGTCCCAGGGCCGCACGGCCTGCGTCGTGGTGGCCAGCACGTCCAGATAGGAATCGGCCAGTACCCAGTACTGCTCGGTGAGCAGGTCGAAATCGCCGATGCCGGCCGTGATCGGATGCTCGGCCGCGGCCGGGAGCATGTTGATCGTGTAGGGCCGATAGTTGTCCGACTGCTCGCCGATGAGCTCGTCCGGGTGCTTGCCAGGGTGACAGGCGAACTGGCCGCCGATCAGGTGCAGGTAGTCAGAGCTGTTCCGGTAGGAATCGGCGATGCCGCCGTGCCAACCGGCCAGCCCCGTCCCGGCCCGGATCGCCGTCTGCAGGCCGGCCAGCTCCTCCGGTTCGATCGTCGACATGGTCACGCACTGCAGGATCAGATCGACGCCGGCCATGTAGGCCGCGTCGGCGTAGATCTTCGGCGATTCCTCGATCCGGACGTCGTACCCGTTCTCCCTCAGGTACGGGATGAACAGGTCGGTGGCCTCCACCGGCTGGTGGCCGTCCCATCCACCCCGGACCACCAGCGCCGATTTTCGGTTGTTCTCAGGCATTACTTCGTCTCCACATCACGTTGCGATCATTTGCTGAAGCCTGCCGTCAACCCGCTGAGCAGCTGCCGCCGGCCCACCGCGTACAGGATGACGATCGGCAGAGTGGTCAGCACCACCGAGGCCAGAACGGCCGGGACGTTGACGCCGTACTGACCCTGAAAGGTCCACAGCGCCAATGGCAACGTGCGTTTGTCCGGGCTCTGGGTCAGGATCAGGGGGAGCAGGAAGCCGTTCCAGACGGCCAGCCCGTTGTAGATCGACACCGTGACCAGGGCCGGCCGCGTCATGGGGGCGGCCAGCCGCCACAGCGTCACCCACTCGCTGGCTCCGTCCACCCGCATCGACTCGAACAATTCCTTGGGCACATCACGGATGAAGTTCGCCAGCACCAGCACCGACAGCGGAATGGCGAAAGCGATGGACGGCAGGATCATCGCCAGCAGACTGTCGTACAGCTTCAGTTTGATGATGATCAGGTAGATCGGGATGATCACCGCCTGCAGGGGGATGGCCAACCCCATCAGGAACAGGCCGTTGACGGACTTCAGGAACCAACCGCTGCCCCGGACGATGGCGAATGCCGCCATGAACGAGATGATGACCGCGGGGATGATCGTTCCCGCCGTCACGATGACGCTGTTGGCGAAGTACCGCAGGAAGTCCGATTCGATGACGAGCTTGTAGTTGGAGAACGTCAGGGATGACGGCGGGACCAACGGGTTGCTCGCGTAGTAGTTCGACTGCGTCTTGAAGCTCGTGATCACGATCCAGTAGATGGGGATCAGCACGATGAGCAGCCAGAGCCAACCGAAGATGCCTCCCAACCAGTTGAGATGCAACAACTTTCCGCGGTTGCGGTTCGGTTTCGCCGACGCGCGTGGTTCGTCCGGCTTCGCGATCACCGTGGTGGCCACCTCAGGCCCCTTCCAGTTGACTGTCGGTCGAATTGCCGCCGCCGAGTTTGCGCAGCAGCAGAGCCAGGGCCAGGCCGACCAGCACCAGGATGACGGCGATGGCACTCGCCGGGCCCATCAGGTTCGCCTGGAAGCCGGTCTGGTACATGTCAAGAGCCAGAACCCGGGTGGCGTCCCCCGGACCGCCGGCGGTGAGCACGTAGATCAGGTCGAAGAACGTCAGCGAACCGACGACCATCAGGGTGGACGAGGTGACGATCGTGTACTTGAGCTGCGGGAGGGTGATGCTGAAGAACTGGCGGATCCGCCCCGCACCCTCGATGGCCGACGCCTCGTACATGGTCTTCGGGATCTGCCGGACCGCGCCTTGGTAGATCAGCGAGTGGAACGGGATGAACTGCCAGGACACGATGAAGATCACCACGCCGACGGCCAGGGTGTTCTGGCCCAGCCAGTCCTGCGAGAGGAAATCGATGTGCAGCCCGGCCCCGAGCCCGAAGTTGGGATCCAGCAACGCCTTGTACGTCACGGCGATGGCGGCAGAGCTCAACAGGACGGGCACGAAGTAGGCGACGGCCAGTGCGGCCCGATACTTCTGCCGTCCGGCCAGGAACACGCCGATCAGGATGCTGGCCGGGGTCTGCACGGCCCAGGACAGGATCATGATCAGGAAGGTGACCATGAGCGCGTGCGGCAGACCGGGGTCCTGCAGCGCGGCCTTCCAACTGTCGAGGCCGGCGGCGTGGATGGCGCCGATCCCGTCCCACTGGGTGAAGCTCAGGCCGAGGACACCGAACAACGGAACGATGGCGAACGCGAGGAAGACGGCCAGCGCCGGCAACACCATCCAGGTGACCGAGCCGGACGATCCGCTGCGCCGGGCCTTCGGACGCGGCTCTCGCCCCGCCGGTCGGGCGTCGACCGGCGGGGCGGCGGCACCGGCGGTCATTTTCCGATGACCGCATTCATGTTGGTCGCGAACTGCTGAGGGGAGACGGAGAGCTGGAACAACTTGGCGATGTTGTCCAACAGGGTCTCGGCTGCCGTCGGGCTCATCGCCTGGTCCCACGACTGGGCGAAAGTCTTTGCGCCACTGGAGACCCCGTAGATGAACTTGAGCCAATCGGCGTCCTTGGATCCGGTCAGGAGCTTGTCGGCTCCGGTGGAGATCGGGATCGAGCCGCTGGCGACCCATTCCTTCTGCTCATCGGTCGAGAGCACCGCGGTGGTGAAGAACTTCTTGGCGATGGCCTTCTGCTCGTCGGAGGCCTTCGAGGAGATCGACAGGTACTGCCCCGGGTTGCCCACGGTGTCCGTCGGGTCGCCCTTACCGCCGTCGACGCCGGGGAAGTTCATGTAGCCGAGGTGACCGCCGGACACGAAGTCGCCGCCGTCGCTGGCCATGCTCCCGTAGGTCCAGGAACCGTGCAGCATCATGGCCGCCTTGCCGGTGTACAGCAGGGCCTGGTCCGCATTGGAGTCGGCCGTGATCGAGGAGAATCCCTTGATGAATCCGTTGGCCTTGATCAGCTTCTGCATCTCGGTCAGCGCCTGGATCGACGCCGGGTTCGACCAGGCATCCTTCTCGCCGGCGAAGACGGCACCGAAGACGTCGCCGCCGCCGATCCGGTCGAAGAGGAACTCCAGCCACATCATGTTGGTCCAGCGGGACTGGCCGCCGAGCGAGAACGGCGCGACGCCGGCCGCGTTGAACTTCGGCACCAGGTCCATGATGTCGCCCCAGGACTGCGGGGGCTTCGCGCCGACCTTGTCGAACACCGTCTTGTTGTAGTAGAGGACAATGGGTTGCACTGTCTCGCAGGGCATCGCGTAGATCTTGCCGCCGACCGTGGCCGCACCGAAGGACGAGGCGAACAGCCGGTTTTTGGTGGCCGGGTTGGCCGCGAACCAGCTGGTCAGGTCCTCCACCTGGCCGGCGTCGGCGTAACTCTTGAGCCCGCCGCCGCCCCAACCCCAGATGATGGTGGGCGCCTGGCCGGCCCCGATCGCCGTCTTGATCTTGGTCTTGTACGCGTCGTTCTGGAACGTGGTCCCGGTGATCTGGGTGGTCGGATTGGCGGCGTTGAAACGCTTGACGGTGTTGGTGCGGATACCCTCGCCGGGCTGGCCGGTGAGATACCAGTAGCTGGCGTTCCCGCTCGCGGCGGCTGCGCCCGAGCCCGCGGCGGCGCCGCTGCTCGCGGCCGAACCGGCGGCCTTCGGACCTGACGTGCCGCTGCAGGCGGTGAGCCCGAGGCCGACACCGGCGGCGGCGGTGAGTCGGAGGAAGTTCCTGCGGGACGTGGACAAGGGATCCATGGTGAGCTCCGTAGTCGTAGGGGTGCCACAGGCCCGCAGTGCGGTCTGCGGTGATCGCAACGGGAACGATAGTTTTTCGACAATCCATGTGTCAAGAGCCACAGCAATTTCGCGATTGCACGTGCGGATTCGAGGCTGAGGTGCCATGATCAGGCGTCGGGCATGGGCAATGTCAGTGTCGGACGCCGCGAATCGCCCCTCTGACGCCGCCGCCACTCGCAGGTCCGGCTTCGAAACTTTTCGAGATCTCACCTACCAACTAGTCGATCAGGAGCGTCATGCCTCTCCAGTCCGCACCGGCCGGCCCATTGGTTCCCTCCGTCTGGCGGGACAGCACCCGATCCACCCGGGAGCGGGTGGACGCCCTGCTGGTGGAGATGACGCTGGAGGAGAAAGTCGCCCAGTTGGGCAGCCGATGGGTGGGCAACGACATGCAGGCCCCGGCCGACGGGCAACAAGCGTCGGACTCGGACACGAACTTCAACGTGGCTCCGATGGAGGACGTCTTCGCCGCTTCGGGTGCCGTCTCACTGGCCGAGGCCAGCACGCACGGGTTGGGTCATCTGACCCGCGTGTTCGGCAGCGTTCCGTTGACCGCAGCCGAAGGTGCGGCGGAACTGGTCCGTCAGCAACACGAGGTGCTGGCCGGTACGCGCCTGAGAATTCCCGCCCTGGTGCACGAGGAATGCCTGACCGGATTCACCACCCTGGGCGCCACGGTGTACCCGGCGGCCATCGCCTGGGGCGCGACCTTCGACCCCGACCTGATCGAGGCCATGGCCGCCGCCATCGGGCGGGACATGGCGGCTGTCGGTGTGCACCAAGGACTTTCGCCCGTGCTGGACGTAGTCCGGGATTATCGGTGGGGCCGGGTCGAGGAAACCATCGGCGAGGATCCGTACCTCGTCGGCATGCTCGGCACGGCGTACGTCCGCGGGTTGCAGAGCGCCGGGGTGATCGCCACCCTCAAACACTTCGCCGGCTATTCGGCGTCCCGCGGTGCCCGCAATCACGGCCCGGTGTCGATGGGGCGACGCGAACTCCGCGACGTCATGCTGCCGCCGTTCGAGATGGCCGTCCGCGCCGGAGGAGCCGCCTCGGTGATGAACTCCTACTCGGAGATCGACGGAGTGCCGGTCGCAGCCGATCCATGGCTGCTCACCACGGTGCTGCGTGACGAGTGGGAGTTCGACGGGACGGTGGTGTCCGACTACTGGTCGATCCCGTTCCTGACGATCATGCACAAGGTGGCCGCCGACTTCGAGGACGCCGGTGTGCTCGCCCTGCAGGCAGGACTGGACGTCGAACTCCCCGACACCCTCGGGTTCGGTGCACACCTGGTGGACCGGGTGCGGCGGGGGGAGTTGCCGGAGGAGCTGATCGACCGCGCCGCGCGCCGACTGCTCAGCCAGAAGGTGGACCTGGGCCTGCTGGACCCGGACTGGACACCGGAGTCGTCGGTCTCGGCGGCGGACATCGACCTCGATTCGGCCACCAACCGGGCCCTCGCCCGGCGGATGGCCGAGCGATCGGTCATCCTGCTCGATCCGGGCACCACCCTGCCGCTGCTGGGATCGGAACGGCCGGTGCCACGCCGGATCGCGGTGGTCGGACCTTGTGCCGACGACCCGCGCACGTTCATGGGCTGCTACGCCTTTCCCAATCACGTCCTTCCGCGATACCCGGCGCGGGGTCTGGGTATCGCGGCGCCGTCCGTCCTGGACGCCCTGCGGAGCGAATTCCCGGAGGCGGTGCTGACCTACGCCCGCGGGTGTGACGTACGCGGGGACGACCGGTCCGGATTCGTCGGAGCCGTCGAGGCCACCGCCGCCGCCGACCTGGCCATCGTCGTGGTCGGCGACCGGGCCGGGTTGTTCGGCCTTGGTACCTCCGGTGAGGGTTGCGACGCCCCCGACCTCAGGTTGCCCGGCGTCCAGGCCGAGTTGATCGCCCAACTGGTGGCATCCGGCACTCCGGTCGTCGTCGTGGTGGTGTCGGGTCGCCCCTATGCGCTGGGTGAGGTCAAGGCCGGCGCGGCGGCGCTGGTCCAGGCGTTCATGCCCGGGGAGGAGGGCGGCGCGGCCATCGCCGGCGTGCTCAGCGGTCGGGTGCAGCCGGGCGGCAAGCTCCCGGTGCAGATCCCCTGCGACCCGGGCGGCCAACCCGGCACCTATCTGCAGCCACCGCTGGGGGTCGAGAACGTCGGCATCAGCAATCTCGATCCGACGCCGCTGTTTCCGTTCGGATTCGGGCGCTCCTACACCTCGTTCGAGGTCGACGCGCTTCGCCTCGATGCCGAGGAGATCCCGACCGACGGTGAGCTGACCCTGACCGTCCGTGTGCGGAACACCGGCCGGCGGGCCGGCGACGAGGTGGTCCAGCTGTACCTGCACGACGAGGTGGCGCGGGTGACCCGTCCGGTGCGGCAGTTGGCCGGGTTCGCCCGCGTCACCCTCGACGCCGGAGCCGCCGCCGATGTCTGCTTCCACCTGCACGCTGACCGCACGGCGTTCGTCGGTCGGGACGAAAATCTCGTGGTCGAGCCCGGTAAGGTCGAGGTGTTCATCGGTACCTCGGTCTCGGACACCCCGTGCGCCGGCGTCTTCCGGCTGACCGGTCCGCTCCGGACCGTCGGGCACACCCGGCGTCTGGTGACTCCGGTGGACATCAACCCAGTGTCGTGAGCCAGATCGTCGAGCAGGAGCAGGGACCGTGAGTAGCGCACCACCCCGGCCAGCACGCCCAACGCTTGCGATGGTCGCCGCCTCGGCCGGGGTCTCGGTGGCCACCGTCAGCAAGGTCCTCAACGGCCGCAGCGATGTCGCCGAATCGACCCGCACTCTGGTCCAGGAGAAGTTGCAGCAGCACAACTATGTGCTCTCGGCCACCAGCCGGGCCGAGTCCGGGACCCGGGCGATCGTCGAGGTGCAGGTGGAGGCCGCACTCGTCGCGTACTCATCGGAGATCGTCCAGGGTGTGATCGACGCCGGATCCCAGCTCGGTATCGACATCGTGGTCAGCACCAGGGTCGGAGCGGCCGCCAATCTCACCTCCGAACGCCCCGCGGCGTGGGCCAGGGCTCTCGCCCTGACCGGGCGCCGGGCCGTCATCGGTGTCACCAGTGAACTCACCGAGGAGCGCCTGGCCGCAATGAGCCGGGCCCGGGTGCCGTACGTCGTCGTGGATCCGCTCGGCATGCCGCTGGCCCGGCTGACCAGTGTGGGTTCGACCAACTTCGCGGGCGGGCTGACCGCGACCCAGCACCTGTTGTCGTTGGGCCACCGCCGCATCGGGTATCTCGGCGGCCCGAAGACCGCCGCCTGCAACCACGCGCGCGAACACGGATTCCGGGCGGCGATGGAGGGCGCGGGCCTGGATCTGTTGCCCGAGTACGTCACCACCGGTGCCTTCAGTTACGAGACCGGGGTGAACACCGGCGGTTCGATGCTCGATCAGGCCGAGCCACCGACCGCGATCTTCGCCGGGTCGGACGAGGTGGCCCTTGGTGTCATCGAAGCGGCACGCATCCGCGGCCTGAACGTCCCTCGGGACCTGAGCATCGTGGGCTTCGACGACACCCAGCTCGCCCACATGGCCGCCCCGCCGCTGACCACGGTCCGGCAACCGCTGCGCGAGATGGGCGCGGTCGCTCTCCGGACGGCGTTGCGTCTCGCGGCCGGAGAGACCATCGAGTCGCACCACGTCGAACTGGCGACCTCGCTGATCGTGCGCGGTTCCACCGCGCCGCCCCGGAGCACCTCCGGACGCGGCCGTTCCTCGCGATCGAGATGACCCCGGCCTGACCGGATTTCGTCGGTTCCGACCGGGCGACGGTTCGTTCGGAGGATCAGGCGCCGGCGTAGGCCAGATGCCGGGCGACCGCGGTCGCGATCAGGAGTTGCCCCCGCACGTTGGGGTGGACGCCGTCGTTCTCGAGCAGGTCGGCCGGCCCGTCCGCGGTCATCTCGTGGTGGATGTCGACGCCGCGCGGGTCGAGGTCGCGCACCACCTGGGCCAGCTCGTCGATGGCCGAGGCCTGCCAGCTGATGGCAGCCGAGGCGAAGGTCGCGTCGATGCGTTCCTGCATCCCGGGCGGCGGGGTCAGCAGGGTGACCCGGGCGCCGAGATCGGCCTGGCACAGGTTGATCAGGGCCGCCAGGTTCCTCCCGGTCTCGCTCGCCGTAGCCATGCGGTAGCCCGAGCGCGGGCGACCGTGCTCGCGGGCGTCGTTGGTTCCCAACAGGATCAGCACGCGCGTTGGAGCCGCGGCGGCGATCAGGTCGAAACGCTCAAGGACGTTCGCTGTGGTGTCGCCGCTGACCCCGAAGTTGCGCCACCTGTCCGGCGAGGCCGGATCGATCCGCGTGGCGGTCGCCGTGAGCAGTTCGCACC
Source organism: Nakamurella panacisegetis (assembly GCF_900104535.1). Classification (NCBI taxonomy): domain Bacteria; kingdom Bacillati; phylum Actinomycetota; class Actinomycetes; order Nakamurellales; family Nakamurellaceae; genus Nakamurella; species Nakamurella panacisegetis. The sequence goes on along the minus strand of NZ_LT629710.1, from coordinate 2,140,462 downwards.
AACCCAGCCGGTCGGCCGTGATGGAATCCCCGACCACGGCGATTGTTTCGCCGGCGCCGGACAGGCCGATGACCGCCGCGCGGAAGTTGGTGTCCGACAACAGGACCTTCGCCATCCGGTCGACCTCGGCGGCCATGGCGTCCAGGGCGGCCCGGACCACGTCCGGTTCGGCATTGCACATGGCCGCCAGCAGATCTGCTCGGACCGATGGCGACACGGGAAAGCGGGTGAAGGCCGACCAGTTCTCCAGGCGCGTGTAGCGCAGGAAGTTGTACTGCTCGGCCGTGAGCCCGTGATGGGTCGTCGTCACAGTGGGTGCACCCGTCATGGCCGGGCTTCTCCTTCGGGAATGTTTGACGGGCGGTCGCGGCTTGGGTGTGATTACCCCTTCACCGACCCCTGGAGAAGAGCGGCCGCGAAGCGCCGCTGGAAGATGATGAAGATGACGATGGTGGGGGCCATGATCAACAGGGCACCCGCACACAGGGTCGGGATGTCGGTTCCGTACTGGCCCTGGAATGCGCCAAGGGCCCCGGCCATGGTTCTCTTCCCGGGATCGTCGACGAGCACGATGGCCAGCAGAAACTGGTTCCAGGTCCACAGGAACAACAGGATGGCCAGCGACGAGAGCGCGGGCTTGGCCAGCGGAACGTGCACGCGCCAGAACAGCTGCCAGGTGTTGGCGCCGTCCAGACTCGCCGCCTCGGACAGTTCCTCGGGGACGTTGACGAAATGCGCTCGCATCCACAGGACCGAGAACGGCATGAACAGCGCGATGAGCGGCAGGATGATCGCCCATCTGGTGTTCAGCAGCCCGAAATCGCGGACCTGGTAGTACAGCGGGGTGATGATGCCCTCGAACGGCAGGGTCAGGCCCAGGACGATGAGCAGGTACACGAAACGGTGCCCCGGAGGCCGGAGATAGCCGAACGCGAAACCGGCCATCACCGCGAACAACAGCGATGCCGGCACGACGCCCAGAACGATGAGCACGCTGGACCACAGCAACTTGCCCATGTTGGCCGCGTTGAACGCATTCACGAAGTTGTGCCATTGGGGGTGGCTCGGCCAGGTGATGCCGGACGGGTAGGTCCCCGCCGGTGCGAGCGCGGTGGTGAAGATGGCGACGAACGGCACCAGGGTGATGAGCATCAGCGCGATCAGCAGGACCCGCCCGATGAGTTTTTCTCGAATGGAGACGATCATGACTTCTGTTCCCTGGTCAACCATTGAATGGGCGCGATGACGACGAGCACGAGGACCATGAGAACGACGGCGAGCGCCGAGGCCAGCCCGACCTGCCGATCGCTGAAGGCGAGGTAGTAGACCTCGAGGCCGGGCACCATGGTCTGGTTGCCGGGGCCGCCCTGGGTCGAGATGAAGATGATGTCGAAGCTGGCCAGTGCGGCGATCGCGGTGACGGTGACACACACCCCGATTTCCTGACGCAGCGCCGGCAGGGTGATGGCGAAGAACTCCCGTACCGCGCCGGCCCCGTCGAGACGGACCGATTCATAGAGGGTGGGGTCGATCTTGCTCATTCCGGACAGCAACAACAGCGTGCACAGGCCGATGAGCACCCAGGCGCCGATCAACCCGACCGCCGGCAGGGCCCAGTTGAAGTCGCCGAGCCACGCACGGGTCGCCCCGGACAGACCGACCGCCGACAGGAGCTGGTTGATCAGCCCGGTCGAGGACAGCAACCAGCTCCAGACGATGCCGGCCGCCACCAACGGGATGATCTGCGGCAGGAATAGCACGGTGCGGGCGACCACGGCCAGCTTGGTCTCGGCGATGCGACGGATGGTCGCCGCCACCAACAATCCGAGGATGACCGGGATGAAGCAGAAGAAGATGATCAGTTCGAGCGAGTTGACGATCGAGCCGAACAGGTCGGGGTCGCTGAAGACCTTGGCGTAGTTCCGCAATCCCACCGGTGTGGAACGTCCGATGCCGTCCCACTTGTAGAACGAGTACTGGAAGGTCAGCACCAGCGGTCGGAGCACGAAGACCGCGTAGAAGATGACGGCGGGCGCCGCGAACAGCCAGCCCCACCAGCTCCCCCGCCGCCGCGTGCGGTGCACGCGACGGCGGGGGCGATCAGCGACCGGCGGGGCGGCGGCGGACGCCGGAGCCTCGGCCGGGAAAGCAACTGAGCTGGTCATCGGTCAGGTCAGCCCTGGAGTTGACTCTGGTAGTCGCTCTGCACCGATTTGAGGAGCGCGTCGGGCTGAACCTGCCCGCCGACCAGCTTCTGCAGCTCCGGGGTCCAGCTCTTGGCGTAGATGGATCCGGTGGCGTTCGCGATGAAGTCCATCGCGCCGTTGTCGGCGCCGATCTTCGATCCCGCGGCCAGCGTCTGGGCCGTGACGGTGCCCGCCTTGGACGGCGGCATGTAGGCGTTGTCCGGTCCCATCGGGTGGGAACCGCCGATGGTCACGTCGATCTCCCGGGCGGTCTTGTTGGTGGCCACCCAGTTCAGGAAGAAGGCGGCGCAGTCCGGGTGGGCGGCCTTCGCGCTGATGCCCATGGTCAACGGCGCCGACATGGCCGCCTGCTTCCCGCCCGCCTTGAGCGGCGGCATGACGAAGAAGCCGACGTTGCCGGCCATCTGCTTGTCCAGGTTCCCGGACTCCCAGTCCCCGTTGAACATGAACAGCGCCTTGCCGCCGGTGAAGCGGCTCATCATCGCCGAGTAGTCCTGCGAGTTGATGTCGGAGGCGAAGTAGCCGGAGGTGATCCACTGCTGCAGATGCTGGACCGCCTGCAGGTTGCTCGGGGTGTCGATGCTGGCCCCGGACTTCTGGAAGATCCAGTCGTTGATCGGGGTGGTGGAACCGTAGACGGCCATCAGGTTCTGCAGTGGGAACGCCAGGCCGCCGGTGGCTCCGCCGTTGAACTGGTCGATCGGCGTCAGACCGGCCGCCTTGGCCTTCTGCAGCACCGTATCCAGCTCGGCCAGAGTGGTTGGGGCCGAGGTCATCCCGATCTGCGCGGCCAGCTTCTTGTTGTAGAAGACACCGGTCAACGAGAAGTTCAGGCCCATGGAGAACAGGGAGCCCGATCCGCGCGAGCCGTCGGCGGCGACCCGGAGCTGGCTGAGCTGCGAAGCCGGCCACTTGTCCCATCCGTAGGCGGTGGCGTAGCTGTCCAGGTTCTTCAGCAGGCCGTCCTTGACCAGTTGCGAGACCTGCGGCAGCCGCATGAGGTCCGGCGGGTCGTCCGAGAGCACCCGGGGCGCGTTCTGCGTGATCACCGCGAACTGGTCCTGACGGATGTTCCACTTCACGTTCGGATACTGCTTGGTGAATTCGTCGGTCAACGCCTTGGTGAGCGGGAAGCCGGTCTCGAAATAGGCGGACATGGTGACCGGGGCCGTGCCGCAGGTCGGGCCACCACCCGCGGTCGCGCCGCTGCTGGGGGCACCTCCGGCCGACGATGTTCCGGGCGCCGACGAGACAATACTGGCGCCACTGGTTCCGGCGGCGGCGCTCGAGGCGCTGCTCGGGGAGGAACTGCTCGTGGCCGACGCTGCGTCACCCGGCGCACTGCACGCGGTCACCGCCAGCGAACTGCCCAACACCAGGACCATCAACGAGCGAACCGAGCGCTTCGACATTCGCTGTCCTTTCGTCCTCGACAGATTCGAGATTGACATGCGCAAGCCTCCTTTGGCTTTTCAATGATCGGCCGGTCACCTGCGGGCAACCGGTCCGGGCCGAACTACACAGACGAAGCAGAAATCGTTGACCAACGCTCTGCGCCGGGAAGGGACGGACCTATCCGGCCCGAACGGCATGAAGGGTCCGCAATGCATCGGCGGCGTCGGACTGCCACCGGCGGGCCGGTGCCCAGACGCCGGTCAGGGCCAGGGACCCGTGGACCGCTCCGGGATAGTTGACGATCGAGGCCTCACCGCCGGCCTCACGGACCCGTGCGACGAATCGCTCGCCGTCCGCGCGGAGCGGGTCGAATTCGGCCGTCATCACATGGACCGGGGCCAACCCGGACAGATCGTCGGCCAGCAGCGGGGAGGCCAGCGGGTCGAGGGCCTCGGCCGGATCGTTCAGGTACAGGGCGATCGCGATCTCGAGATCGGCCGCCGAGATTCCGTACTCGTCACTGATCCCGGTTCCCCGCATGGTGTCCAGGGTCAGATCCAGCGGGGGCACCTCGAGCAATTGCCCGACCAGCCTCGGTCCGTGCCGGTCCCGGACGAGCAGGGCCACGGCCGCGGCCAGATTGGCGCCCGAGGAGATCCCACCGACCGAGACGTCGTCCGGGTCCGCGCCCAGTTCCTCGGCGTGGTCGACGGCCCAGACCAGGGCCGCGTAGCTGTCCTCCACGGCCGTCGGGTAGCGGAACTCCGGGGCCAGGCGATATTCCACCGACACCACCACGCACCCGGACGCCTGGCAGCGATCGCGGCACAGCGCATCGTTGACCAACTCGTCGACCGCACCGAGCCACCACGCTCCGCCGTGCAGGAACACGTGCAGCGGATGGCGCCCCGGCTCCGACGGCTGGTAGACCCGAGCCCGGACGCTGCCGTCGGCGTCGATGACGTGGTCGCTGACGCGGACGGCCTGCGATCCGGCGGCGCCGAAGGCACCGAAGAGGTCGTCACTGCCGGCCCGGATGATCTGCCGACGGTCCGCGACCGGCTGGCCGGGATCGCCGGAATCGAGCTTGGTGTCCAGGAACTTTCGGACTGCGTCGTCCAAAACCATCGGGGCCCTCTCACGGGTCGGCTTGAGCACTGCCGACAGCTAAGCGGATGCCATCGCGTCTGTCAACAGGTTTCATCGAAGCACTTTTATGGACCTGGGGAATGCCCTCGCCCGGCAGCCCAACCCCTGGGCGCCGTTCATCGACCCCTGACTGTAAAGTGCTTTTCTTAGAAGATGTCGGGGTGTGGAAGGTAGAGGGGTCCGTGGCGAAGCAGGCAACCATCTATGACGTGGCCGCCCGAGCTGGCGTGAGCATCTCCACCGTCTCCAACGCTCTGAACCGACCCGGCCGGGTCAACGCCGCGACCCGGGACAAGGTCCTCCGGGTGGCCGACGAACTGGGTTTCGTGCCGAAGTCCGCGGCCGTGTCCCAGGCCCGGCAGGGCGCCGGGTGCATCGCCGTGCTGGCCCCGTTCACCTCCTACGCCTCCTACTACACGCGACTCTCCGGCCTACTCGGCGAATTGCGCGAAAGTGGCTACGAAGTAAGGGTTGTCGATATCGAGTCGGCCGCCACCTCCTCCTCGCCGACACTGGCCGCCTCGGCCATCCGCGGGCAGTGGGACGGGATCATCGTGATGGGCGAGGGCATCGACGCCCCCGTCGAGCGCCGGCTGTTCGAGCGGGAGGTGCAGACCGTCGTGGTCGACGCAACCAGCGACGTCTTCAGCACGATCACCACCGACGACCGCCGCGGCGGCGCGATGGCGGCGGCGCACCTGTACGGCCTCGGTCATCGCCGCATCGGATACCTCACCGAAAGGCAGGCCACCGAATACCAGTCCCAGGGCCGGATCCGGCTGGCCGGCTTCCGTGACGAACTCGCATCCGTCGGTGCCGCCGAACCCATCCTGGCCTTCTCCGGTTCGACCATTCCGCTGGCCCGCGAGGCCGCCGCTCAACTGCTGACCGGCCCGAACCGGCCCACCGCGGTGATGGCGCATTTCGACGACCTGGCCTTCGGCGTCATGCTGGCCGCCCGCGACCTCGGTCTCCGGGTCCCTCAGGACCTGTCCATCATGGGTTACGACGACGGACCGGCCGCCGAAGCGGTCGGCCTGACCACGATCCGGCAGCCCTTCGCCGAAACCGGAGCGGCCGCCGCCCGCGTGCTCCGCTCCCAACTGAGCTCACCCGGGCCGAGGACGGTGACCGTCATGGACTGCACCCTGACCGTTCGCACCAGCACCGCCGCCCCGGCGACGGATTCTGGACAACGACATCCCGCTTCGGCGCCCTCGTCGCGCCCTACTGCGCCGCGAGGTCGGTGAAACGCGAGTAGTGCAGTTGGTGCGCAACGGAAATGGTGGTGGTGGGGCCGTTGCGGTGCTTGGCGATGATCAGGTCGGCCTCGCCGGCTCGCGGGTCGTCGGCCTCGAAGGCATCCGGCCGATGGACCAGGATGACCATGTCGGCGTCCTGCTCCAGTGAGCCGGACTCACGCAGATCGGAAAGCATCGGCCGCTTGTCGGTGCGCTGCTCCGGACCACGGTTCAGCTGGGAGATGGCGATCACCGGAACTTCGAGTTCCTTGGCCAGCAACTTCATCTGGCGCGAGAATTCGGACACTTCCTGTTGCCGTGACTCGACCTTCTTCCCCGACGACATCAGCTGCAGGTAGTCGAGCACGATCAACTTGAGGTCGTTGCGCTGTTTGAGCCGGCGCGCCTTGGCCCGGATCTCCATCATGGTCATGTTCGGCGAATCGTCGATGAACAGTGGGGCGTCGGAGATCTCGCTCATCCGCCGCACGATCTTCTGCCAGTCCTGCTCGCTCATCGTGCCCGCGCGCATCTGCGACAACCGGATCTGCGCCTCGGCCGACAGCAGACGCATGGTGATTTCGGTCTTGGACATTTCCAGCGAGAAGATGACCGATGTCAACCGGTGCTTCACCGATGCGTTCCGGGCCACGTCAAGGGCCAGCGTCGATTTACCGACACCCGGCCGCGCCGCCATGATGATCATCTGCCCCGGGTGGAAACCGTTGGTGAGAGCGTCGAGATCGGCGAAGCCGGTCGGCACACCGGCGGACATCCCCCCGCGACTGGCGATGGCGTCCATCTCGTCCATCGTCGGCTGGAGCAACTCCTCCAGGACGACGTAGTCCTCGGTGGTGCGGCGCTCGGTGACCTCGTAGATCTCGGCCTGCGCGCGATCGACGATCTCGTCGACCTCCCCACCGCCGACCTCACCCTCGTTGCCGCCGTAGCCGAGCTGGACGATGCGGGTGCCGGCCTCGACCAACCGCCGCAGCACCGCCTTCTCGGCCACGATCTGGGCGTAGAACGCGGCGTTGGCCGCCGTCGGCACCGCGCTGGTCAGGGTGTGCAGGTACACCGCACCGCCGATGCGGGACAACGTGCCGGCCTTGTCGAGCTCGGCCGCCACGGTAACGACGTCGGCCGGCTCGCCGCGGGCGTACAGGTTGAGGATGACCTCGTAGACGGTGGCGTGGGCCGGCTTGTAGAAGTCGACCGTGCTCAGTTCCTCGACGACGTCGGCGATGGCGTCCTTGCTCAACAGCATGCCGCCCAGGACGGACTGCTCGGCGGCCATGTCCTGCGGAGGCTGCCGGTCGAACCGAGTGGGTTCCGCCGGACGTTCACCTGACCGCCGGTCGTCGATCACCGCCATCGTGGTACCGCCTCCAAACCCAGTTCGCTGATCAGCCGACGCTCCGACTCGTGTCTACCCGGAGCCACCGACAGTGACCCGGCCGGAGGCTCGGCCGCGCTGTCGGTGACGGGCGCGGCTGAGCAGGAGGAGCCCCGACCATAGGCGTCCGGAATGACATCGACGCGACCACACCCGAGAACCGCTTGCTCAGCGCAGTGGGACGTTAGGCGCCCCGGACCCAGCCGCCAAATGTGCACTGTGGACAGACGTGGGACGGGCCGGGGACAATTTGGGGAAGAACCCGAATCAATGCAGGTCAGCTCCGGGGGCTGATGTGCACAACCTGGGGAATTCTCCGCCGGTTCCGGCCATCTCCGCTGGTCAAGCCGCTTGAGCCGATCCGGCCACGTGTGGACAAAGAGTGTGCGCAGGGCTTCCGGCGTTTCGCGCGGCGTGTCGCCCGAACCGTCGGCTCAACCTCTCGTACACCCTTTCGTTACTGAGTCGACACGGCACCGACACCCGCGGATCGACACAACGACATCCGGCGCTACCGCAACCGGGTCGTGCTTACGCTCGCGCGCCGGAATCGGTCACGTGGCAGAAGCCCAATCGAGTGTGGGCTGGAGCACACCCTCCATGGTGAGCAGCCATCTTTTGGTCGCCAACCCCTCTCCGGACCGCCCACCGCTGTAGCCGCCGAGCCCGTTGGCCGCCAGTACCCGGTGGCACGGCACCACGATCGGAATCGGGTTGGCCCCCATGATCGCGCCGATGCCCCGGGCCGGAACCCCGGTTCCACTGCGGTGCGCCAGCTGCCCGTAGGTGATCGAGGTTCCGAACCCGACCTGCTCGAACAGCGTTTGCAGGACCAGCCGCGGACTGCGCCCCAACCCGGACAGATCCAGGGGAAGGGTGAACGTGCGAAGCCGGCCCGCGAAGTAGGCCGTGAGCTGGTCCAGGGCCGGTCGCAGTCGATCGGGATCGTCCACGACCGGCCATCTCGTGGCGGCCGGGATGTCACCCCAGCGCACCGCCACCAGCCCGATCCCGCTGACCGCCACCGACAGCCGGCCCACGGGAGTGACCAGGCCACCGATGGCCACCCCGCTGTCGGCCCCGCCCCCGCGCGTCACACCGTCGTCCGTCATACCCGGATTGTCCGCCCCCGCACCGACACCGCATCATGAACCGATGGCGGACGATGCGGCAGCACTGCGGAGATTGATCAGCGACATCGAGCACCAGGAGGCGACGCTGGTCTTCCCGGCATTCGGCCCGGTCGACGCCTGGCGGCTCGGCTGCGCGTTGGTGGCGCGGGCCGAGGCCGAGGGCGCGCCGGTGGCGATCGACATCCAACGCGGCGAGCAGCGGCTGTTCCACGCCGCGCTGACCGGGTCCAGCGCGGACAACGACGCCTGGATCGAACGCAAATGCGCCCTGGTGCGTCGGTTCGGCGTCTCCTCGTTCCTGTTCGGCCGGCGCCTGGCGCTGGCCGGCAAGACGTTGACCGAGGCCACCCTCCTCGACCCCGCGGTCTACGCGGCCCACGGCGGTGCCTTCCCGATCTCCGTGGCCGGAGCCGGCCCGATCGGCACCGTCGCCGTGTCCGGTCTGCCCCAGGCCGACGACCACCGGATGGTCGTCGAAGGCCTCACCGCCGTCCTGGGCTGACGACCTCCACCCGGATTGTCGTTACTTGCAGACACACAGAAAGGGTTTCGTCGTGCACCCAGTGGACCCGACGCCGCTCGACGGCGATCGACTCGACCAGCTGTGGGACTTCGATGATCCGGCCGAATCCGCCGCACGGTTCCGGGCCGAGCTGACCATGACGGCCCCGGGATCCGTTGCCCACGAAGAACTCCGGACACAGTTGGCCCGGGCGCTGGGCTTGCTGGATCGGGAAGCTGAGGCCGTGGCCGAACTGGACGCAGTGGAGGCGAACGGCCCGACCGACCCGCGGGTCCGTACCCGGTTGCACCTGGAACGCGCTCGCCTGCACCACTCCAATCACCGTGCGGCGCAGTCGATTCCGCAATTCCAGGCCGCGGTGACCTCCGCTCGGGCCGCGGATGAGGACTTCCTGCTCGTCGACGCCCTCCACATGCTGGCCATCGCCGACCCGGACAACGCCGAGCATTGGACCCGCGCGGCGCTCGCCGCCACTGACCGAACCACCGACCGGCGCACCCGACGCTGGATCGGGGCGCTGCGCAACAACTTCGGCTGGGCCCGGCACGATCGCGGTGACTTCGCCGGCGCCTTGGAAGAGTTCGAACGAGCCCGCGATGCCTACCGCGCCAACGGCTCGGTCGAACAGCAGCGAGTCGCCGACTGGGCCGTCGGCCGGGCTCTGCGGTCCCTGGGGCGCTACGACGAGGCCCTGGCCGTCCAGACCCGGCTCGGTGGCGGTGAGCCCGACGGTTACGTCGAGGAGGAACTGGGCGAACTGCTGCTGGCCACTGGAGCCCCGGAGCGGGCACGGGTGCATTTCGCCCGGGCCGCCGACCTCCTGGCCGGCGATCCCGGGCTCGACGAGCCGGATCGGCTGGAGCGCCTGCGGGCCCTCGGCGGGGGCTGACGCGCGTCGGTCGGTGGCGGTCGCTACTGTCCGGCCCATGGCGACCCCGAACTACATGGACGACATCCGGCGCGAGTCCGCGCGTTTCCTCCAGTGCCTTTCCGGCGCCGACCCGCAGGCCCCGGTGCCGACGTGCCCAGATTGGACCGCCGCCGACCTGCTCTGGCATCTGACCGAGGTGCAACTGTTCTGGGCGATCGTCGTCCGCGACCGGCTTCGCAGCCCGGCGGCGGCCGAACTGGCGAAACCACCCCGCCCGAGTGGCTACCCGGAGCTGCTCCGGGCCTTTCCGGATGCGACCGATCAGTTGATCCGGGCCTTGGCCGACGCCGATGACGAGGACGAGGTCTGGACCTGGGCCGACGACCACACGGTCGGCTTCGTCCGCCGCCGGCAGGCGCACGAGGTGCTCATCCACCGCCTGGACGCGGAACTCGTCGTCGGTGCCGTCACCCCGCTCGACGCCGACCTGGCCGAGGACGGGGTCGACGAGGCGCTGACCGTCATCTACGGCGGTCACCGGGCGGGGGCCACCTTCCACCATGCGCCGGGATTCGGGCGAGTGATCAGCGCCGACACGAGGCACCACTGGGACCTGACCCTGGGCCGGTTCACCGGCACCAGCCGCACCACGGGCCAGCCCTTCGACGAACCGACGATCAGTCTCGGCCCGCACGATCAGCACGGAACCCCGTCGTTCACGGTGACGGCGTCGGCGGCCGACCTCGACGCCTGGCTGTGGAGGCGGCCCACCGGGGCCGCTCCGGTGATCGTCGGCGATGCGGCGCCGTTGCTGACCGTGATCGAGCACGGCGTGGGCTAGAAGCGTGCGCCGCCACCCGCTCCGGCCCCGAGGTACCCCACCGAACGGCGAAAGGTGGGTCTTCTAGGGTGGCGGCATGACTTCCTCGGTGAGTGATGGCGTCCTGAAGATCGGCGGAGTGCAGATCGACCGTGCGTCGGCCCTGGATTCGGCCCGCAGCTATCTCTCCCGCCGCGACCGGTTCGGCTACCCGGCCTACGACTCGTTCGGTTCCGAGGGCGGGCCCTGGCGCGTCGCCGACGCCGACTTCGTCGCTCCGGTACTGCTGAACGCGGAGATGAATTCGCGCACCTTCTACGCACTGGAGGCGGTGCGGCCGCACCTGGAGCACTGGCTGGCCGACATCCCGGTCGATGCCCGCCTGGTCGAGGCCGGTCCGGTGGAACTGGCCAAACTGGGTGAACTCTTCTCCGTCCTGGATTCCGACGACCTTCCCGGCAACGCGCGCGGGTCGATCCTGGCCAAGGTCATGCATCGCAAGCGACCGGCCTTCATCCCGCTCTACGACCGGTTCGTCGACTACTGCTACCGCGGGGCCGACGGTGCCCCGGTGTCCCGGGACCGCAAACGCAGCTGGCGGGAGTTCCTGCCGCTGCTCGGTCAGGCAATCATCGACGACCTGACCACCGGGCATGAGTTCTTCGGCGAGGTCGCGGCCCTGGCCACCACTCCGCCCATCACCAGCCTCCGCGCACTGGACATCGTGGCCTGGCACGCCGGACGTAGCCACATCGGGCCGGCCATCTGGGCCGCGGCCAGCCCGGACGGCGCGCCCAACGGCAACGCATCGGAAGAGATCCCGTCGATCGACCCGGACGACGAACGGCCCTGACGCGAGTACGGTGACCGTCCGTCAGGACGGCGTGACTGCGCGTGGGACGGCAGCGTGGTCGAGGGTGATTCTGCTGACCTCGGCCCCGGAACGGCCCGTTTGCGGGCCTCCGGCTCCGTACGCTGAACCGGAAGTCCGTCCGGTCGGCCGGGGTCGCGTTGGCCCGTTCATTTCTTCAGGAGACCAGTGGCATCCGTTTTCAGAAGATCAGCGGCGTCAGCGCCGATATCCGTGACGAAAGCAGGAGCAGACTTCCGGCCGGTGCAGTTGTTCGACCTCGAACTGGCCGGGCCACCGTCCTTGGCATCGATACCGCCCGGATGTCCGGTGACGGACGGCCCCCCGCAACGCGGTTCGGTGGTCGCTCGGCTCCGCGGGATACCGGTTGGCTCGATACAGGTGTCGGATCTGCCGCCGGCCGAACCGGCCCGCAGCGACCTCCTCCGGCGGGCGGCCGCCCGCGAATTGAGCGATTCGCTGCAGCACCACCTGCGAGCGGCCGGCGTGGCGATCGACGAGGCCGGCCCGGCCGGCCTTCTCGCCGCGGCGGAGCGACTTCCTTCCGCCCCGCGCGGCCTGGGCCTCGACCTCCCGTTGGTCACCGTGGTGATCTGCACCCTGGGGACCGAGCCGCGCCTTCGCGGCGTGGTCGAGGCGCTCCTCCGCCAGACGTACGGCCATCTCGAGATACTCGTGGTCGACAACAACCCGGGACGCAGCGGCGTCCCGACCTATCTCAACGGACTCCAGGACCCACGCGTGAGGGTCATCGACGAGCCACGACGCGGGGCGTCCAACGCGCGAAATGCCGGGCTCCGGGCGAGTCGGTCCGCGATCACCCTGTTCACCGACGACGACACGCTCCCCGACCGGCATTGGGTCTCCGAAATGATCAAGGTCTTCGAGGAAGACCCTCAGGAGCTGATCGGAGGAGTGACCGGACTGGTCACCCCGGGATCTCTGCACACATGGCACCAGACGCTTTTCGAAGAGTTCGGCTCCTTCGACAAGGGATATGGCCGCGCGATCTGGACGCTGGCATCGGTCGTCCCACCCGAGATCGCGGCCGTCGGCGCACTGGGTTCCAAAGGGGTCCTGTTTCCTTACGGTGGCGACGTCGGCTCGGGCAACAACATGGGATTCCGGACGGCTCGCCTCCGGGCCATCGGTGGTTTCGATCCGGACCTCGGACCCGGGACCGTGACCCGAGGGGGTGAGGATCTCGACGTGTACGCCGCGATGATCAACGCCGGCGACATCATGGTGTACGCCCCGACCGCGCTGGTCCGTCACTTCCACCGGGCCGACGCGGACAGCCTCAACCGGCAGCTCTACGACTACGGCGCCGGAATGGCGGTCGTGGTCACGAAGCACCTGTTGCGCAGCCCTCGGGAAGCGGCTCGCATCATCCGGAACCTTCCCAAAGCCGTCCACGTGCTGTTCAGCGCGAATTCGTACAAGAACGCCAGGAAGACTTCCGACTATCCGCGCTCGCTCACCATCACCGAGCTGAAGGGCTACGCCGTCGGACCGATCCTCTACATCCGGGCGGTGGCAAGGAAACGGTCCGCGTATCGCCGAGGCCGCCGAGCCACATCGGACTGAGTCGGCGTTCGCCCGGCCGGCCGCTCGACCGCCAACTGCGGCCCCGTCGTCGAGAAGCACTCTTCCGTGACTCGTCGATCTTCGCTGGCATTACCGGAGCTCGAGCGCGTCATCCTTTTCAGCGACTGCTGGGTACCGCGTTAAGCGAATGTCACACAAAGTAGTGCCCGTTGACTCTCAGTCAATGATCCCGCAGACTGTAGTCGGTATTGCACAGACAGTGACACTGACGCGGTTGGCCCTGCACCGCAGAAAAACGAGCGTCCCATGACCTCACGCTCCGCAGTTCGTCGCCACTGGCTCCTGTCCGCCACGGGGGCGTTCACCGTCGCCGCACTGACCATCGGGGTGATCTGGGCCCGGCCGGCCAGCGCTCAGGCAGGGTCATCGGTCAACCTGGCCGCGTCCGCCGGATCGGCCGATGCGAGAATCTCGATCATCGACGCGACACAGAACCACGTCCGGACGACGCCCGTCGCAACCACCAGCGCAACCAAGAGCAGCAGTACGACGGCCAGCAGCAGCCCCACCACGAGCGCCAGCCCAACAGCCAGCAGCAGCCCCACCACCAGCGCCAGCCCGACGGCCAGCAGCGCCGCGCCCACCAGTACGTCGACCGCGTCGGCATCGCCCGCCGCGCTGACGGGCCGGCTCTACGTCGATCCGGCGAGTTCGGCCGCATCCTGGGCCTCGGCCAACCCGGCCGATGCGCTGACCTCCCGCCTCACCACCTGGATCGCGTCGATCCCGACCGCCCGCTGGTTCGTCCGCGACACCGACGCGAACTGGAGCAACGCCTACGTCACCGGCGCCGCGGCCGCCGGGCGGGTGCCCCTGATGGTGGCCTACTTCCTGCCGAACCGGGATTGCGGCAGCTACTCGTCGGGCGGGGCCGCCGATGACACGGCCTACCTCGACTGGATCACTCGGTTCGCGACCGGCATCGGGTCCCGACCGTCGATCGTCCTTCTGGAACCGGATTCGCTGTTCTACGTCGATTGCCTGGACGCCACCGGTATCGCGGCCCGAGAAGCCTTGCTGCGGAACGCGATCGCCATCTTGACCCGGCTGGCGCCGAAGACGGTCGTCTACCTGGACGGCGGCAGTCCCATCTCCACCACCACGGTCGATCAGATGGCGTCGCGGCTCGCTGCGGCCGGAGTGGCCGGGACAAGAGGATTCGCCGTTAATATCAACAACTTCTTCGACGACGCCACGTCGCGAGCCTATGGGGCAGCCCTGGTGACCCGGCTGGCCGGCACCTATGCCGCCCCCGGCACGAGGTTCCTGATCGACTCCAGCCGAAATGGCAACGGCTCTGACGGGATCCATTGGTGCAACCCCGCAGGACGAGCATTGGGGGTCACCCCTGTGTGGGCCTCGGGGGCCGACGGACTGGACGGCTGGGTCTGGTTCAAACACCCAGGCGAGTCCGACGGGTCATGTGGCGATGCTCCAACGTCCTACTCCGGGGACTTCGTCCCCACCCTGGCCGACGCCCTCATGACCAACGCGGGACACTGACCTTCAGGTCAGCAGGGACCGAAGCGGGAGCAACACGCTCACGGCAGGCCGAGAACGATGTATGCCACCAGCGCCACGGCCAGCGCCGCGCCGAGCGCGATCAGGACGCGATCCAGGCGAATGACCTCGACCGGGCGGGTAAGCCGTCCCTCACCCGCGGGGACGCCCAGGTGGCGTTCGGAACGCAGGGTTCGCACGACCCCGACGATCACCATGGCCAGGACGAGTCCACCGGCCGTCCATCCGACGATCTGTTCCATCATTCCTCCAGTCCTCCAACGACTCCCGACCGGTGTTTCGGGCCGGCCCATTGACTCGCCGGCTCGGGCGCGCTCGAGCCTCCGGCGGATACCCAACGTGCCGGAACACCCGCGTAAAGGCCCGGCTCCAGGCAATCCTTGACCACCACCGCGCCGGCGGCGATCGCGACATCGCTGCCGATCGTCACGCCCGGCACCACCACGCTGCGAGCTCCGAGCCAGACCCGGTCACCGATGACCACCGGCCGAGCCGTCGCGCGCCTCGAGATGGTCCCATCGGCGTTCCGGCCGTGATGAGACGTCAGGATGGTGACCTGGGGACCGAACTGGCAGCCCTCGCCGATATCGACGGCGCCGACGCATTCGATGAAGCAGTCACGGTTCAGGAAGGTCATCCGACCGATGGTGAGGTTCCGCAGCCGCCCGCCGACCGTCAGGCCAGGAAAGATGTTGCTGGTGGCGGTGCGGACGCCGAGGGCTCGGTACCCGAGCCCCCGGATCACCCGCGGCACCAATGTGCTGCCCAGCAACGAGTTGACGACCGCCCCGGCGGTCAGGAACCAAAGGTCCACCCAGATCTGGGCGAATATCCAACCGAACCGTCTGGGACCGTCATCGTGCGGTCCGCTCATCGTCAGCCCGTGGCCTTCCGCTGGAGAACGATCGCATCGTCCTGCTCGAAAGCCACACGATATCCGCTCTTGGTTTCCAGCGCGGTGAGTACGCGCCCTGACCAGCCCGGGGCCAGCCCGTTGAGGATCTCGCCGGCCGCCTCCTGCTGCGGATTGATCAGGATGTAGTTCGGTGCCGCCGCGACCAGGCAAGCGGTGATCTGCGCCTCCGTCGTGCACGGGTTGGCGGCGGTCGCCAGCTCGTCGGTGCTGATCTGGGTCAGGTCTCCCACTCGATCCGAACGCAACGGCTCGTACCACAGCGCGCTGATCACGCTGTCCCCGGCGGCGGCGTGCGCATACACGTAGTGAATGGCATTCACGTCGGCGGTGGTGACGGACACGTACGCATCATTGCCGCCGCGGGCCGACACCGTGCTCAGCATGATTCCGGCGAGCACCACCCCCACCGCGGTAAGACGCCGGACCCGCCCCTTCGCCCGGGCCGTACCGGCCAGGGCATCCAGAGCGATGGCCGCGCCGATGGCGAACCACGGCAGAGCGAACAGGAAGCAGCGCATGAAGACTTCGCCGCCGTACGGTTGCAGCACCGCGAGCCCGAACGAACTCACGCCCAGAACCGGTAGCACCCAGGTACGCACGCCCCGCCGGCGAAGCACGATGAACCCGATCAGCGCCAAGACGGCCAGCAGACAGGTCAGACCGATCCGCAGGTAGACCATCAGCTGATGGCCGGAATCTCCGTCGAGCCGCTGCCCGATGCCCTGGGTGACCGAACCGTTGACGTCGCCGATGGAGGAGGTGATCAGGCTGAGCTGGCCGACCCAGAACTGCTTCGCGCCCAGCGCGAACCAGGCCAGGGCGGGCAGGGCGGCGAAGATGGGGAGCCACGTGCTGTAGAGCCGTCCCCACAGCACCAGCAGGGCCAACATCCCGATCAGAACGAACGGCGTCAGCTGATGGGTCGGGGCAAGAGCGGTGGCCAGGAGGACCACCACGGCCTGCGCGAAAAGGCGGGTGCGGGGGGAGTTCTCGGGCACCACGCGGTCCCGGAGCCGCACTCGGCCGCCGGAGATGATTCCCGGCCGGACGAGATACTTCAACGTGACGGCCAGTGCCCCGATCAACAGGATGAAGGCGGTGCCCTGGGGGGAGAAATAGTCCTGCTCCGACCAGTTGCCCAGAAGGAACAACCAGGTGGCCACCCAGGCGATTCGACGATGACCGAACACCGCGGTGGCGATGCTCCGCATACCGAGCGTGGCCAACCCGGTGAGCACCACCGGCGCCCAGGCGAGCATGACGGACACATCCGAGATGCCGGCGGCGCGTCCGATGAAGGCGGCGACCGCGAAGAATCCGGGCCAGGAGAACCGGGTATCGAAGTTGGAGAGGATCTGGCCGTTGGCCCCGATGTAGTTGGCGAAGCCGGCGTGCAACCAGCCGACGGGCAGCCGCGCCGCCTGCTCGATCATCGGCTGCAGGCCGTAGATCAACAGCAGGGCGGCCAGCGTCATCAAGGTCAGCACCCAGGTGCGACGGCGGCCGGCGAACAGTTCGAGCACGGCCGATGCGACGAGCACCGGATACGCGGCGATGGTCAGGGGCGAGAGCACGGCGATCAGGCCGAGACCGTGCAGCTGCTGTGGTCCCACCGCCCGGAGGCCGCAGAACCACATCACGACGGCCGCGGCCGCCAGGAGAATCGGAAGCCACGCCCGAACGTCAGATGTCGCACCGGCCGCCGCCGGGCGCGCGTGGCGACTCCGGCCCGTCGGTGGGGTCGATTCGGGTTGCGCCGGCCGGATCCCGGTCCCGGACAACACTTCGACGGCGGACGACACCGCGGCGGGGGGAACGGAAATGGTGAAAACCTCCTCCTGGTGCGCCTGCACGTTGATCATCGACAGTTCCGAGCCCACCGCCGCGGCGTCCAGGCCGGGGCCGGCCAGCACCGAACGCCGGCGGAGATCCAGTAGACCGGCTGCGGCGATGACCGCCTGGATGGCCAGAAACCCGTAGCCGATCCACACGAGGTCCGGCGTTGGCATCAAGCTGATCACGGCCATCATGCCAGCGGCATTCAGGCCCTGCAGCAGAGCCACCACCGTGCCGCGACCAGCGGCGAGGTGCGCGCCCGTGACCAGCACCACCATCAGTCGCGCCGGGAAGGCAATCAAGATCACTCGCAGGAGGTCGGTGCCGACGGCCGCGTAGGTGGGACCGAACCAGCCGAGCACCCAGTGCGACAGCAGGAATCCGACGGCCAGCAGCGGCAGGAAGATCGCGAGCGAGCGGAGGATCGACTCCCTGATCAGCCGGCGCGAGTCGGAGCTGAACCGGGCCAGCCGGATCACCATGGCGTTGACGAAGCCGGTCGCCGCGAGGTCCAGCGCGTTCAGGCCCGTCCAGACGATGAAGAAGACAGCTCCCAGCGCGGATCCGTAGCGCGCAGAGACGACCAACGGGACGACGTTGTACAGGACGGCCAAGAAGACCGTGGCCGGATACGTCGGCCCGACCAGCTTGACGACTTCCCGTCGGGTGGGCAGGACGCCGTCGGTCGCTGGGCGCGAGCGGCCCTTGACCACCAGCGCCAGGTTGACCACGACCACTCCGACCAGGGTCGGGATCACCCAGGACAGAACCAGTCCCTTGGCCCCGAGCGAGGGTCCGAGCAGCAACAGGAGAACGATGCGGGCCGCACTGAAGAGCAGGTTCTCCAACGGGACCCAACGGGCCGCTCCGACTCCGGTCAGTACCAGGTCCTGGAGCTGAAAAAGGGTCCAGCCCAAACTGGCCAGGACGAAGAGCAGGCCTCCCACCACCGGGACCGCCGCGGTCACGGAACCGCCGGCCAGCACCAGCCAACCGACGCCAACGGCGACGGCGACCACCGAGACAAGGAGGTAGACCCGCTTGAGCAGATCTGCCGTCCGGCCCCCGGAAAGCGGCAGCCATCGCAGCAACGCCGGGCCGAGGCCGAGCTCGGCGATGGCCGCTACCAGGATGAAGGAGTTGACGAACGACGAGGTGGCACCGACCTCGGATGCGGTCAGCAACCGCGCGGCGAGCAGCCATCCGACCATGCCCGCCCCGGCCGTCAGCAGCGCACTGGCGCCCAGCGCAAGCCCGTCGCCCAGCATTCCGGATCTGGCCTGCTCGTGCTCGTGGGTCGACCCCGGCTGCACATCGATGACCGCACTCACGGTCGCTGCTCCGGCGCGCGCACCCTGGATGACCGCACGACGTGGTGAAGCAACACTCCGGCCGTCACGACGGCCAGCCCGGACATGCCCCAGACCGGCTGCCACGCGTGGAGCACCAGCATGGTCATGCTGACCACGATCACGATGGCGATGCTCGCGCAGGTCGCGATGGTCCACTCGATGGCGGGCGTCCGGTCCGTGAGGTACGCCGCCAGCGCCCAACCGGGCGTCGTGAGGGCAAAGAGCAGAGTGACCAGCAGCCGGATCGGCGAATCGACCTCGAAGGCGGTCAGGAGGAGTAGAGCAATCGTCAATCCCAGCAACCCGACGGCAGTCGCCCTGGTGCCGATCGCGGGCGCGGAGGACTGTCGAGGCACCAGCACATTGTGGCTCATCCCGACCCTCGGCTCCCGTGGCTCCGGGCCATCGACCCGCGGGCGTATCCGGCGCACGTGCTGGCCAGGCCGATCACGATGGCACCGGCCGACCGAAGGTGACGAACGCGGCGACGGCGCACCGCCCGGCCCAGTTCACGGCCGACGGCGTGGGGCAGCACCGAACCGACATAGGTGCGCTCGGTCGACAGTGCGTCGCCCTGGCCCACCATCCGTGACACGACGGCTTTGGAGAGTCCCTCCGCCCAGCAGCGGGAGATCAGGTAGTTCCACCGCACCCGGTCCGGGGTGACGCGGTGGTGGACCAGTGCGGCGGGCTCGAAGAGGATGCGAGCACTCGGATCGGCCTGCCGTGCCCGGATGCACAACTCGGTCTCCTCGCAGCCG
The DNA here is from genome assembly GCF_900104535.1 of Nakamurella panacisegetis. Classification (NCBI taxonomy): domain Bacteria; kingdom Bacillati; phylum Actinomycetota; class Actinomycetes; order Nakamurellales; family Nakamurellaceae; genus Nakamurella; species Nakamurella panacisegetis. The sequence goes on along the minus strand of NZ_LT629710.1, from coordinate 2,120,862 downwards.
AGCGGGACCTTGCCGATGCGGCCGAGCCCCTCGCTGAACACGCCCACCGAGGCGAATACCGAGCGGCGCATCGACATGTTGCACCCCATCAGGTTTCGCACCTCGGTCAGGGTCTCCGGCTGGCCGGCGTAGGTGCAGCCGACCACCCAGTCCAGCTCACCGCGATCGAATTCGGTGTCTGCGGGCAGGTGAGCCGGACGCCCGGCCGGCCAGCGCGGCGCGGCCGCCCCACCGACGCCGATCACGGCCGGATCCTCGTAGTGCTTCATCAACGCGGCGAGCCAGCCCGGATCGGCGGTCGCGTCGTCGTCCAGAAAGACGACGACATCCCCTCGCGCTTCGGCGATGGCCGTGTTGCGGCCACCGGAAAGACCCTGCCGGTAACGGTTCTCCATGACGCGGACACCCGGAAACTCGGTGCGCGCGCGAGAAAGGAGAAGATCGTTGTGGTCGATCACCAGGATCACCTCGTCCGGCTGGACGCTCTGGTCGGACACCGACAGCAGGGAGGCGCGCAGATCGTCCCAGCGGTCCAGGGTGTACGCGCAGACCACCACGCTGCAGGTGACCGACCCGATCATGCCGAGTCCTGGATCGCCAGTAGGTCCACGCGCGGCTGGAACAGATCGGTGCGCGGGGCCAGGAGGGCTCGCTGGGGCTTGAAGTCCAGGTGCAGTCCGGTGGTCCGGACACGGTTCGCAGCGGACAGGCGGCGGCGCTCGGCGAAGATGGTGCGCAGCACGCGCGTTCCATCGGCGAAGGTGCGCAGGTTGCTCTCTCCGAAGATCCGCCGCTTCTCGACGCTCGGCACCTCGGTGATGCGGACGCCGGCCGCGGCCATCCGGCAGTTGATGACCGTCTCGATCTCGAAGCCGTCTCCCCAGATCATCTCGCCCGACGGCACGGGCAGATCGATGGCCGGCAGGTCCAACACCGGCACCAGGTCGCGCCAGAAGGCGTTGTAGCCGTAGCAGAGGTCGGAGAAGCGGGTGCGGAACGCGGTGTTGGCGACCGCATGAAGAGCCGAGTTGCCGGCCCGTCGAAGCGGCGTGATGTCGTCGCTTCCGCCACCGTCGGCGAAGCGGGAGCCCTTCGCGAAGTCGGCGCCGGCGACCAGTGCGTCGACGAAAGCGGGGATCTCGGCCGGATCGGCCGAACCGTCACCGTCGAACATGACGATGATGTCGCCGCTGGCGGCCAGGAATCCGCAGGCCAGGGCATTGCCCTTGCCCTTGCGGGTCTGGTTGACGACGCGGATGCCGGGTAGGACCTCGCGGGCCGTCTCCACCGTTCCGTCGACCGAATGGGCGTCAACGAGGATGACCTCGTGAACCTTCGGGAGGGTCGGGAGGACAACACGCAGATTGTGCGCCTCGTTCTTGACGGGAACGATGATGCTCACCGTTGGTCGAGCTGTCCGGGTCATGCGGACCCCTCCTGTTTTGGCTACTCTGGGTAGCTCCTGTGTGCCGTTGGACTAGTCGACCAAACCGCGATCACCCGTTTGGTCCTCAAAATCTCGATGCAGTCGACACTAGGTAACCAAATTGGAGGCCAACTGGCAACCCCCTCGCCTATCACGTAGCTCACATGCCGCCGAAGCGAACGCGCTGCGTAACCTTTCATGACCCCCGGGTTAGCCCGGTGTTCGCCGGGCGGAGCCTGTATGTTCACGGGCGAGCGCGATGTTGAACGCGGCCTCTGGTCAGCGATCGAGGTGGCCGGGGTCGATGCGGATTCGACGAGGGAGATCATGAGGACGCATTGGCCGTTCGGTCGCCCCGATCCGAACGACCTGTGCCGATGCGGGCACAAGTACGATGCCCACGAGCATCTGCGAAGGGGCACGGATTGCTCGTTGTGCGCACCGGAGGCCTGCCGACGGTTTCGACGGATCTGACCGTTCGTCGTCCGTTTCGTCCTCGCGGTGCCGCCGGTCACCGCCAGGTGGCTTCGTCGCCCTCTAGTTCAGGAGCAGGCACGGAATGAGACTCGCTTCGACCGTCATACGGTGGCGCCGGTGACCGGTCCCCTCGTCTCGATCTGCATTCCGGCCTACCAGGCCGAACGACACCTGCGACACACCCTGCGCCGGGTACTCAACCAGACGGCCGACAGCTTCGAGGTCGTCGTACTCGACAATGCCACGACCGACGGCACGGCCGAGATCCTGCGCGATCACGCCGATCCCAGAATGCGCGTGGTACGAAATTCTGAGGTCCTTCCGTTGGTGGACAACTGGAATCGGCTCCTGAGCCTGGCCGAAGGAACTCTGGTCAAGGTCGTGTGCGCGGACGATCTCATACGGCCCGATGCCGTCGAGCGGCAACAGCGGATTCTGATGTCCCGCCCGGATGTGTCGTTGGTGGCCAGCCGACGGCACCTGGTCGATGACGACGGAGTCATCGTCGCCCTCGACCGCGGTCTGGCCGGGCTCTTCGGGCCCCAGGACAGTCAGAAGGTCGTGCGCAATGTCGTCCGAAACGGCGGGAACCCGCTGGGTGAAACCGCGGGAGCGATGTTTCGCCGAGCGGACTTCGAGCGGGTCGGCGGCTTCGACGGGCGCCTGTTGTTCCCGATGGACCTCGACCTGTGGATCAAGCTCCTCAAGCTCGGGTCCTTCTTCGGGCACAGCGAATCGCTGGCGGCCTTCCGGGTCAGCCGGACGTCCCTGTCGGCCCGCGTGAGTCGAGTGCAATATCAGGAGCAGGGACTGCTGATCCAGCAGGTGATCCGCGATCCGCATTGGCAGATCCGCCGGTGGGACACGACCGTCTCGGCCGTCGGTGCGCCGCTCGCCGGGCTGCGCAGAGCCCTGCTGTTCGGGGCCACGAGGCTCGGCGCCACGCTCTGATCAGTTGGTCGCCAACGCGTACGCGAGGTCCGGGACGAATTGCCCGGAGGTCGACGCCGCGGCACTGCCACACGCGCCGTCGGACTCGCCCGGATGTTTGAACCACACATTCCCGTCCAGACCGTCGGTGCCGTAGTTCCAGGCCGGCCTGGCCCCGACCGCGGCGCCGCTCGGGTTGCACCAGAGCGTGTCCGCAATCTGCCGGCCGTTGCGGCTGGTGTCGATCAGGAAATGCGAGCCACTCACGCCGGCCGCGGTGAGCGCGGTTCGCAGTGACGCCGCATAGTTGTGGGCCACGTCTTCGGTCTTGAAGTTGTTGATGTTCACGGCGAATCCGCGGGTACCGGCCACCCCGGCGCGCTTCAGCAGAGAGGCCATCTGAGCCACCGTCGTGCCGTGGACCGGCGTGCCGCCGTCGAGGTACACAACGGCATTCGGAGCGGCGGCGCGCAACACCGCGACGGCGTCGTTGAGCAGTCGCAGGCGCTCGGTCAGTTGTGCGGCCGTGAGACACGAAGAGTAGTAGAGGGAATCGGGTTCGAGCAGCACGACCGCCGATGCCCGGCCGATACCGGCCGCGAATTGACGGATCCATGACTGATAGGCCGACGACGACGAGGCCCCGCCCGCCGAGTAGCTGCCACAGTCCCGCAACGGAATGTCGTACGCCACCAGCAACGGAACGCGGCCCGCGCTCGCCGCTGCCCCCACGTAGTTGGCGACGTACTGCGCATCGGTGGCCTGCAGGAACCAACGTGCCGTGGGCACACCCACGATCTTGGTCTTGATCGCCGCGGTCCGTCGATCCGACGGATTGGCCGCCACCCACGCGGCCGGGCTGCTGGACGGGTCGGCATAGAGCACACCGGAGAGCGCAGCCGGTCGAGCGACGACGGCGGCCGAGGCGGTCGGCGGCACACTGCTCCGCCGGGTCGTGGAAGGACTCGTGGACCGGGAGGTCGGTGCCGCGGTGGCGGTGGTTCTGACCGTCGCGGTCGGGCTGGTCCTGATCGCCGCTGGGTCGCCGGCCCCGGTCGTCACGCCGCTCGCCGGCTGGGCCGGGGTGGTGGACGGTCCGGCCGATTGGTCCGCTCGCCCCGTGCCCGACCCCGCCCCGTTCGACCGCGATTCCCGGGACGTCGGGCCGGTGCGTTTCGTGGGGCCGGTCGTCCCGGAGGCCTTGGCCGGATTCGCACGCGACGGTGAAGGGCCGCGGCTGGTGGTGACCGGGACCCTGGACGATGTCGAGGAGGCGCGCGCCGCCGGCGTGGGATCCGAGGACCGGACGATCGGCGCGGGGTCAGCGGCCCGCGACACAGCCGCACTCGTACGAGTGGTCCCACCGGTGGTGCCCGGCCCGGCTTGGGTGGTCACACCGCAGGAGACGCCCAACAGGCCGACGACGAGGAGAGCACCGACACGGTGGCGCGTGCGCACGGACAGGCGAACTGACAAGTCGCATACTCCAAGGTGAGGGGATCCGGCCGACGTCGGCTCCGACAGCAGGACACTGGTCACGACCATGTCGACCGCGAGCCTCCAACGGAATGACGCCGATCCGGCCCAGGTTCGTCGTGCACGGAAATGCTACCCGAAGGAATGACGGGTTCACCCGAGAGGGTGTCAGGCCTCGCGACGGGGCGCGGCCGAGCGGCGCAGTGCCGGCGCCACCGGACGACCGCGCAGGACGCCGTGCACCCCGCCCTGCTCCAGCGCGCGCCGGTAGGCCGGCAGCGCCTGCTGAACGGCCCACAGCGTGTGGTCCACGTCGGCGTCGGTGTGCGCGGCCGAGGTGACGAACGATTGTCCCAGTACGCCCCGCTCCACCAGTTCCTGCAGGAACAGCGTCCGGTAGGCCTGCGACGGTGCTCCGTCGGCATCCCGCGTCGTGTAGATCAGGCACGACGGACGACCGGTGGTGCCGATCTGATCGCTCAGGCCGGCGTCGGCAGCCAGTTCGGCCACCCCCCGGGCCAGCATCGTCCCGGCCCGCTCCATGGCGGCCACCGGATCGGTGTCCCGGTAGGCCCGGACGACGGCCCGGAAGGCGGCCAGTCCGGCCGTTTCCGGGCCGTGGGTGGTGGACAACAGGAACACCCGGTCGGCGTCGGTACGCAATCCCCCGAGCTCCATCAGGTCCCGCCGCCCGGCGAGGGCGGAGATCGGGAACCCGTTGCCCATCGCCTTGCCCCAGCACGACAGATCCGGGGCCACGCCGTACACCGATTGGGCCCCGCCGGCCGCCCACCGGAATCCGGTGATCATCTCGTCGAAGACCAGCACCGTGCCGTGCTCGTCGCACAGCCGGCGGACCCCTTGCAGGAATCCGGGCGCCGGCTCGGCCGTCGCCGTGGCCGCCTCCATGAACACGGCGGCGATACCGTCCGGGTGCCCCGCGAACAGCGCCCGAAGGGACTCCAGGTCGTTGTAGGTGAACCGCAGGGTCAGATCCGTGACGGACGCCGGGATGCCGGCGTCCATGCCGGTGGTGCCGATGAACCAGTCGTCGACCGAGAAGAACGGCTGGTCGGCGACCGCGACCAGGCTCCGGCCAGTGGCCGCGCGGGCGAGCCGGAGCGCTGCGGTGGTGACATCGGAGCCGTTCTTGGCGAATTTCACCATGTCGGCGAACGGCACGTTGTCCAGGAAGTCCTGCGCCGCAGCCTCTTCCAGGACGGTCGGGCGGGTGAAGTTGGTACCCAGCCCGATCGCCTCGGTCACTGCCTTGACCACCTGGGGGTAGGCGTGTCCGAGGGTGACCGCCCGCAAACCCATGCCGTACTCGACGTAGCAGTTGCCGTCGACGTCCCAGACCCGCGCTCCGAGCCCGCGGGTCAGCACCGGGGCGCGTCCGTCGGCGTACTGGTCGCTGCCGCGGGCGTAGGTGTGCGCGCCGCCGGGGACCAGCTCGTGCAGCCGTCGCTGGGCCCGATTGGACTCGGCGAAGCCGAAGCGCGGACCGAGCCGGTCCGAGCGTTGCTGCGGCAACGCCGGTTTCGGGGAATCCGGCGGCCGGGAAGCCGGCGTCATGTCCCGAGCCCATCGTCGGCGGAGTGCTCCGGGACCCGATGCACGCGCCATCGTCCGGCCAGCGCCGGATAGTTGCGCTCGACCTCGGGAAGCAGATCGGGCAGCAACAGCAGCACCTCGTCCGGGTCGGCCGCGACCAGCTGCTCCGGACTGATCACCGGCACGCCACTGCCGGGCATCCGCCGTCCCTGCTTCGCCCGCGACGCGTCGGCCACGCCCGCCAGCAGCTCGGCATCGACCCCGGCCACGGCCAACAGGGCCACTGCCCGGGACGCCGCGCCGTAGCCGAAAACCGTTCTGCCGCTGCGCTTCTGGTCGCTCAGATGGGCATGCAGGGCGGACGCGTCCAGGTCGACCGCCTGCTGCAGGCGAGCCGACACCGCCGGGTCCGTGACCCCGGCTGCGGCCTCGCGTTCCAGGATCCGCTGCACCGCGGCGTCCGGCCGGCCGTCCCGCCGCGCCGCCAGCAGGACCGTCCCGCCGTACAGGTCGAATTCCCAGGCGGTGACCACCCGCAGTCCGACCGCGGCCAGCAACGGGACAACGGAGGTCAGCGAGTAGTAGGCATAGTGCCCGTGCCGCAACGCATTCCACTGCCCCTGGCGGAGGATGGCCTCGAGCGAGTGGAACTGCAGCAACAACGTCCCCTCGATCGCCAGCCGGGCCGCCCGGCGACCGACGGCATCGGCCTGGTCCGCCTCGTGCATCATCCCGAACGAATCGAACACCACATCGGCCGGGCCACCGGGCACCTCGGTCAACCCGCGAGCGGTGAACAGCGGCACAACACTGCCGCCGTGCGGCGAGCCGAACTCGGCGACCGTGCGCGCTGCGGTCAGGAGCCCGGCGCGCTCGACGAGTCCGACGGCCTGGGCGGCCTGCAGCCGCAGGGCCTCCGGCTCGACCGCGCGCGGTTCGTCGGCTTCGCTCAAGTCGTCGTCGAGCTGCGCCAACCCGCACGACCGGCAGAGCCGCATCGCCAGGGGGAAGGCCGCATCCGGTCCCGGGTCGGTCATCAGCGGGAAGTGGTCGGCCGCCGGCTGCGTCCCGAGGTCCAGCACCACCACCGGGTCGACCGCGGTGCAGGCGCGGCACCGTCCAACGGGCATGATCACATCATGCAGGTTCTCACCTCCGACCTGGCCGGCGTGCTGATCTTCGTCCCCCAGGTCCACCGCGACGACCGCGGCTTCTTCTCCCGCACCTTCGACGTCGACGTCGCCGCCGCACACGGGCTGGACGGGCGCATGTTCCGCCAGGACTCCCAGTCCAGGACCATCGGACGCGGAGCTCTGCGCGGGATGCACAGCCGATCCGGGGCCGGCGAGGCCAAGCTGGTCCGCTGCGGTCGCGGGGCGGTGCACGACGTCATCGTCGACATCCGCCCCGATTCGAAGACCTTCGGCCGGTCCCTGGCCTTCCGGCTCGACGACGTCGAGATGCGGCACCTTTATGTGCCGACCGGCTTCCTGCACGGCTTCCAGGTGCTGACCGACGCGGCCGACATCTGTTACCGCATCGACCGGCCGCACGCGCCGAACGAGGATCTGGCCGTCCACCACGCCGATCGCGATCTGGCCATCGCCTGGCCGCTGCCGGTGGGCACGGTCAGCGCCCGTGACGATGCGGCCGGGAGCTTCGCCGAACTCCGAGCGCAGCTCGGCCGCTAGGCGGCGCCCGGCCGGGTGGCCGCCGGTCGGGCTGACGGGTGGACCGGACGTCATGCGTTCGCTTGGGCGACCCGCAGGTCGGCGCCGAGGCTCCCGGCGGCCAGCCGGCGGTTGAGGACGGCCAGCCGCACGAAGTCGTTGGCGAACCCGTCGGCGGTGAGGCCCGAGGCCACGTACTTCTCGGCCAGCTCCCGGGCGCCGTCGGGCACCGACCAGCTCGCGCGGTAGTTCGGCATCGCGGCCCGGATCGCGGAGAAGTCCACCCGGTAGGAACGCGGGTCGGGGCCGCTCTCGCCGGTGATCAGCAACTCCGACCCGGGGACCGCCTCGACCACGTGCTGAGCGATCTGGGCCACGGTCAGATTGTTCACCTCGGTACCCACGTTGAAGGCCCTGTTGTGCACGGCTTCCCGCGGGACGACCAGCGCCTCGGCGAAGGCCCCGGCGATGTCTCGCGCATGCACCAGCGGACGCCACGGGGTGCCGTCCGACATCACCCGTACGGTGCCGGTGAGCACCGCGTGCCCGACCAGATTGTTGAGCACGATGTCGGCCCGCAGCCGCGGCGAGAAGCCGAAAGCCGTCGCGTTCCGCAGGAAGACCGGCGAGAAGTCCTCGTCGGCCAGAGCTCGCAGATCATCCTCGACGAGTACCTTCGACTCCGCGTACGGCGTGACCGGACGCAGCGGAGCGTCCTCGGCGACCAGCGCGTCACCGGCCGTGCCGTACACCGAACAGGTCGAGGCGTAAAGGAAACGCGAGACCCCGGCGTCTTTGGCCAGCCGGGCCAACCGGGTGGACGCCGTGTGGTTGATGTCGTAGGTCAGTTGGGGGGCCAGCGATCCGAGCGGGTCGTTGGACAGCGCAGCCAGGTGGATGACGGCGTCGAAGCCGGCCAGGTGCTCGGGCTGGACGTCCCGCAGGTCGACCGCGAGGCCCTTGGGGTCGGCCGGGACCTCGCCCAGGATCGACCCGGCGAACAGCCCGGAATCCAGACCGAGGACGTCGTGGCCGGCGGCGGACAGGATCGGCGCCATCACCGTGCCCAGGTAGCCGAGGTGTCCGGTCAGAAGTACGCGCATGGTCAGACTCGTTCTTTCGGGTGAAGGGAACCGGAGGTGAGGTCCACCGTGATCTTCTCGGTGACAAAGCCTTCGGCGTAACGGGTGTGGCACTGTGCCCCGCGGATCCGCAGCAGAGCGAGAAAGGCCTCGCGGTCGAACCAGTCGTGTCCGGCCTGGCTGCGATAGTGCTGCCCGAGCAGGTCGGCCTTGGCCTGCGCGAGCTCGTCGGCGAGCGGCTGGTACACGGTGACCGTCGGGAGATCGCCCTCCCACTTGAGGATCTCGTATCCGAGGATCAGGCTGTCCCGGAAGACGGTCGGGGCGATCTCGGCCACCAGCCGGTGGTCCTGGTGGGCGTCGAGACGCTGGGGCGCGAGCACCAGGTCAGGGGGCACCGGGCCGCGGGCCGCGGCGATGGCGTCCTTGGTCGTCTCCCAGTGCACGGGCAGCCGCCCGTCGGGCAGTGCGGACACCGTGACGGTGAGGTCAGCGCCGGGGCAGAATGCCTGCAGCGCAGCGTGTTCCTCGTCCTCCCGCTCGGTCCCGCCGCCGGTCAGCACGACCGCGGTGACCCGGACCCCGGGGTTGGCCCGACACAGTCCGAGCAGCATCCCGCCGGCCCCGATGGCGATGTCGTCGCAGTGGGCGCCGAGGACGACCACCTCGGAGATCCGGCCTGGCGTCAAGGATTTCACGTGATCAGACCGGAATTGGCTTGTCGTCACGCCAGACCATCCACGGTCGGTCACCGGAAGCCCAGGCCGCGTCGAGCTCGGCCCGTTCCTTGAACGTATCGGCCGGCTTCCAGAATCCCTCGTGACGGTAGGCCATCAGCCGGCCCTGCGCGGCCAGGGCACCGCATGCATCCTCGACCAGGTCGCCGTTCTCCGGGAGGTGGTCGAACACCTCCTGGGTCAGCACGAAGTATCCGCCGTTCTCCCACAGCGGCAGTCGGCTCACCGGGGTGATCGAGGTGACGTTGCCGTCCGCCCCGAGATCGACGCAGTGGAAGGAGGACTGGGGCGGGACCACCGTCATCGAGGCGGCGGCGCCGGAGTTCTTGAACTGGTCGATCATCACGTCCAGCGGGGCGTCGGACAGGACGTCGGCGTAGTTGGCCAGGAACATCTCGTCACCGTCCAGGTGCGATCGCACCCGTCGGAGCCGTTCACCGATCGGCGATGCGGTGCCGGTGTGCACGAATTTGATGGTCCAGGCACTGATGTCGGTGGAGAGCAGCTCCACCTGCCCGCCGCGGAGGACGAAATCGTTGGAGGCCGTCTCCTCGTAGTGCAGGAAATAGTCCTTGATGGCCTGCGCTCCGTAGCCGAGGCAGAGGATGAACTCGGTGTGGCCGAAATGGGCGTAGTACCGCATCACGTGCCAGAGCAGCGGCCGGGGCCCGACCATCTGCATCGGCTTCGGGATCTCGACGGTCGATTCGCCCGGGCGTCCTTCCCGCATCCGCATGCCGAACCCGCCGCAGAACAGAACGACCTTCATCGCGTGAGCTCCATTTCCGTCGGGCGGTCGGCCGGGTCGATCAACGTGAGGGTGGGCAGCGGGAACAGCAGCCGGCCGCCCCACTCCGCTATGTGGGCCAGTTGGGCGGTGAGTTCGGGTCTCAGGTTCCAGGGCAGCACCAGCACGACATCCGGCCGGTCGAGGTCGATCTGGTCGGGGGGCAGGATGGGGATGCGGGTACCCGGGGTGAAACGTCCGTGCTTGTACGGATTGCGGTCCACCGTGTACGGCAGCAGGTCGGGTCGGATGCCGCAGAAGTTCAGCAGGGTGTTGCCCTTGCCCGGCGCGCCGTATCCGGCGACGGTGGTACCGGTCTTCGCGCAGTCCAGCAGGAAGCCCAGCAACTCCTGTCGGATGGTGGCGGCCCGCGGAGCCAGGTCGAGGTATCCATCGACCTGGTGCAGCCCGGCCTCGCGTTCGAGGTCCAGCACCGCTTGCACGGACGGGGCGATGTCAGCGGCGGCGGTCTCCGGGCGGGCCCAGACGCGGATCGATCCACCGTGGGTCGGCAGGAGTTCGACGTCGACCACGGTGAGCCCGGCGGTGGCCAGGGCCCGCTGGGCCGACAGCACCGTGTAGTACTGGAAGTGCTCGTGGTAGATCGTGTCGAACTGGGCCTCCCGCACCAGGTTCAGCGCGTGGTGCACCTCGATCGACAGGTAGCCGTCGTCGGCCAGCAGGGTGCGGAGCGACCGGGTGAAACCGAGCAGATCGGGGATGTGCGCGTAGACGTTGTTGGCCACCACCAGGTCGGCCGGCCCGTGCTCGGCGCGGACCTCGGCCGCGACCTTCTCGTCCAGGAAGTCCGTGCGGGTGGGTACGCCGATTTCACGAGCGGCCTGTCCGACGTTCACCGAGGGCTCGATGCCCAGGCATTCGATGCCCCTCCGCACGACGTGCTGCAACAGATAGCCGTCGTTGGAAGCGACCTCGACGACGAGAGAGTCGGACGTCAGGCCGGCCCGCTCGACCGCGGCGGTCACGAACCGGCCTGCGTGCTCCACCCAGGACGTGGAGTACGAGGCGTAGTACGCGTAGTCGGTGAAGGTGTCCTCGGGGGTGATCAGCGCCGGGATCTGCAGCAGCAGGCATTCCGGGCACAACCGCAGGTGCAGCGGATATGTCATTTCCGGCGAGTCGAGTGCGTCCGCCGTCAGGAACAACTCACACGGCGGGGTGGCCCCCAGGTCCAGCACACTGATCAAGTCGTGGTGCCCGCACAAACGGCAGCTCGTCACGAGCCTTCCTCCCAGGTCCGACGCGCCCCCACCCGGCCTGATCACGCCGCGTTAGCTTGTCGCGTTCATCTGATGTTCTTCACACGTTTGCCGCATGTCGTGGCCAGCATACCGACCGAGAATATCGGTCCGTTGGCACACTGTGGGCATGAGCCTGGTCACGTTCACCCGAACGGACACGCTCGATTGCTCCCTGTAGGCAAGCCGACGCCCGGACAGCGCAAAAGGGCCCCCGGACCGCGGTCCGAGGGCCCTTCAGGAGTGCTGTCGAGCGGTCAGCCGGCCTTGACGACCAGCGACACCGTGGCGGTGACGCCAGGGTGCAGCTTGATCGAGACCGGGTGCGACCCGATGGACTTGATGTGTCCGGCGGTGTCGATGGTGCGCTTGTCGAGCGTCGGACCGCCGGCGGCCTTGATGGCGGCGGCGACGTCAACCGTGGTGATGGAGCCGAACAGCTTGGTGCCGTCGCCGGTGGTGCGGGCGGTGATGGAGACGTTGAGCTTCTCCAGGGCCTGCTTCACCTCGTTGGCGTGCTCGGTGCCGCGGATCTCGCGGGCCAGCTGGGCGCGCTTGATGGTCGCGACCTGCTTCTCGGCACCCTTGGTGGCGGCGATGGCCTTGCCCTGCGGGAGCAGGAAGTTACGGCCGTAGCCGTCACGGACCTCGACGATGTCGCCAGGGGCACCAAGGTTCGGGACATCAGTCGTCAGAATCAGCTTCATGAGTGGTCCCTTCCTTATCGAGCGGTCGAGGTGTACGGCAGCAGGGCGACTTCACGGGCGTTCTTCACGGCCGTGGCGACGTCGCGCTGGTGCTGGGTGCAGTTGCCGGTGACCCGGCGGGCGCGGATCTTCCCGCGGTCGGAGATGAACTTGCGAAGCAGGTTCGTGTCCTTGTAGTCGATGGGGGCTGCGTTGTCCTTGCAGAACGCGCAGACCTTCTTCTTGATCTTCCGTACTGGGGGCTTGGGCATTGATTTCTCCGAAATCGATGCACGACGGACGAAGTCTGTCGTGTGTTGTTGATTGTTAGCTGTTCAAGATGCTGTGAAAGAACGCAACGCGTGAGGCGCGTCCCGACCGATCGGCGGGGCCGAAGGTCAGAAGGGTGGCTCGTCGCTGTACCCGCCGCCGGCCGGAGGCGCGGAGCCCCAGGGATCGTCGGCCGGTGCACTGCCGCCGGTGCGACCGCCACCCGAGTAACCGGCACCGCCGGAGTTGCCACCGCCGGTGCCACCACCCGCTCCGTATCCGCCGCCGCCGCCGGTCTCGGGACCGCGGTTCGCGCGGTTGACCTTGGCCGTGGCGTAGCGAAGCGAGGGGCCGATCTCGTCGACCTCGAGCTCGATGACGGTGCGCTTCTCGCCTTCCTTCGTCTCGAAGGAACGCTGCTTGAGACGACCGGAGACGATGACGCGCGAGCCGCGGGTGAGGGACTCGGCCACGTTCTCGGCGGCCTGCCGCCAGATGTTGCAGCGCAGGAAGAGAGCCTCGCCGTCCTTCCACTCGTTGGAAGCACGATCGAAGGTCCGCGGCGTCGACGCGACGGTGAAGTTCGCGACCGCCGCGCCCGACGCGGTGAACCGCAGTTCGGGATCGGCCGTCAGGTTCCCAACCACCGTGATGACGGTGTCGCCTGCCATGACCGGGCCTACTTCTTGGAGTTGCGGGTGCGGCGGACGCGGATCTTCTCCGGGGTGCGCGTGATCTTGGTGCGCAGCACGGACTCGTTGAGGTTCAGCTGACGATCCAGTTCGTCCACGGTCGCCGACGCGGCGGTGACCTTGATGACGGCGTAGATGCCTTCCGGGTTCTTTCTGATCTCGAACGCCAACCGGCGCTTGCCCCAGATATCGACGTTCTCGACGCTGCCGCCACCCTGGCGGATGACGTTCAGGAAGGTGTCGATCGACGGCGAAACAGTTCGCTCGTCGAGGTTGGGATCGAGGATGAGCAGCAGCTCATAGTGACGCGGAGCGGTGGATACGCTCAACGTGCACCTCCTATGGACTCGTCGGCCACGGTCTTTCCGTGGCAGGAGGGTGTTGCATGCCTTCAGGTTTCGAGGACGAACCCCTGACACGAAGGCGCCCGCCGACGTCGGCGGGCCCAGCACAACCCTTGAAGGCTACCAGCGCGGGCCCGACCAGCCCAAATGGAGCAGGATCCACGCCGCGCCGGGTCCGCGGCCACAGCGTGGTCCGGGGGTGCGCCCGCCACTGACCCGGCCACCGGCCAGGATGTGTGCATGACGGCCGGATATTCACGAACGCCACTCCCGGCGAAGCTCGGGATCAAGCCCGGCACCGACGTGCTGCTGCTGGGCGATCCGCTCTCGTTCGACCTCGCCGCGCTGCAGACGCCGGTGGACCGCATGCCCGGTGGGCTCTATCCGGTCGTGCTGCTGTTCTGCCCGGATCGGGCCACCCTGAACGGTCTGTTCGAGCCGGCGAAGGCCCGGCAGACGGTCGCCGGAGCGGTCTGGGTCTGCTGGCCGAAGAAGTCATCGGGCATCGTCACCGATCTCGACGAGACATCGGTCCGCGAGTTCGGACTGGCCAACGAACGTGTGGATGTCAAGGTGGCGGCGATCGACACCACCTGGTCCGGCCTGAAATTCGTGACCCGCCGGGCGGATCGGGTCAGGACGGCTGGCCCTTGACCAGGCTGATCGACCGTTCGCCCTCCGGCGACCCGCCGGGCTCGGCCGCCCCGACCAGTACCGGTTCCCGGGCGTCCTCCGGCTCCTCGTACGATTTCCGCGCCCACAGCACCGGGATCGACGGCAGCGTCCAACGGTCGGGGGCATTGGCGAAGACACCGCCTGACGGATCGTCGTCGCCGGCCATCCGGACCAGGTCCTCTGCCGGGCGCAGGATCTCCCGGATCACCCGGACCACCAGCACGACGACCAGCGCGTCACGCACGAGCGCGGCCGCGACGAACGGATAGATCGACAGGCCCTTGTTGTCGACCCCGGCGAAGGAGAACATCAGCAGCATCCAGGTCACCACCTCGGCGAACTGCCAGGCCAGCACCGGGCGCCAGCGCGGCAGGGCCAGCACCACCAGTGGCAACAGCCACAGGCTGTACTGCGGTGACCAGACCTTGTTGGTCAGCAGGAACGCCGCGACCACCAGGAAGATCAGCTGGGCCAGCCGCGGGCGGCGGCGGACCGACAGCGCGAACCAGGCGATGGCCAGGCAGGCCAGGCCGAACAGGGCCAGCGAGAGGACGTTCAGGAACGTCGGGGTGTCCGCGCCATTGGCGTTGTCGAAGACGTGACTGCCGGACAACGTGCTGTAGATGGCGTACCAGGTGTCGTACTCGGCCGGCCGCTCGGAGTTCAGCTTGATGAATTCGTACCAACCCTGCGGGTACAGCGCCATCACCGGCAGGTTGACCGCCAGCCAGACCACCGCACCCGCCACCGCGGCCCGGATCAGTCCCCGATACCTCCCGGAGCGCAGACAGAGCAGCAGGATCGGCCCGAGCAGCAGCACCGGGTACAGCTTGGCGGCCGTGCCCAGACCGATCAGTGCCCCGGCGAGGACCGGCCGGCCCCGAGCCCAGGCGACCATCGCCCCGGCCGTCATGCCGATGGCGAGCAGGTCCCAGTTGGTGAACGCATGCACGATGAGCAGCGGGGACAGGCACATGATGGCCACGTCCCACACGCGTCGACGCGCGATCCGGGCGGTCGAGGCGACCGCCCACAGGTAGAACAGGGCCAGCACGATCGCGCCGATGGTGAAGTACGCGGCCACATCCAGCGGCACCGGGAGGCCGACGTTGCCGGCGAACTGCACGTAGTACTTCGCCAGGACGCTCATGGCCCACATGAAGTAGCCGGTGACCACCGGGTACTCCATGTAGTGGACGGTGCCGTCGTCCCCGGTCCAGGACGTCTTGTACGGCAACGCCTGGGTGTCCAGTTTGTGGCTGCCGTAGAGCGGGACCACATCGTTGTAGCAGCCGGTGATCCAGGGCCGCTGACCGCTCTGGTCCAGCGTCACCCCACCGGCCCCGTTCGGACCCTGCTGGATACAGGCCGACTTGAACAGCCAGCCGAAGATCAGAACGGCGATGGCCATGAGCAGGCACACCCGCAGCGGGGTCAGCCAGGTCGCCCGGCCGACGCTCGCGTGCCGGCCGAGTGGGCCACCGATCAACTCGGCGGCGCGGCGGACGGTCGGATCGGTCCAGGTCGGGATGACGCGCTCGGTGGGCGAGAGGGAGGCCGAACGGGAGAGCCCCGGTTCGACCGGTTCGACCGGGATCAGTTCGGTGTCGGCGAACACGGCCGTCTCCGGCGTGAGCGGGCCTTCCGCGTCGTCGCCGGTGCGCCCTTGCTCGCGTTCGTCCACGGCGTGATGGTACTGGGGCCGATGTGGGCGGCGTGTGGCCCGGGCCGCGCCGTCCACGGGCCGCGGACGACGGGTCGGCCGGCGGTCAGAGGGATCGGCGCAGGATCCGTGCCTCCCACGGGAGCAGAACCGCGGCGCCGTCCGGGACGTTGGTCAGCAGGATCTCGGCGGCCGCCCACTCGGGCAGCGGTCCGGGATCGGCCGGTTCCCCCGACAAGTTGGCCAGCACCAGCAACTCGGTGTGCCCCAGGCGGCGGGTGAACGCGTAGATCTGTTCGTCGTGCGGCAGCACCATGGTGAAGTCCCCGCGGCCCACCGTTGGTTCCAGGTGGCGCAGGGCGATCAGCTTCCGGTAGTGGTGCAGTACGGAATCGGGGTCGGCCAGCGCGGCGGCCGCGTTGATCTCGACGTAGTTCGGGTTGACGGCCAGCCACGGCGTCCCGGTGGTGAAACCGGCCTGGGGTGTCGCGTCCCACTGCACCGGGGTGCGGGCGTTGTCGCGGCCAGCGATGCGCATCGCGGCGATCGCCGCAGCCGGGTCCTGTCCGCCGGCCACGGCCTGCCGGTAGTGGTTGATCGATTCGATGTCCTGGAAGTCCTCGATCGAGGCGAACGGGAAGTTCGTCATGCCGAACTCCTCGCCCTGGTAGACGTACGGCGTACCGCGGTGCAGGTGCAACACGGTGGCCAGCGCCTTGGCCGACCGCGCCCGGTGCTGGCCGTCGTCGCCGAACCGGGACACCACCCGCGGCTGATCGTGGTTGTTCCAGTACAGGCTGTTCCAGCCCAGGTCGGCCAGGCCGGCCTGCCAACGGCCGAAACACGCCTTGAGATCGAGCAATCGCAGCGGGATGTGCTCCCATTTGGACCCGTCGTGGTCCAGGTCGACGTGGTCGAACTGGAAGACCATGTCCACCTCGCCCCGGGCCGGGTCGGTGTAGAGCCGCGCATCGTCCACCGTCACGCCGGGGGTCTCGCCGACCGTCAGGTACCTCCCGGTCCGGCCGGCGAACACCTCACGGTGCATCTCGGCCAGGTATTCGTGGACGCGGGGCCCGTTGAGGAACTGCTCGGACCCGATCACGGAGCCGACCGTCGAGCCGTCGGTGAGCGGGAGCGTCTTGGAGATCATGTTGATGACGTCCATCCGGAAGCCGTCGACACCGCGGTCGAGCCACCACCGCATCATCTCGTGGACGGCCGATCTGACGTCGGGGTTCTCCCAGTTCAGATCCGGTTGTTTGGGCGAGAACAGGTGCAGGTAGTACTCGCCGGTTGCCTCGTCCAGCTGCCAGGCCGGACCGGAGAAGAACGAGGTCCAGTTGGTCGGCTCGGCCCCGGGAACTCCGGCCGTCATGCCGGATCGGGCCGGGCGCCAGATGTACCAGTCGCGCTTGGCACTGTCGGGGCCGGAGCTGGACTCGACGAACCAGGAATGCTCATCACTGGTGTGGTTGACCACCAGGTCCATCACCAGCTTCATGCCGCGCGCGTGGACCCGGCCGAGCAACTCGTCGAAGATGTCCAGCGACCCGAACACGGGCGCGATGTCCCGGTAGTTGCTGATGTCGTAGCCGTTGTCGTCCTGCGGCGACGGATACACCGGCGACAGCCAGATGACGTCGACCCCCAGGTCGGCCAGGTAGTCGACCTTGCCGATGACGCCGCGCAGGTCACCGATCCCGTCGCCGTCGGAGTCGGCGAAGCTGCGCGGGTAGATCTGATAGACGACGGCGTCGGCGAACCAGCCTGGTTGTTCCACGCCCTACTTGACCACACGACGGCGCTTCGGCGCCTGCTCCCCCTTGAATCCCATGACGAACGAGGCGACCAGGTGATTCCAGGAGCAGGTCCGGCAGACCTCGACCTGGTAGACCGAGAACTCGCCGAAGTCGGTGGCCATCTTCTCCAGTTCGACCGGCTGCCGAGCCGACCCGGCCATGTGTTTGATCTCGTCGCCGTACACCCAGTAGACGTGGGTCAGCGGCTCCTTGCGGCACACCGGGCAACTGACGTCCGTTGGCACGCCGTGGAACTTGGCCGCCCGGATCAGGTACGGGGTCGCGTCACAGACCTCGGTCACGCCGGTGCGACCCGACATGACCTCGGCGAGCAGGGCACGACGCTGCAACGCGTAGTCCACCAACCCTCGCTGTGTTCGCATCGATCCAGCCTACGCGGGGCGTTCTGGCCCCATTTCGAGGGCACCGGGGACGCAGGTCACAGTCAATTCTGGCCTTGCGCGGTATGAACGCCGATGTATCGTGGCGATACTCAAGGTGACATACGGACGCGTTTGTCACCTCGATGAGCAGCCGGGACCGGAGGTGGATCGTGGCGAAGGAGACTTCGTCGGCGTTTCAGCTGGCGATCCTCGGACTGCTGGCCGATTCGCCGATGCACGGTTACGAGCTGCGGCAGAAATTGAGTACCACGCTCGGTTCGCTGCGGGTGTTCTCCTACGGCTCCCTGTACCCGACGCTGCGCCGGTTGCAGGCCGCCGGAGAGCTCACGTCCGACCCGGCCGAGGTCGATGCCGATGCGGTCCCCCTGACGTCACGACGTTCGCGGGTCGTCTATCGGCTGACCACGGCGGGCAAGGAACGGCTGGCCGAGATGCTGGCCGACTCCGGACCGCAGAGTTCGTCCGACGACGGTTTCGAGGTGCACCTGGCCTTCTTCTCGCGCACCACCGCCGAAGCCCGGCTCCGCATCCTCGAGAGCCGCCGCCGGCGCCTGGAGGAGCGGCGCGAAGGTCTGCGTTCCGCGCTGAGCCGGGCCGCCGACCGGATGGACGCCTACACCGATCAGCTCCGGCAACTCGGCCTGGAATCGGCCGACCGAGAAGTCCGATGGCTCAACGAGTTGATCGCCGACGAGCGGCAGGGAAAGTCCCCGCCGGTCTGACGCTTTGTCCATTGCTTGTCCATATCCGTTCCAACACAGGGAGTTTAGTCATGGGTTCACATCCCATTCGGATCGCCATCGTCGGCGTCGGCAACTGCGCGTCGTCGCTGGTGCAGGGCGTCGAGTTCTATCGCAACACGCCCGCCGACGCCCGTGTCCCCGGCCTGATGCACGTGCAGTTCGGCGACTACCACGTCTCCGACCTGCAGTTCGTCGCCGCGTTCGACGTCGACGCCAAGAAGGTCGGGTTCGATCTCTCCGAGGCGATCAGCTCCTCGGAGAACAACACGATCAAGATCGCCGACGTGCCGCCGACCGGCGTCATCGTGCAGCGCGGCAACACCCTGGACGGCCTGGGCAAGTACTACCGCCAGATGGTGTCCGAGTCGGACGCCGAGCCGGTTGACGTCGTCGCCGCGCTGCGCGAAGCCGCGGTCGACGTGGTCGTCTGCTACCTGCCGGTCGGGTCCGAGGATGCCGCCCGGTTCTACGCCCAGTGCGCCATCGATGCCGGATGCGCATTCGTCAACGCGTTGCCGGTGTTCATCGCCGGCACGCCGGAGTGGGCCGAGAAGTTCCGCGCCGCGGGGCTGCCGATCATCGGTGACGACATCAAGTCCCAGGTCGGCGCGACCATCACCCACCGGGTGCTGGCCAAGTTGTTCGAGGACCGCGGGGTGCTGCTCGAGCGCACCATGCAGCTCAACGTCGGCGGCAACATGGACTTCATGAACATGCTGGAGCGCGATCGCCTGGAATCCAAGAAGATCTCCAAGACCCAGGCCGTGACCTCCCAGGTCGACCGGGATCTCGGGGCGCGCAACGTGCACATCGGCCCGAGTGACTACGTGGCCTGGCTGGACGACCGCAAGTGGGCCTACGTCCGCCTCGAGGGCAAGGCCTTCGGTGACGTCCCGCTGAACCTGGAGTACAAGCTCGAGGTCTGGGACTCGCCCAACTCGGCCGGTGTCATCATCGACGCCGTCCGCGCCGTCAAGATCGCCAAGGACCGCGGCATCGCCGGCCCGCTGACCTCGGCGTCGTCGTACTTCATGAAGTCCCCGCCGGTGCAGTTCCCGGACGACCAGGCCCGGGACAACGTCGAGCGGTTCATCGCCGGCGAATTGTCAGCCTGACCTTCCCGGTGTTGCCGGGCCCGCGATCACCGCGGGCCCGGCATCACTGTTTGACCGCGTTCTCGACGATGCTCGTGGCCACGGCGCTCAGCGGCATCCCTTCGTCCTCGGCCATGTCGACCAGGGCCAGGTACGCCGTCTCCATCGTCATCCCCTGGCTCGCGGCCAGCACACCTTTGGCCTGTTCGATCACGGTCCGGGAATCCAGGGCCGACCGGGTGCGGTCGACGACCTCCTCCCCAGTGATCGAGCCGGAGTGCACGATGGCCAGGGTCGCCAGGTCGGCGAAGGCCGACGCCGCGGAATCCAGCCGGATCGACGCCGGCGGCTCGCTGACCCAGAACAGGTTGAGCGCGCCGATGACATGCCCGTGCCACCGCAGCGGGGTGGCATGGACACAACCGATGCCGGCCCGCTCGAAGGCCGGCGCGGCCTGCGGCCACCGGGCCCGGATCTCAGCGAGGTCGGTGCACGTGACCCGAACGCCGAACTCGACGGCGTCGTAACAGGGCCCCTGCAGCTGCTGGGCCTGATAGAGCTCCAATTCCTCGGCCCGGTGCGACGTGGCCGCCAGCAGCTCGAGGACCCGCGACCCGGGTCGCCGCATGGTGACTCCGGCCGCGTCGGCGTCCAGGGCCCGGCTCTCCGCCGCGAGCATCTGGCCGATCACCCCGATGACGTCGTAGGACCGAACCAGAGCCGCGGTCGTCCGCGCGATCGCCTCCACCGTCCTGAAGGAGAGATCAACCGTGCTGTCGTCGCTGATCACGTTGTGTCCTTTCCGAAATCGAGTTGCCGGCTGACGACACGCGCTGCGACATCGTCGAGTGAGGTGTTCAGGGCGTAGGCATGGGCTCGGAGGACGGCGAGGGCGTCGGCCGCCGGGATGCCGAGCTGGACGATGACCATGCCGGTGGCCTGGTGAACGGTGGCCCGCGACGACCAGGGCCCCGCGTTGTCGTCGGATTCGTGCATCGCCGGATCGGTCAG
Source organism: Nakamurella panacisegetis (assembly GCF_900104535.1). Classification (NCBI taxonomy): domain Bacteria; kingdom Bacillati; phylum Actinomycetota; class Actinomycetes; order Nakamurellales; family Nakamurellaceae; genus Nakamurella; species Nakamurella panacisegetis. The sequence goes on along the minus strand of NZ_LT629710.1, from coordinate 2,100,080 downwards.
CAGCGCCGCGCCGACCGTGTCGGCGAAGAACTGGGCGAGCTCGACGCCGCTCGGGAGTTCCGCGGACCGGGCCAGGTGCACACTCAGCACTCCCATGACCTGGCTCGACGGGCGCATGGGCAGGCCGACCACGGTCCGCGGTCCGACCGCGGCCCGCGCCGCTGGGCAGAACTCGGGCCAGCGCCGATCGTCCTCCGGCGTCAGCCCGGTCTGCTGAACGGATGCGTGGGCGGCCGCGTCCCAGCACGGCCCTTGACCCAGCACGTCCTGCAGTTCCTCCAGCGTGCGGGCTACCGGGTCGGTCGCGGCCAGGGTCGTCCGGTTGGGACCGGCGGCGTCGATGGTGATCGACACTCCGTCGACGGCGAGGATGTCGCATCCGGCCAGGGCCAGACGTTCCGGCAGCGAGCGGTCAGCCGGGGTCGACGCCAACACCCGGCCCAGGCGACTGAGCATGCGCACGGGGTCGGTCATCCCAGTGTCGCTCCTCTCAAGGGCGTTCCTGACGGGCCGGCGCCTTCATTCTCGCCCCTTCGCCGACCGATCGGTACCTGGCCGTCCGGGCGACCCCTGCACCGGCGACCGGCAACCCATCGGCCGACCTGTCGCTCAATCAGCCGAGCCGGTCAGCAGGTCATCCCCGACGGCGATCACCCCGGTCCGGTCGGCGACGGCCCGGTAGCCCCTGGCTCCGCCGCCGAGATCGGCCAGGGCCTGACGGACCGCGTCGTCGACCACCGGCGACGGGCCCTGCCGCAGGCAGAAGCGGGCGAACTCCACACACGGGTCGGCCACGCGGACGTTGGTCAGCACGATCGGCCCGTCGGCGGTGATCACCGTGGCCGCCGGCGGCATCTCGAGCCGAGCCAAACCGTCCGGGGCATCCACCAGGATCGTCTCTCCGGCGATCCCCTCCGTCAGGTGGTCGCCGTAGCGCGCTCGCAGGGCGTCGTAGTCACCGGTCCCCATGATCGTCACGCCCCCGATGCCCTTCCGGTCACGGGTCCGCTCGTGATCGACGTGATGCACGTCGATGATCGAGCCGAAGTGGTCCACCGGCGAGCCGGGACGGCCCCGGCGCAGGCCGATCACGCCGGCCGGGGCGACCTCGATCCGGGGTACCGACTCGATCGGCGACGGGTCGTAGCGGCGGAGCGGTGCCTGTCCGACCTTGAGGGGCTCGGTCTGCACCTGCAGCCGGACGATCCGGTAGCGCACCACCGGGTTCGTGGGCGCGGCGCCTGCGGTCTGGGTGGACCCCGCAGTGCCGGGGGTGGGGTCCGATTTTGGGTCCGATTCTGGGTCCGACGGCGGAGCCGGGAGGGTCATGACGGGATCGGGTCGATCCGGAATCGGCGATGCAACGCACTGGGCAGGATCTTCCGGACCTCGGCCAGCCGCTCGAGGTCGACCGTCACCGATCCGGTGGCGATGTCGGCGCTGCCCAGGTCCAGCAGCTGCAGACCGAACGGGTCGAAGGCCACCGATCGTCCGATCCCGGCCTTCCCGGCCTGGTCGGCGGCCACCACGTAACAGGTGTTCTCGATGGCCCGGGCCCGAAGCAGCGTCAACCAGTGCTCCTCCTTCAGCGGCCCCTTCACCCAGGCCGACGCCAACGCGATGACCTGCGCGCCGCCGGCCGACAGCACCCGGAACAGCTCCGGGAACCGCAGGTCGTAACAGGTGGCGAACCCGACCCGGACGCCGTCGACCTCGACCACGGGCGGAGCGTCGGCGCCCGGGGCGACCGTGTCCGACTCGACGAAGGAGAACGCGTCGTACAGGTGGATCTTGCGGTAGGCGGCGGCCACCACGCCGTCCTGCAGGACGACCAGGGTGTTGTGCACGCGGTCGGACCCCGGATCGGGCACGAACGTCCCGGCGGCGACCGTGATCCGGTGCTCCTTCGATGCCCGCGCCAGGGCCGTGACGAACGAGCCGTCGAGCGGCTGGGCCACGCGTCGCGGCGCCTGCGGGTCGGTCAGGAACGAGACGATCGAACCCTCCGGAGCCAACAACAGGGACGCGCCGTCGGCCGCCGCTCGGGCGACCTGCGCGACCAGCACCGCGGCGTTGGCGCCCGGGTCGTCACCCGGGCTGAACTGGCTGACTGCGATTCGCATGGGGACTCCACTACGTGGTCCGGGCGTGGCCTGCCCGTGGTCGGCATGGATCAACTTCGCCGGCGTGGATCAACTTCGCCCGTTTGGGACGGGAGTGACGGGAGTCGTCATTTTCATCCATGCCTGCGAAGTTGATCCATGCCGAACGGGGGGACTACGGGACGATCGAGACCATCTTGCCCGGGACGACGACCACCTTGCGCGGCGCGGCGCCGGCCAGCAACTCGACGATCTTCTCGTCGGCGAGCGCCGCGGCCTGCACCGCCTCCACGCCGAAGTCGGCCGGGACCGAGATCCGCGAGCGGACCTTGCCCTTGACCTGGATCGGGTACTCGATCGCGTCGGCCACCAGCAGCGCCGGGTCGGCGATCGGGAACGGCCCATGAGCCAGCGACTGCGCATGGCCCAACCGGCTCCACAGCTCCTCGCTGATGTGCGGGGCCAGCGGCGCCGTCATCTGGACCAGGGCCTCGGCCACCATCCGCGGGGTCGGCTGCCCCGACTTCGTCAGGTGGTTGGTCAGGCCGATCAGTTTCGCGATGGCCGTGTTGTACGACATGTTCGCGAAGTCGGTGGTGACCCCGTCGATGGTGCGGTGCAGCAGCTTCAGGGTCTCCTCGTCGGGCGCGTCGTCGGTGACGATCGCCTCCCCGGATTCCTCCGAGACGATCGCCCGCCAGGTCCGCTGCAGATACCGCTGCGAGCCGACGACGTCGCGGGTCTGCCACGGCCGGGAGATGTCCAGCGGGCCCATGCCCATCTCGTACATCCGGAAGGTGTCGGCCCCGTACCGGTCGCACATCTCGTCCGGGGTGACGACGTTCAGCAGGCGCTTGCCCATCTTCCCGTACTCGCGGTTGACCGGGGCGCCCTGGTAGGTGAAGGACGTCCCGTCCGGGGAGACCACGACGTCCTCGGCCGGAACGTAGGTGCCGCGCGCGTCGGTGTACGCGTAGGCCTGGATGTAGCCCTGGTTGAACAGCTTGCGGAAGGGCTCCTCGCTGGTGACATGACCCAGGTCGAACAGCACCTTGTGCCAGAACCGGGAGTACAGCAGGTGCAGCACCGCGTGCTCCACTCCGCCGACGTACAGGTCGACCCCGCCGGTGTCGTTCGGGCGCGACGGGTCCTTGCCCATCCAGTACTTCTCGACCTCGGGATCGATGAAGGCCTTGGAGTTGGTCGGGTCCAGGTACCGCAACTCGTACCAGCAGGAACCGGCCCACTGCGGCATGACGTTCAGTTCACGTCGGTAGGTCTTGCGGCCGTGACCCAGATCCAGCTCGACGGTGGCCCACTCGGTGGCCCGGCCCAGTGGCGGCACCGGGGTGGAGTTGGCGTCCTCCGGGTCGAACGACTGCGGCGCGTAGTTCGCCACCTCGGGCAGCTCCAGCGGCAGCATCTCGTCAGGCAGGGCGATCGGCAGATCGTCCTCGTCGTAGACGATCGGGAAGGGTTCTCCCCAGTACCGCTGCCGGCTGAACAGCCAGTCCCGCAGGCGGTACTGCACCTGCGGCGATCCGACGCCCTTGTCGGCCAGGTAGTCGATCATGGCGGCCTTCGCCTCGGGCACCGGCAGGCCGTCCAGGGAGATCTCGTCGTTGGCGCTGTTGATGGCCGGCCCCGACTCCAGGAACGGCTGATCCTCCGGGAAGCCTTCCGGAGGCTGCACGGTACGGACGATCGGCAGGTCGAATTCCGTGGCGAACTCGTGGTCCCGGGTGTCCTGACCAGGCACGGCCATGATGGCGCCGGTGCCGTAGCCCATCAGCACGTAGTCGGCCACGAAGATCGGCAGCCGCGCGCCGTTGACCGGGTTCACCGCGTAGGCGCCGGTGAACACACCGGTCTTCTCCTTGGTCTCCTGCCGGTCCAGATCCGACTTGCGGGACGCCTGCTCCCGGTAGGCGGAGACGGCCTCGGCCGGGGTCGGCGCGCCGCCGGTCCACCTCGGGTTGACGCCCTCTGGCCACGCGGCGGCGGCAATGGCGTCGACCAGCGGGTGCTCGGGGGCCAGCACGGTGTAGGTGGCCCCGAACAGGGTGTCGGGGCGGGTGGTGTAGACCTCGATCGTGCGGTCGGTACCGGCCACCGGGAAGCTTACCCGGGCACCGACGCTGCGGCCGATCCAGTTGCGCTGCATGGCTTTCACCGACTCGGGCCAGTCCAGCCGGTCCAGGTCCTCGATCAGCCGGTCGGCGTAGGCGGTGATGCGCATCATCCACTGCCGCAGGTTGCGGCGGAACACCGGGAAGTTGCCGATCTCGCTCTTGCCGTCGGGGGTGATCTCCTCGTTCGACAGCACCGTGCCCAGACCCGGGCACCAGTTGACCGGCGCCTCGGAGATGTAGGCCAGCCGATGCTGAGCCAGGATCGTCTGCTGCTCGGTGGAGCCCAGCTCGCCCCACGGCGTGCCGCCCGGCGTCGGGCGGGCGCCCGAACTGAACTCGCCGACCAGGTCGTCGATCGGACGGGCGCGACCCTGGTCGACGTCGTAGTAGGCGTTGAACAGCTGCAGGAAGATCCACTGCGTCCACCGGTAGAACTCGACATCGGTGGTGGCGACGCTGCGCCGCTGGTCGTGGCCGAAGCCCAGCCGCCGCAGCTGCGCCCGGTAGCGGGCGACGTTGGTCTCGGTGGTCGCGCGCGGGTGGGTGCCGGTGCGGACGGCGTACTGCTCGGCCGGCAGACCGAACGCGTCATAGCCGATGGTGTGCAGCACGTTGCGGCCGCGCATCCGTTCGAACCGGCCCAGGACGTCGGTGCCGATGTAGCCCAGCGGGTGCCCGACGTGCAGGCCGGCGCCGGACGGGTACGGGAACATGTCCAGGACGTACAGCTTGTCGCGGGGGATGTCCTGCGGATCGGCCGGCGCCAGCGGCCCGCTCGGATTCGGGGCGTTGAACGTGCCCTCGGCCTCCCAGCGATCCTGCCAGCGGGTCTCGATCTCGGCGGCCAGGGCCGCGTTGTAACGGAAGGGCGGGGCGCCGTCGGTCGCCGGCGCCGGCATCTCGGTCTGCTCGGTGGTCATCGCGTTCATCTCTCCTGAGGTCTCATCCGCTGCTCGTCGTCCGCGGCCGGCTGTGTCCGGGCACAAAAAAACCCTCGTGAACCCGAGAGAGCTCTCGGACACAGAGGGATCGCCGCGCTGCCCGCCGTCGTTCCCGGGTTGGTCCCGGTACTCGATCGGTCAGCGCGGCCCGGAAAGGAGCAACGTCACCGCCATGAGGACTGATGTTACTCCGCACGTCGCGACGGTCACAGCCGGGACGACCCACCGGCGCCGGCCCGGCGTTCAATTACGATCGTCGGGTGTCCAACGCACCCGTCGCCTTCACCCTCCCGGTCGTCCTGCTGCTGCTCGTCCTGGCTGGGCTGGGTTACGTCACCGCCCGTCGGGGCTGGGCCGGCACCCTCCGCCGGGACGGCCGGTTGGGCATCCGCTCCAAGGCCGCCTCCAGCAGCGACGACGCGTTCGCCGTGGCGAACCGCGTCGCCGCTCCGGTGGTGGGCGGAGCCGCCGCGATCGCGCTGGTGCTGGCCGTGCTGGTCACCGTGCTCCACCTGCCGACGGCCGGCAGCGTCGTGATCGGCGTCCTGGGCCTGCTCGGTGTTCTGGTGCTGATGGTCGCCGGCGGTGTCCTCGGCGAGCAGGCGGCCCGCACGCTCCCGGTTCCGGCCCGCCGGCCGCGACCCAGCGCCGCCTGCAGCGGTTGTGCCTGCGGTTCCGGCGGCTGTGCCGGCCTCACCCGGACCGCGGCGCCGGGCACCGCGGTCTGAGCGGGCCGGTCACGCTCACACGTCGACGAGCGCTTGGATCGGCGTAGCTCTCGCCGCCCGGCGGCCGGGCAGGATCGAGGCCAGCACCCCGGCCAGCAATGCACCGCCGGTCACCGCGACCAACTCCAGCCACGGCACGGACAGCACCGCGGTCGCCCCGGCCTCGCCGAAGGCGGCCCCGACGGCGGCGAAGCCGAACAGCGTCCCGAAGACGATGCCGACGGCCGCGGCCAGCAGCGCCAGCAGACCGGCCTCCACCGCGAGCATCGACCGCAGCTGCCGGCGGCGTAGGCCCAGGGCCCGGAGCAGAGCCGATTCCCGGGTCCGTTCCACCACCGACAGGCCAAGGGTGTTGCCGATTCCGACGACCGCGATGACTACGGCCACGGCCAACAGGGCCAGGGCCACCTTGATCACCGCGTCCAGCACTTCGGCCGTGGCCGCCCGCTGCACCCCGGCCCCGGAGATGTCGAGCCCGGCGAGCGGAGCCACCACCGGGTTGACGGCGGCGATGACGGCGTTCGGCGCCGCGCCGGCGGTGAACTTGGCCCAGATCGCGGTCGGCTGCGGGCTCGGATCGAGCGCAAGCAGGTCCGAACGCAGCACCACCAAGGATCCGTCATCGGTGATCGGCCACCGGGAGACGGCCAAGGTCACCGAGCGGGTTCCGGCTTTCAGGGTGATCAACGCGCCGGCCTCCAGGTGCAGTTGCTGAATGAGGTCACCGGGCAGGGCGATCTGTCCGGCTTCGAGTTGGCCACCGTTGCGGACGGCGCTCAGCTGAGCCGCCGACGGGCCGAACAGCCGGTAGCCCGATCCGTTCAGGGTCACCGTCCCGCTGTCGACCGCCACGGCCGCCCGGACGCCGTCGATCGCCGCGATGGTGGTCAGCAAGCCGGCCGGTACGACCTTCCCGTCCTGCGCGGTGATCTGCAGGTCGAGCGGATTGCGGAGACCAACCGCCCGGTCGGCTCCGGCCTGGGCCGAGGCGGTGGCGACGAGCAGCGTGACGACGGCTCCGACCCCGACGACCAGAGCGGTGCAGGTGGCGGCGGCCCGGGACGGATTTCGCCGGATGTTGGCGACGGCCAGTCGCCCCGTCGGCCCGAACAGGCCACCGACGCCGCCGACCAACCGCAGCACCGCCGGCAGCGTCACCCGGATCAGCACCAGCACCCCGATCGCGGTCAGCGCGCCGCCGGGGATGGCCACCAGCAGCTGATGACCGAACGCACCGGCACCGAGCACGGCTCCCCCACCGAGCAGGAACAGCAGCCCGACGGAGAGTCGAACCCGTCCGACCCGACGGGAGTGTTCGACCGTATCCACCGGTCGCAGCGCCGCCATCGGAGCGATCCGGGCCGCCCGAGCCGTCGGAGCCAGGGCGGCGACGACGGTGACCAGCACCCCGATCAGCGCGGTCAGGGTCAGGCCCGCGAGTGGCGTCCGCTGGTCGGCCGAACTGATACCGGCGATCGCGCCGGCCAACCGGCCGATCCCGATACCGACGCCGACGCCGAGCACCGATCCGATGACGGCCACCAGCACGACCTCGGTCAGCGCCGACCGTCGAACCTGGGCACCGGTGGCCCCGACACACCGCAGCAGCGCGATCTGCCGTTGGCGTCCGGTGATCAGGATGGTGAACGTGTTGGCCACCACCATCGCGGCGACCAGGCCGGCCAGCACCACGAAGGCCAGCAGGATGATCGTCAGCACGGTGGTCCCGCCGGCCAGGTGCTCCACCGCCTGCTGGGCGATCTCGGCCGACGTCTGCGCGGTGACGCCGGAGACCTCCGCCTCGACCTTCGCCGCCACCGTGGCCGGATCGGCGCTGGTCACCAGGTTCACCGTCTCGATCGTGACGCCGGGCAACGCGGTCAGCAGGGCGAGCGGTGCGTACCCGCCGTCGTTGCTGTCGGCCATCGGCGAGACCTTCGTGTCCAGGACCCCGACGACGGTCACCCGACCGGCGCCCAGGGTGATGGTGCTCCCGAGCTGCCAATGATTGCGGGTGGCGGTTCCGTGGTCGATGGCCAGCTCGGATGTACCGGTGGGCCAGCGCCCGGCGTCCAACCCGTACCAGCGCTGAGCGGGGTCGGCCGGGATGTTGGTCAACCGCAGGTAACCGCGGCTGCTGGACCCGGCGAAGTCGACGTAGGTCCGGATCGCCGGTTCGGCCCGCAGCACGCCCGGGATCCGGGCCAGCCGGTCCGCATCGAGCGCCTGTCCGTCGGTGGACTGGACCTGCACGTCGATCCGGCTGACGTCGGCCGCCGCCGCTCGGATCAGGGAGGCGTTGAAGCCGGCGGTGAACACCTGGGTGGCGGCCGCGAACCCGACACCCAGGACGACGGCCAGCACGACGGCGGCGAACCGCCCTGGGTGGGTGCGGAGCTCGGCCAGAGCGGAGCGCAACATCAGACGTCCTGGGCGAGCGGAGTGACGGGGGACGCAAACCCGGCGAGCGGAGCGACGGGAGACGTGAACCCGGCGAGCGGAGCGACGGGGGATGCGAACCCGGCAAGCCCGGAGTCGGGCGACGCCGTGAGGGTTCGCAGTGCAGCGAGCACGGTGTCGGGCGTCGGGTCCAACAGTTCACCGGCCAGAGCGCCGTCGGCCAGCAGCAGGACCCGGTCGGCGTAGGACGCGGCGAGCGGATCGTGCGTGACCATGACGACCGTCTGTCCGCCTTCGCGCACGCACAACCGGAGATAGGCCAGCAGGGCGGCGCCGTTACGGGAATCGAGGGCGCCGGTCGGTTCGTCGGCGAAGACCACGTCCGGCAGTGTGATCAGGGCCCGGGCGATGGCGACCCGCTGCTGCTGGCCGCCGGACAGTTCGCTGGGGCGGTGACCGAGCCGGTCCGTGAGACCGAGGGAGCGGATCAGTGCGTCGAACCGCTGCTGGTCGAGGCCGCGGCCGGCGAGATCGAGAGGCAGCAGGATGTTCTGCCGGGCGTTGAGGGTCGGGAGCAGGTTGAACGACTGGAAGACGAAGCCGATACGGTCGCGCCGCAGCCGGGTGAGTTGGTTGTCGTTCAGCGTGGTGATGTCGACGTCGCCGATGAACGACTGCCCGGAAGTGGCCGAGTCGAGGCCGGCCAGGCAGTGCATCAGGGTCGACTTGCCCGATCCGGACGGCCCCATCACCGCCGTGAACGTGCCGCGCGGGAAGTCGACGGTGACGTTGTCCACTGCCCGGACCCGGTTGTCGCCGGAGCCGTAGGCCTTGCTCAGACCAACGGCTCTGGCCGCATGCTCTGCTCGCCCGGTGGGCGTTGTGGCCGGTGTAGTCATGGGTGGTGCCTTCCTGTGAACGTCGTGGGCGTTCATCACGTTAGGAAGGCGAGCCGCCGTGGACATCGGCGCGCGGGTGGTGATCCGGCCGTGCGCGCCCGTCCCCCGGGCCCGGCCGCCTAGTCCCGTGGGAGGAGAGGACCGCTAGGTCTGAGCCACCAGCCCGGCCCGGAACGCGAGCAGGACAAGGGCCACGCGGTCCCGTCGGCCCAGTTTCGCCAGCAGGCTGCCGATGTGGGTCTTGACCGTCGATTCGGCCATGTACAGAGCGACCGCGATCTCCGCGTTGGTCAGACCGCGCGCCACCTGCACCAGGACTTCCCGCTCACGCACCGTCAGCAGCCGGAGCGCCGGATCCGGTTCCCGCGAACCGGACGACAGGGTCGGAGCCACGTGCTCGAGCAGGCGGCGGGTGGCCGACGGCGCGATGACCGCGTCACCGTCGGCGACGGCCCGCAGGGCGCCCAGCAGTTCGTCCGGGCGGGCATCCTTCAGCAGGAAACCGGACGCACCGGCATTGAGCGCGGCGAAAACGTACTCATCGAGGTCGAAGGTGGTCAGCACGAGCACGCGAGGCGCTCCGGGACGAGCCAACAACTCGCGCGTCGCCGCGACGCCGTCCATCACCGGCATCCGGATGTCCATCAACACCACGTCGGCCTCCACGCCGGCCAGTGCGCGAAGTGCGGCGGCCCCGTCGGCCGCCTCCCCGACCACGGTGATGTCGGCCTGGGCAGACAGCAACATGGCGAATCCCGACCGGACCAGGGCCTGGTCGTCGACCAGGAAGACGCGGATCACCGGGCGGGCCAATGACCAGCGACGGCCTCGAAGGGCAGCGGGAACCGGGCCCGGACCGCGAAGCCGCCCCCGACCTGCGGGCCGACAGCGAGCGCACCACCCTGCAGCGCCACTCGCTCCCGCATGCCGAGCAAGCCGTGGCCGTCGCCGTTGCGCTCCGGCGAACCTTCGGCCCGCGTCGCGGCCGTACTGTCCGCCCCACCGTCCGACAGTCCCCCACCCGACCAACGGCCCCCACCCACCAAAGGCATCAGCGGCCGCTCCGGCGAACCTTCGGCCCGAGTCGCGGCCGTACTCTCCGCCCCACCGTCCGACAGTCCCCCACCCGACCAACGGCCCCCACCCACCAAAGGCATCAGCGGCCGCTCCGGCGAACCTTCGGCCCGCGTCGCGGCCGTACTCTCCGCCCCACCGTCCGACAGTCCCCCACCCGACCAACGGCCCCCACCCACCAAAGGCATCAGCGGCCGCTCCGGCGAACCTTCGGCCCGCGTCGCGGCCGCGCCCCTCCCGTCGTCGGTGACGCCGACCAGCAACTGGCCCCGGCCGAACCCGATCTCCACCACCGCCGACGCGGACGGCCCGGCGTGCTTGATCACGTTGGTCAGAGCCTCCTGGATCAGCCGATACACGGTGAGCTCGAGGCCGGGCGACAGCCGAGCGGGCGGTCCCGAGTAACGCAAGTCGATCGGTACCCCGGCCTGACGGACCTGCTCGACGAGCGCCGGGACATCGGACAAGCCCTGGACCGGGGCGTACCCGTCAGAGTCCGACGTCCGCAGCACCCCGACCAGTCGCCGCATCTCGGCCAGCGCCTCACGGCTCGTCTCGGAGATGGTGCGCAGCACATCGGCCGCCACCTCCGGACGGGCGACCACCGCCGCCGCGGCCCCGTCGGCCTGGACGATCACCACCGACAACGAGTGGGCCACGATGTCGTGTAACTCGCGAGCGATGCGGGTCCGTTCGGTCGCGGCCGCCATGCGGGCCCGCTGGTCCTTCTCGGACGCCAGCATCGCCGCCCGCTCGGCCATCGTCCGTAATTGTTGCGCCTGGTTCTCGGCGCGCTCCCGTTGCCGCTCACCGATGACGAACGCCGCGAACACGCTGACGGCGCACAGACCGACCGCCATCAGGAAGATGAACGCGTCACCGGAGGTGGCGTAACCCCAGCGCACCGGCGCCAGCACGGACCCGAGGAGACCGGCCGTCAGCGCCGCCCGGCCCCAGACCCGGGAACCGCCGTGCACGACCGCGGCGTGCACGGCGATCGGCGCCAGGACCACCGCGAAGGTCGGCCGTTCGATCACGGCCAGGTTGGCCAGGAGCAGCACGACCGAGACCAGCAGGGCAAGGTGCGGGAGGCTGCGCCGCAGGAACAACGGCGCCGCGGTGACGCTCAGCAGCAACAACGCGGCGTCGTCGACGGACCGGTAAGCGGCCGCGTTGACCACCAGGACGACGAAGACCAGACCGCCGAAGATGGCGTCGCCGGCCCAGACGTGCCGTTCGAACCAGCGGTAGACGGAACTGCGCACCCGCCAACCGTAGTTGCGCGCGGCGGCCGGTGGATCCCCCCGTGGGCGGAGAGGGGACGCCGCCACCGATGGTTAGCTGGGACGGACCGGGCGCCGCCCGGGCACCGAAGGAGCCGGCACCTCATGATCGAGTACAAGACCCCCGCCCAGATCGAGAAGATCGGAACGGCCGGGGCGCTGGTCCGCCGCACCCTGAACGCGGTGCGGGCCGCGGCCGCCCCCGGAGTGCGGCTGACCGATCTCGACGACCTCGCGCACCAGGTGATTCGGGACGGTGGCGGGGTGTCCGCCTACATCGGCTATCACCCAGGATGGGCCCCGTCGCCGTACCCGCGGGTGCTGTGCCTGAGCGTGAACGACGTCATCGTGCACGCCATCCCCGACCGGTCGAAGCTCCGCAAGGGAGACCTGGTCTCGGCCGATCTGGCCCTGCTGGTCGACGGCTGGTGCGCCGACGCGGCGATCACGTTCGCCGTCGGCACCGCGGGCGCCGCCGATCAGCGGCTGATGGACACCACCGAGCAGGCACTCGCCGCCGGGATCGCCGCCGCCCGTCCGGGCAACCGGCTGGGCGACATCGCGGCTGCGGTGGGTGCCGTCATCCGCGGCGGCGGCTTCGGGCTGCTGGCCGACCACGGCGGCCACGGAATCGGGACGTCGATGCATCAGGATCCGCACGTCGCGAACGAGGGCAAGGCGCGCCGCGGGTTGAAACTCAAGCCCGGGCTGGTCATCGCGATCGAACCGATGCTGCAGGCCGGTGGGCGGGACGACTACCGCCACTGCCCGGACGGCTGGGGCGTCCGCACCGCCGACGGCAGCCGGGCCGCCCACTTCGAACACACCGTCGCGGTCACTCTCGACGGGCCGGTGGTGCTCACGGCTTGAGCCGTGCGCGCGACCTCGGCCGCGCGTCGACCGGAATGACATTTGCAGTTCAGGGCAGCTACGGCGCAAATATCATTCCGGTCGACGGGTTCGATGCGGCCGGGTCCGCGGCGGCCGAGGGCGGCCCGCTCAGTTGCGCTCCAACTCCGACGGCCGGTAGGCCTGCCAGGCAAGGGGGAAGCCCTGCCGCTTGAGGGCGCGGAAGTAGAGGTCGACCATCGGGCCGGAGAGCACGTCCTCGTCCCGCCCGGGCACCACGTACCAGGCGCCCTCGGCGATCTCGCCGGCCAGTTGTCCTTCCCCCCAACCGGCATGCCCGGCGAAGATCCGCACGCCGGACAGGGTGGCCGCAGCGATCGCAGGCTCGCTGTCCAGGTCGACCAGCACCACCCGCCCGGCCACTCGCACCAGACCGGCGCCGTCACCCGGGTAGTAGCCGCCGCGGCTCACCCCGAGGCACATGGCACCCGAGGGTTGGACCGGGCCACCGGCATACACCGCCTGGGGCCGCGCGACATGGGTTGACCAGTCCGGCAGCACGGAGTGCACGGCGGTCTCGGTGCGGCGATTGAGGACGAGACCCGCCGACCCTTCCTCGCCGTGGGCCACCAGGTACACCACCGTGCGGCGGAAGTGCGGATCGTGCAGCGCGGAAGAGGCGACCAGCAGCATGCCGGCCGCCGGACGATGCACCCGCGACCGGCCAGAACGTGGCCGCCACCTGGATTCTTCGCCGGACCCAGGATCGTCCGGCCGTTCCGCGTTGCTCATCACCGTCCATCATCCCGTGCTGCGGGCGTCCTCACCAAAGATGGGACAGAACCGTTGGCGAACCGTGTCCGGCGCGGTGGCACGACACGCGGGCCGGGATCGGCGGCCGAACGGTGAAGTTGAGGCAGCCGTCCTCAGATGTCTTGCGTACCGTTCGGGGGGTGACCCGCCCCTACCGATCGCCCGCCTCCCGCGGGTCGACAACCCCGGGGACCACTTCCGGCCGGCCGGCCGCCCCGCCGGTCGAGGCCGCTCGGCCCTCGGTGCACGGCCTGGGACCGTTGCTGCGTGTGCGCGGACTGCGGCGCCTGATGGCGGTGCGCGTACTGACCGCCTACGGCGACGGCGCCTTCCAGGGCGCGTTGGCCAGCCTGGTCCTGTTCGATCCGTCGTCGAAGTCAACGCCGGGCGAGATCGCGGCCGCGTTCACCGTGCTGTTGTTGCCGTACTCGATCATCGGACCGTTCGCCGGGGCCCTGTTGGACCGCTGGAGCCGCCGGCAGGTCATCTTCTGGGCCAACCTGTTCCGCGTGTTGGTCATCTGCATACTGGCCGCGCTCCTGGCCATCGGCATTCCCACGTCCGTCTTGTTCGGGATGGCCCTGCTCGTCACCGGTGCCGGTCGGTTCGTCGGGTCCGGGCTGTCCGCGTCACTGCCGCACGTCATCGCGAGCGACTCGCTGGTCGGCGCCAACTCCCTGACGACCACCGCCGGATCGGTGGCCGGCGTCGTCGGCGGTGGATACGCCATCGTCCTCAAGGCGCTGTTGGGCCACGGCAACGGGGCGGCGGCGGCGGTCACGGCCAGCGTCGTCCTGTTCTATCTGGGGGCGGCCCTGGTCGCCATCCGGTTCGCCCGGGAGGCCCTCGGCCCTGACGAGACCGATGAGCCGCCCCAGCCGCTGCTGGCCGTGCTGGAAGGCTTCGCCGCCGGCTTCCGGCAGATCATCCACCGGCCGACGGTCGGGGTCAGCATCGCCATGGTGACCCTGGTCCGGTTCTGCTTCGGCATCGCCACCTTGGTGGTGCTGTTGTTGTTCCGGCACCGCTTCACCGAGCATCACGGCCTGCTCAAGGCGGGTGCGGCGGGCATCGGCGAGGTCCTCGGTGCGGCCGGGTTCGGCCTGTTCCTCGGCGCGATGCTGACGGCGCCGATGGTGGCCTGGCTGGGTCGCACCCGGTACGTCTCGTCCCTGCTCTGTTTCACCGCGGTCGTCGTGGTGTACACCGGTCTGCAGTTCACCCAGCTGTCCACCCTGATCGCCACTCTGATGATCGCCTTTGCCTACCAGTCGTCGAAGATCTGCGCCGACACCGTGGTGCAGGCCGATGTGGACGACGCGCACATCGGACGGGTCTTCGCGCTGTACGACACCGCGAACAACATCCTCTACGTGGGTGGGTTCATCGTGGGCGTCGGGCTGGTTCCGTTCGACGGCATGAGCAAGGTCGCGGTCATCCTGGTCGGCATCGTGTTCGTCCTGACCGCCCTCGCCTACGGGTGGACGATGACCCGGTACCGCCGCCGGGGCGCCGGGACCGCCGTCGCCCGGCCCGACAAGAACTAGGACCCGGCGACGGTGGATCGCACCATCTTCGACAAGGCGGTTCATCCTCTGGCCGGTTGCTGGTTCAAGTCCACCGCCGATCATCTGCTGGCCCGAGTGACCGGCTACCTCGAGCTGTTGGATCGCCACGGGGTGGCGTGGCGGACCCAGCGGTCGACCGATCCGGGGCGGCGGATCTACGAGGACGATGTCCAGGTGGTGGTCGTCCCCCACGCCACGTCCCGACCGCTTTCCCAGCGAGCGTGAACGGCGGGGTCGATCAGCGTCCGGCTCGCACCCCGGCGGCCAGTTCCGGACGCACGCGCAGACGTGCCGCGATGAACCGCTCGGTGGCCGCCGCGCCGAGCGGGACCGAGATCAGGTAGCCCTGTGCGGTGCTGCACCCCAGGCCCACCAGGACATCCCATTGCGACTGGTGCTCGATGCCCTCGGCCGTGGTGGCCAGTTTGAGGTCGACGCCGAGCCGCAGGATCATGGCCACGATCGCGGCGCCCTCGCTGGACGGATCGACCAGTGGATCGATGAACGACTTGTCGATCTTGATGACGTCGACCGGCAACTGCCGCAGCTGGCTGAGGGACGAATACCCCGTTCCGAAGTCGTCGATGGCGACCCGGATGCCCAAGGCCTTCAGCTCGCCCAGCACGGTGGCCGTGAGGGTCGGGTTGGTCAGCAGCACCGACTCGGTGATCTCGATGACCAGCCGATCCGGCCTCAGCCCACTCGCGGCGATGATTTCGGTCACGGAGTCGACGAAGCCCTCGTCCTGCAGCTGCCACCCGGAGATGTTCACCGAGACGGACAGTTGGCTGTCGCCGGCGGGCCACCGCGCCGCCTGGAAGCACGCCGTGCGCAGGACCCACCGACCGAGCGGGACGATCAGTCGGGTCTCCTCCGCCAGCGGGATGAACCGGTCCGGCCCGATCAGCCCCAGGGTCGGGTGCCGCCAGCGGACCAGGGCCTCGAACCCTTCCAGCTGACCGGACGCCAGCGCCACCTGCGGCTGGTACTCGAGGAAGAACTCGCCCCGACGCATCGATTCCGGGAAGCAGTTGATCAGCCGCATCTTCTCCACCAGACGCGACCGCATGAACGCTTGGAACACGGCCACGCGATCCTTGCCGGCGGCCTTCGCCTCGTACATGGCGGCATCGGCCTCGCTGAGCAACTGCGCCGCGGTGGTGCCCTCGGCCGCCACTGCGACGCCCACGCTGACGGTCACGCGGACCTCTTGATCGCCGAGCCGGATCGGCTGCCGCACCAACGCGAGGATGCGCTCGGACATCACGGTGGCGGAATCCGCCGCCTCGTCGTCCTCCAGCAACACCGCGAACTCGTCCCCGTCGAGGCGGCCGACGGTGGCCATTCCGCGCATCATCCCGGACAGCCGCTTGGCCAGGACGATCATCAGCTGGTCGCCGGCCGCGTGCCCGAGGCTGTCGTTCACCGCCTTGAAGTTGTCCAGGTCGCACACGCAGACCGCGACCGGGCGACACGCCGTCGAACCGGACAAGGCCTGCTCGACGCGGTCCTCCAGCAGGCCACGGTTGGCCAGTCCGGTGAGACTGTCGTGCAACACCCGATGACGGAGGTCGTCCTCCAGCATCCGTCCGGCGGCCAGCGCCCCGCGCAACGACTTCTCCCGCTCGCGGAGCAGCTCGTTCTGCCGCTGCACCTGCCCGAACAGCCAGGACACCCGCAGCGCGATCAACACGAGGACGACCAGCGACGTCGTCGCCAGCACGGGCACGTCCAGCGGAAGACCGAAGGTGTCACCGGCCAGTGTGAGGCCGGGCGACAGGAAGATGGCGCCGACCACCAACGGCAGCCATCGCCAACGGTGGCCCTCCCGGCGTGGCGTCCGCTGCGGCTGCCCGACACTCGGGTGGGCTGCGGCGGTCGCCAGCAGGACGTAGTTCAGCAGGAAGCCCGCGTCCACCGGGCCGGGCGTCGAGGAACCCCCGTGCAGCAGCTGCACGTCGTACCCGAAATCCGCCATCAGCATGAAGGTGACCGCGGCGACCAGAATCCGGTCACTGGTGCGGGCGGCGCCGATCATGACCGACCCGGCCACCAGCGTCAGCACCCCGACATCCATGATCGGGTAGAGCATCGTCACCAGTTTGCCGAGCACGTGGGATCCACCCGAACCGAGACCGGCACGGCCATCCCAGTACGACGGACCCATCAGGAACTGCCAGGTCAGACCCATGGTCCCGACGCAGACGATGGCGGCGTCGATCCAGCTGTTGCGCGACCAGGAGGTGCTGCTGACCCGTCCGATCAGGAAGACTCCCGCGAACAGCAACGGGTAGCCACCCAGATAGAAGATGTCCGCCGACGACGGGAACGGCAGTGGCCGGCCAGTCAGGTCGTAGAAGTTCAGCACCAGATCACCGGCGACGAAACACCCGTTCGCCGCCGCGATCAGCAGCCAGCCGCGACGGCTCGTCGGCCGATGCACCCGTATGCCGATCAGCACCACGATCGTGGATGCGGCGCCGATGACCGAGTACATCCAGTCCTGCGGGGCGCCCCCCGGCAACACGAAGAAGACAGCGACCAGCAGCAGACCGGCCGCCAGTACCAACGTCCACCACCGACGCCCCACAGATCTCACCTCGGCCCGCCTCGTCGTCGTACGTCTGGTCCACATTCACCCTCGTCGGCGAGCCGATCGTGTGTCTACAGTGACAGGTCTTCGCCGCAGGTGGGGACACGTGCGCCGCGGAGAGCCGACTTGAGTCGTCTTTCACTCGATCAGTGCGGGTCGGTCACTGTGAGATACCGGAATTTCTACGCCCGAAATCGGCCACACTCCGTGAGATATTGGCCCGTCCAGCAGCCGGCCCACTCCGTTGCGCAGCCCGCCCATCGGTGCGTCACTCCGTGTGACGCGCCTTTCACCTGATGGAGGGAGGTGAAGAGTCAGCTCGTCGCGTTAGGTTCGATGACGTGATCCCCGCTCCCGGCATTCCCCCGCAGCGCGGCGGTCTGACCTGGACCGGGCCGAGGGCGACCGCCGTTCCGGACCTGGACGAGCCGACGCCGGCCCAGCTCGCCGCCATCCGCGCCACCCTCGCGGCCATCCCCATGGCGGCTGTGGCGCACACCCTCTCCTACCGGCTGATCGACGCCAACGCCGATTGTGCGGAGCTGCTGAGCCTGAACCCGACCCAGATCCAGGGTCGAGCCGTCCGCGACTTCATCCCGGAATCGGACCTGCAGCATGCGATGGACACCGCCAGAGCGGTGATCGCGACCGACGGGGCCGCTCCGCGGCCGTCCAACTCGCTGCGCCGGTTGATCTCCGGTGACGGTCAGGAACTGACCTGCTGGATGCACGTCGGCCTGGCCACCATCGCCGGATTCACCTGCTTCGTGGCCTGCATCGACCTGATCAATCCGGTGCTGTCGGACGCGCACCGGTGGCGTCACCGCGCCGAACACGACGAGCTGACCGGGCTCCGGCGCCGCGGCACGATGCTCGACCAGGTCGGCCGGTGGTTGAAGAGCGAGAGCGCCGTCATCCTGGCGTTCCTCGACATCGACGATTTCAAGTCGATCAACGACACCTACGGACACGCCGCCGGCGACCACGTGCTCACCAACGTGGCCCGCCGTCTGGAGGAGCACGCCCCGCCCGGCTGCGCGGTCGGCCGGCTCTCCGGCGACGAATTCGTCATGGCGTTGCCGGTGCGCCATTCGCACTCCGTGGAGGCCCTGGCGAACCTGCTCACGACGGTCGGCGCCCGTTGCGGGGACAAGCCCATCGCCTGGAATGACGACCTACTGGTCATCTCGATCAGCGTGGGCGTCACCGTGAGTCGCCCCGGGGAAGCGTCGTCCTCGCTGCTCTCCCGCGCGGATGACGCGATGTACGAACAGAAGTCGCGCCAGAAAGCCCACGTCGGCCGCTCCGTCCGCTGACGTCCTGCGTATCGGCCTGCGCCAACTGCGCGCGTGCGCTACTCCACCAGACCTTCGGCACGAGCCCACGTCAGCAGGGCGGCTTCGGCCGCCTCGCGGCCCATCGGGCCGTTCTCCAGCCGCAGTTCCTTCAGGAACGCCCACGCCCGGCCGACCACCGGACCGGGACCGACGCCCAGCAGTTCCATGATCGCGTTGCCGTCCAGATCGGGGCGTACCCGAGCCAGGTTCTCGGCCGCCGCCAGGGCCACCATCCGGGCCTCGAGATCGTCGTAGGAATGCTGCAGGGCCAGCTGGCGCCGGCGGTTGCGGGTCGTGCAGTCGGCCCGGACGAGTTTGTTCAGCTGGGGCAGTAGCGGGCCGGCGTCGGTGACGTACCGGCGAACCGCGGAGTCGGTCCACCGACCGTCCCCGTACCCATGGAACCGCAGGTGCAGGAACGTCAGGTTGGCGACGTCCTCGGTGAGCTGCTTCGGGAACTTCAGCTCTCGCAGTCGCTTGCGTACCAGCTTCTTCCCGACCACCTCGTGGTGGTGGAAGCTGACCCCGCCGCCGTCCTCGAAGCGGCGGGTGGCCGGCTTGCCGATGTCGTGCAACAGCGCGGCCAGCCGCAAGGTCAGATCCGGCCCGTGTTCCTCGAGCGCGATGGCCTGCTCGAGCACCGTCAGCGAGTGCTCGTAGACGTCCTTGTGCTGGTGGTGCTCATCGCGTTCCAGCTTCAGCGCGGGCAGCTCGGGCAGCACGAAAGCGGCCAGGCCGGTATTGGTCAGCAGGGTCAGCCCCAGCCGCGGATGGTCGGCCAGCAGCAACTTGGACAGCTCGGCGGCGATCCGCTCGACGGTGATCCGTTGGATCTCGGCGGCCATGTCGGTCATCGCGCTGACCACCCGCGGGGCCGGGGTGAAGGCGAGCTGCGCGGCGAACCGGGCCGCCCGCATCATCCGGAGGGGATCGTCGCGGAAGGACTGCTCGGGCGTGCCGGGTGTGTCCAGCACCCGGGCGGCGAGCTGGGACAGACCGCCGAACGGGTCGGTGAACCGGTGATCGGGAACGGACACGGCCATCGCGTTCACCGCGAAGTCCCGGCGCAGCAGGTCGCCTTCCAGGGTGTCGCCGTAGGTGACGACCGGGTTGCGGGACTCGCCGTCGTACAGATCGGACCGGAACGTGGTGATCTCCAGCTGGAGGCCCTTCTTGGCGACACCCACCGTGCCGAACGCGATGCCGGTGTCCCAGATGGACTCGGCCCACGGTTTCACCAGGGCCAGGACCTGCTCGGGTCGGGCGTCGGTGGTGAAGTCGAGATCGTTGCCCAGGCGACCCAGGAGCGCGTCCCGCACCGATCCGCCGACCAGGTGGAGCTCGAATCCGGCCTTGGCGAAGCGCCGGCCCAACTCGTCGGCCACCGGAAAGATGCGCAGCAACTCGGCGACGGCGGCCCGCTGCAGACCGGACAGCTCACCGGCACCGGGGCGGGCCGAACCGGGCTCCGCCGAGTCGGGCGCCGGGTCGCCGGTCGGTGACGGATCTTCAGCAGTGGGCACAACGGGTCAGTCTACGTCCGGCGCCCGCAGCGGCCGGACCAGGCGACCTCCGCCCTCCCGTCCCCTGCGCACCAGGGCCGGCGAGCGGACCAGCCGCAGCGCGGTGCGGACCTGACCCCTCGGTAAAGCCTGGGCAAACAGAATGCGTCGCCGGCTGCTGGCCCATTCACCGATCGCCGGGATTTCATCGATCCGCCCCTGTGCGCGGCGTCAGTGCGCCGTCTATTCTCCGATGGTCGCACCGTCGCGCCTCAGGCAGTTCCGTCCAGGGTGGCCCTTCGCCGCCCGTCCGCCGCGTCGTCCCGTCGAAACGTTGGCCTATCCGACTTGGAGAGTGCATGAAATTCACCAGAAGAGCCCTGACCGTCGGGCTGACCACGGCTGCCCTGCTCGCCGCCTCCTTTCCGGCCGTGGCCCAGGCCGCACCGCCGGTGACGGAGGCCGCCGCGGTAGCCCCGACCGTGGTGAACCTGTTCAACATCAACGACTTCCACGGCCGCATCGACGCCAACACGGTGAAGTGGGCCGGCACGGTCGAAGGCCTGCGGGCCTCGGCCGGGGAGAGCAACAGTCTCTTCCTGGCCGCCGGTGACAACGTCAGCGCCTCCCTGTTCGCCTCGGCCTCCCAGAACGACCAGCCGACGATCGACGTGCTCAATGCGCTCGGGCTCAATGCCTCGTCCGACGGGAATCACGAATTCGACAAGGGCTACGACGACCTCATCAACCGCATTATCGGCAATCCCCGCAACGCGGAGTGGGATTACCTCGGGGCCAACGTCTACCTCAAAGGCACCAGTACCCCGGCCCAGCAGGAATACAGCATCTTCACCGTCGACGGCATCAAGATCGGCGTCATCGGCGCCGTCACCGCCGAGACGCCGTCCCTGGTCAGCCCGGGCGGCATCACCCAGATCGACATCGGGGACCCGGTGGCCGCGGTCAACCGGGTCGCCGACCAGCTGACCGACGGGAACACCGCCAACGGCGAGGCCGACGTCCTGGTCGCCGAGTACCACGAGGGCGCGACCGTCGGGAGCGACGTCGGCGGCACCCTGGCCAGCAACCTGGCCATCAACGGGCCGTTCACCTCCATCGTCAACAACACCAGCGCCAAGGTCTCGGTGCTGTTCACCGGACACACCCACCAGCTGTACGCGTGGGACGCCCCCGTGCCGGGCCAGGCCGGCGTCACCCGGCCGGTGCTGCAGACCGGCTCCTACGGCAGCAACATCGGGGACGTCGCCCTCTCGATCGACCCGACCACCAAGAAGGTGCTCTCCTACACCGCGAAGAACGTGCCCCGCGTGACGACCGACGATGCGACCCTGGTCGCCACCTACCCCCGGGTGGCTCAGGTCAAGACCATCACCGACGCCGCACTCGCCCAGGCCGCCGTGATCGGCAACAAGGTCGTCGGCCACGTCGGCGCCGACATCACCACCGCCTACCTCAACGGCACCCGCGACGACCGCGGGTCGGAGTCCACCCTGGGCAACCTGGTCGCCAACGCGCTTCGCGACGGGTTGTCCTCGGCCGACCGCGGCGGGGCCCAGATCGGTGTCGTCAACCCGGGTGGCCTGCGGGCCGAGCTGCTGTACGGCACCGACGGGAGCGTGACCTACGCCCAGGCCAACGCCGTGCTGCCGTTCGTCAACAACCTCTGGACGCTGTCCTTGACCGGTGCCCAGTTCAAGGCCGTGCTGGAGCAGATGTGGCAGCCGGCCACGGCCTCCCGGCCGTTCCTCGACCTCGGGTTGTCCGACAACGTCAGCTACACGATCGATCCGGCGGCCGCCGCCGGCAGCCACATCACCTCGATCACGGTCGACGGCAAGCCCATCGACCCGAGCGCCAGTTACCGCATCGGCACGTTCTCGTTCCTGGGCACCGGTGGCGACAACTTCACCGAGTTCACCAAGGCCACCGACGTCAAGGACACCGGGCTGCTCGACCGCGACGTGTGGATCGACTACCTGACCGCCAAGTCCCCGGTCGACCCGAGCTTCGCCCGTCGCGGCGTGGTCGTCACCGGCCTGCCCGGTGACGTCACGGCCGGCTCGCCGGTCAGCTTCGGCGTCTCCAAGCTGGATCTGACCAGCCTGGGCAGCCCGGCCAACGCCAGCGTGACGGCGACCATCGACGGCCAGAACGTCGGGACCTACCCGGTGACCTCCGGCGCCGCGACGATCGCGTTCACCGTCCCTGACCGGCTGGTCGGCGCCAAGACCCTGACGCTGGTGGCGTCCCCGTCGAAGACCACCGTGACCATCGCGCTGAACGTCGCCAAGAAGCCCACCGCCAAGGGCACGGTCGTCCTGGACCCGGCCACCGTGCGCGCCGGCGGGACGGTCGACGTGAAGCTGGCCGCCTGGGACCCGGCGACGAAGCTCGCGGTCACCCTGGACGGCAAGAAGGTGAAGTCCGTGATCACCGACCAGAAGGGCGCGGCCACGGTGCAGCTGAACCTGAGCCGGGGCGTGAAGGTCGGCGCCCACCGGGTCACGGCCACCACCCCCGACGCCGTCTCCACCTCAGCGACCCTGACCGTGACCAGGTTCTGCGTCCCCTACCCGGGAAAGAAAGCCGCCCCCGGCCCGTATCTGCAGTGGCTCATCGCGGTGATCCTGGGTCACGCCTGCTGACCCGTACCGCCCGCTCACCCCGTCGTCGACCGGAATGATATTCGCAGTTCAGACGCTACTTCAGCGTGAATATCGTTCCGGTCGACGGTCGAGGTACGCGAGGCCCAAGCAGGCGTCGTCTCCGGCGGCGGGCGGGCGTCAGAACGATCCCGCCCCGCAGGCCGAGAGCCAACAGCACGCCGCCGGTCGTGGGGACGGCAGCGGTCGGGCCGGAGGCGGAGGCGGTCGGGTCGATGTCCGGATTGCCGATGGTGCCGAAATCGGCCACCGGCAACAGCTTGAGCACCGCCTTGCCGATCACGTTGTCGACCGGGATCGGCCGGCTGCACCCGGCGGCCTGGGGAGCGGAGGACTTGTACCCGAGGCAGTTGTAGGACGAATCGTCGGAGTCGTCCCGATGATCGCCCATCACCCACAGCTGCCCGGCCGGGACCTTGACCGGCGCGAAGCAGCGCCGGGAACCGTAGGTGGTGTCCGTGCCGCCGGTGGTGCAGTCCCTGACCCCGGGGCGGAACGCCAGCGCGGAGTTCTCCGGATCCGACGAGTAGATGTACGGCTCGTTCAACGATCGGCCGTCCACCTCGACATTGCCCTTGGTGTCGCAGCACTGCACGGTCTGGCCGCCGACCGCGATGACGCGTTTGACGAAGTCCTTCTCGTCCGGCGGCGCCACCCCCACGACGGACCCGAGGGCAGCCATGGACTTCCGGAACCACCCGCTCGGCGCACTGACCCCGGTCTCCGGGGCCCACGTGTCCGGCCCCTTGAAGACGACCACGTCACCCTGCTCCGGGTCGCGGAAGTCGTAGACCACCTTGTTGGCCAGGATGCGATCACCACCGACGAGGGCGCCGTGGATCGTCTTCTCCATGGACCCTGACGGCACGTAGTAGACCTTGGCCACGAACGTCTGGATGACGAACGTCAGGGCGAACGCGACCACCACCAGGATCGGCAGTTCCTTCCACAGCGACCGCTTCCGGCGTCCGGCGGTGCGCCGGGCCCCCCGGGGAACCGGGTCCGATCCGCCGTCCTCGGGTTCGTCCGGTTCGTCGATCTCCCGCGCTGGCTCGGCCATTCGCGGCAACCTACCGAGCCGGGCATGAAGTCCGCGTACCGGCACCTTTCCGGCCCCGAAGTGGGCCGCGCCGCGTCCGGCGAACCGCTTGGGCCGCCCGGCGCCCACTACCATCGGGCTCATGGCCCAATCCCCTGCGCGCGCTCCCCGGCGGCGCAGGGCCGACGAAACATCGGCCGGCGGGCTGGTCGTGCGCACGGAGGGCGGAGTGTCCGCCGGGGCTCTGATCGGCCGGCTCGACCGACGCGGGCGCCTCCGCTGGTCGCTCCCCAAGGGTCACGTCGAGGCCGGCGAGACCACCGAGGAGGCCGCCATCCGGGAGGTGGCCGAGGAGACCGGGATCTCCGGTCGGATCACCGCCCGCCTCGGAAGCGTCGAGTACACGTTCACGGCCGAGGGGCGGCGCATCCACAAGCGGGTCCACCACTTTCTGATGGAGGCGGTTGCCGGCGAACTGTCCGACGCCGACGTCGAGGTCACCGAGGTGGCCTGGGTGCCGATGGACCAGATGCCGGTCCGGCTGGCCTACGCCGGTGAGCGCCGGCTGGCCGAGCGCGCCGCCCAATTGCTCGCCGACAGCGCGTGAGGGGCACCGAAGGCATCGGTAGGCGGGCACGGAGGTCACGGGCCGGGGCCGTACTGCTGGCCCTGTTCCTGGGCTTGGCCCTCCCGCTGTCGGGAGTCGCCGAAGCCGCCTCGCCCGGGCCCGGGCCCGGGCCCGGGCCCGGCACGACGGTGGCCACCCACCAGCCGGGCGATGACGACCGGATTCCGGCCAATGCCGCGCCCGCGCGGGGCGCCGCCAAGGCGATCTCCGTGACCGGTTCCCCGTCGCCCTCGGCGACCCCGGGCTCGACCGTCTCGTACCTGACCTCGACGATCAGCAGTATTTCCCCGACGGTCGTCACGGCCACGTCGGTGAACCTGCTCACCGTGGTCGGGACCGTCACCAACACCTGGAGCAAGAAGATCTACGACGTGAAGTACCAGTTCCGACGGAACAATGCACTGGCCACGGTGAAGGACATCAAGACCGAGATCAGCACCCCGGCCACTCCGGGCGGCATCGGCCCGGCGAGCTGGACCCGGCTCGGCCCGACGGCCATCGCGCCGACCACAGCGGTCGATCTGGGTCCGGGCGAGTCCTTGACGTTCGTCGCGGCCGTTGAACTGAGTTCCCCCACCGGTCTGGCCATCGGCTCCGCCGGTGTGTATCCGGTCTCCCTGCAGATCGACGGCGACATCGGGCAGAACGGCAATGTCGACTACGTCACGGTCGGGTCGATGCACCTGCTGACCACGGTGCTGGCCGTGCCGGGAGTGACGACCGGAGCCGGAAGTACGACCGCCAACGGCGCCGGGTCGGCCTCCCTCACCCCGAACCGGTTGAACATGCTGTGGCCGCTGGTCGACACCCCGCACGTCGGGGTCCAGGGCGTGTTCCTGGACGACGACCTGGCCCGGCTCGTGTCCCCCGGTGGCCGGCTGTACAAGGTGCTCGCTGAACTCGGGCGGACCGATGTCGGCTCCGGCTCGACCACCGTGGTGGTCGACCCGGAACTGCTCGACGAACTCAGCCAGATGTCGAAGGGTTATCTGGTGGCCAAGACCAAGGGCGCGGCCCAACCGGCCCTGACCGCCGCCGTCACGGAGTCCGCGACCTCCACCTCGGTCCCGGCCTCGGCCATCGCCGGCGGGACCGCGGCCGATTCGTCACGCGCAACCGCGACGACCACCACCCGAGGAGCCGCGACCTCGGCGTCAGCCCGGACCGAGCCGCTGCGGGCGACCTCCGGAGGGTCCAGTACGGCATCGACCACGTCGGCGTCGTCCGCCGGCCGGGTCACCACGACGACCACGAACACCACGCCGACGACCA
Organism: Nakamurella panacisegetis; assembly: GCF_900104535.1. Lineage (NCBI taxonomy): Bacteria > Bacillati > Actinomycetota > Actinomycetes > Nakamurellales > Nakamurellaceae > Nakamurella > Nakamurella panacisegetis. Next base: position 2,074,236 of record NZ_LT629710.1, on the reverse strand, counting down.
CCACGCCGTCCCTGCCGATCCAGACCGCCACCGTCCCGGGCACCGGCCAGGCCGCGGCGACGACGTTCCTGGCCACGCTCCGGGCGGCCGTGGCGAATCGGCAGGTCCTGGTGCTCCCCTACTCCAACCCGGACGCCGTCGCCATGGTGCGCGCCGGCCTCACCAGCCAGCTGTCGGGATTGATCACCAAGGGGCGGACCGTCGCGGCCAAGGTGCTCGGTCTCGGCGCCGCCGTCGCCAGCGGACCGGGTCTGGTCACCACCATGACGGCCCCGGAGGACGGCTACGTCGACCAGGCCACCCTGGACTTCATGTCGGCCAACGGTATGACCGGTGCGGTCCTGACCCCGCGGACCCTTGAGTATTCCGGCGATGCCGCGGGCGCCGTGTCGATCGGGATGACCGGCGGCACGCGCACGGTACGAGCCGCCGTCACCGACGCCGACCTCCTGACCGAGGTCAACGACCTGGTGGCCAAGGGAACAACGGCCGGTCTCCCGGTCCGCCTGACCACCCTGGCCGCTCTGCTGACCGGTGCCGCCCAGGACGGAACGGGCACCCCGATCGTGATCTGGCCGACTGACCGCTGGAGCCCGAACGCCGCGGGCGTGCAGGTTCTCGCCGGGCTGCTCCGGACCCTGGCCGGCGGGAACGTCGTCGCCGGCACCTCGCTGCCGGCCATCGCCGCCGCGTCGACCACCCGGGCCACCGTGAGCTATCCGGACTCGGCCGGGCGGGCCGAACTGGATCCCGGCTATGTGGCTCGCTGGTCCCAGGTCGAAGCCGGCCTGTCGAGCCTGTCCAAGTCGCTCAGCAAAGCCAAGGGACTGGACACGCCCGACCCGTCGGCCCAGCTGTCTCCGCTGGTCACCGCCCTGACGCCACTGTTGTCGTCGTCGCTGCGCGACGGCGCCGGGGTGAGCTCCCAGGTGCTGGATACGGCGGGCGCGACTATCGGGAGCCTGCGGGCCGCGGTCCAGATAACCGGGACCGACGCGACCACCTACACGCTTGCCGCGGCCACGTCACCTCTGCTGCTGACCGTCCGCAACGACACCCCGTACGTCGTCCGTATCCGGGTGCGGGTGCAGGGCAAGAACGTCGGGATGACCACGACCGACCCCGGCGTCCTCAGCGTCGCCGCCGGCCGGTCGCAGCAGTTCCGCATCGAGAGCAAGGTCGTGAAAGCCGGCAAGTTCCCGGTCGAGGCCCAGCTGATCGCGGCCGACGGGTCCGCCTGGGGTCCCCCGAAAACCATCACCGTCCAGTCCTCGGCCTACGGCACGTTGACCCTGATCATCATCGCAGTGGCCGGCGGGGCCTTGTTCCTGATGGTCGTCATCCGGCTGTTCGGCCGGATCCGCGGCCGGAATCGCGATGTCGACGGCCGGCCGGGCAACCTCCGGCCCGGTCAGACGTCAACCGACGATCCGGTCGGCCCGACTCCGGTCGACGACCAGCCGGCCGACCAGAGCAGCACCGACAACAGCGCCACCGGGGAGAACCAACGATGACCGGACCATCTCGGCCCGGTCCTCCCGGGCCGCCCACACCGCCGGACACGCCACGGGCCGCCGACGAGAAGGCCGCGACCCCGGATCCGCCCGAATGGTTCCAGAAGGTCCAGCAGCAGCAGGTGGAGCGCGAGCGGATCGAACGAGCCCGCGTCGAGCGCGAGCGGGCACAGCGGGCGCAGGCCCAGCTGGCGCAGGCCCAGCGGGCGCAGCTCGAACGGGAGCAAGCCCAGCGGCAGGCGATGGCCAGGGCCAACAGCACCCGGTACGGGGCGGCCCTTGGCCGCGAGGTACGCGGACCGGTGCGACAGAACGAAACGCCCTGGATCGGGGCCCCTCCCGGGGCGATGTTCCCGGCCGCCGAAGACGCCACCATGCTGATCCAGCGGATCACCGACGAGGCCGTCCCCCGCGACGTCCGCGAAGCGGCGACCGTCATGCACTACCCGGCCGAGATCGGTCCGCGGACCGGTGAACCGGCCGAGCCGCCGACCCAGAAGCTGGATCGCAACGCCGCGTCCGGGATGAAGACGGCCAGCACCGCCGGCGTGGTCCGGGCCGGGGCCCTCATGGCCATCGCCACCGTGGTCAGCCGGGTCACCGGACTGTTGTCCAAGATCGCGATCCTGGCCATCCTGGGCGTCAACTTCACCAGTACCGCGTACACCGTGGCCAACACCCTGCCCAACATCGTCTTCGAGCTGCTGATCGGCGGGGTGCTCACCTCGGTCGCCATCCCGCTGCTGACCCGGGCCCAGCGCAGCGACCCGGACGGCGGACTGGAGTACACCCAGCGCCTGCTGACCATCGCCATCGTCGGCCTGGCCGGCGCGACCGTGGTGGCGGTGGCGTGCGCCCCCTTGCTCACCCGTCTGTACGTGCACTCTGGTTCCGCGCAACTGACCGGTCTGACCACCGACCTGAGCCGGTTCTTGCTGCCGCAGATGTTCTTCTACGGTCTGGCCGCGCTGTTCGGGGCCATCCTGAACACCAAGGAACGGTTCACCGCGAACGCCTGGGCCCCCGTCCTCAACAACGTGGTCGTCATCGGCGTCGCGGTCGTCCTGTGGCTGGCCAACTTCCAAAAGGGTCAGATGACGAGCGCCGAGATGCTGATCCTGGGCATCGGGACCACGCTCGGTATCGTCCTGCAGGCCGTCGTGATGATCCCCGCGCTGCGGCGGTCCGGTTTCCACTTCAAGTGGCGGTGGGGCTGGGACCGGCGGCTGACCGAGGCCGGCGGTCTGGTCGGGTGGGCGATCGTCTACGTGCTGATCTCGCAGGTCGGCGTCGTCGTCACGACGAACGTGGCCGTCAAGCACAACGCCGGCGGCCCGACCACCTTCAGCTACGCCTCGCTGCTGTTCCAGATGCCGTACGGGATCCTGGGCGTTGCCGTGCTGACCGCCATCATGCCGCGACTGTCCCGCCACGCCGCCGCCGGTCAGATGGACGACGTGAAGAAGGACGTCTCCCTGGCCAACCGCCTGTCGGCGGTCGCCCTGTTCCCGGTGTCCGCCGCGTTCGTGGTGCTCGGGGCGCCCGTCGCGGTCGCCCTGTTCAACTGGCGCAGCGTCAAACTGGACGACGCCCAGCAAATGGGTCTGACGCTGGCCGCGATGGCCATCGGTCTGGTGCCGCTGGCCATGACGCTGGTCCAGATGCGGGTCTTCTACGCCATGAAGGACGGGCGGACGCCCACCTTGATCAACGCGATCATGGTCGCCGTTCGGGTGCCGTTGCTGCTGGCCAGCAGCCTGCTTTCCCCCAAGTGGGCGATCCCCGGCCTGGCCATGGCCACGGCCGTGTCCTACATCGTCGGCGCGGTGGTCGGCGAGATCTGGCTGCGCGCGCGCTTCGGGCGGATGGGCACCACCAGGACCCTTCGGACGATCGGCAAGATGCTCGTGTCGTCCGTGATCGGCGGCGCCGCCGCCTACCTGGTGGTCGACGCCACGATCGGCATCACCCCCAAGAACGTGGGCAACGCCATCGTGATCGTGGTGCTCGGCGGGGTGGTCGGTCTGCTGACCATCGCCGTCATGACAACGCTGCTGCGCGTGGACGAGCTGGCCCCGGTCCGCAACCGCGTGCTGCGGCTGCTCGGCCGCCCGCCATCCGGGAGCGGACCCGACCCCCGCTCGGGCGGGCCTTCGGCCGCCGTCACGGCCGTTTCACCGGGGGCAATGGCAGGATCGGCACGACCCATGGCACGCATGCCCGGCCGACCGGCCGGGCCAACCAGCCAATCACCTTCCGGATCGATGAGAGAGCAGGTCACCGAGCGCGTGACGCAGGCAGGCGCGGGCGGTCCCCGCGATACCCCCGACGAACCGACATCGGTCGTGCCCACTCCCGTTCCGACGGTCGCTCCCGGCCATGACCGCACGGTCAACCTGGGGGGCACCTCGCAGCCGCCGAGGCCGCCGGTCACCCTGGCGCCCGGCGCCACCGTGGGCGGCCGCTACCGCCTGGTCAGCCTGGTCGCGGTCGACGACGCCGGAAACCGCTTCTGGCGGGCCAAGGACACGGTGCTGCCGCGCGACATGGCGGTGACCCTGCTCCCCGACACCAACGCCACCTCGGCCACCGTCGCCCGGACCCTGCGGGTCGGGCGCCTGCACCACATCGGCCTTCCGCAGACCCTGGACGTCGGCACCGAGCAGGGACAGTCCTACGTGGTGGGGCAATGGGTGGACGGTGCCACGCTGACCGATCTGCTCGCCGGCGGACCGCTGGAGCCGGACGTGGCCACGTCGATCACGGCGAAGGTGTCCGAAGCGGTGGCCGAAGCGCACCGCAACGGCATCGCCCTTGGCGCGATCAATCCATCGCTCGTGCGGGTGAACTTCGACGGCCAGGTCCGGCTGTCGCACGTCATCGCGCACGGGAACGCCACGCCCGACCAGGACATCCGCGCGGTCGGCGGACTGCTGTACCTGATGCTGACCGGCACCTGGCCGATCCCGGCCGACCCGACGGGCACCTCCGGCGACGCCGACGGCACAGTGCGACTGGGCCCGGCCGCGCCGATCCATCTCCCTCCGGCACCGACCCGGCTCGGACGAGAGGTACCGGCCGCCGAGGTGCGTTCGACGGTGCCGGAGGCCCTGTCCGCGTTGGCCGAGCGTGCGTTGCACCCGGACGACCCGGCGGGCATCCACGCGGTGGGGGCGATCGCCGCCCTGTTGCGGCAGCCGGAGGCCGGCTCTCCCGCGCCGGTGGCGCCGGCCGCGGAACCGCCCCGATCAGCCCTGAACCCGGCCGAACGACGGCTGGTGAAGGAGCGGCGGGTCAAGCTGGGGATCGCCAGCCTGATGATCGCCGCGTTCTCGGCTCTCATCATCATCATCGTGGCCAGTCTGACCAAGCAGTTGGCGACCAGCATCGCCGGGCCGACCGTGACGAACGTGCAGAAGCTGACCTCGGCTCCGACCACCTCCGCGACCAAGACGGCCGGGACGAAGGCCTCGACCAAGGCCGGTCGTCCGGCCGCGACATCGGGGACGAAGACGGGCTCCAGCAGCACATCGCCCAGTCCCTCGACGTCGGCGGCCGGGGTCGTCCAGGTGATCACCTCGGCCACCGCCTGGGACCCGGAAGGATCTCCGCCCCACGAGAGCAGCAACCGCGCGCCTTTCGTGTACGACAAGAACCCGCAGACCTTCTGGGACACCTTCCAGTACAACCAGCAGTTCCCGACGGTGAAGCACGGCGTCGGACTGGTGCTGCAGTTCGGGTCGGCCATCACCCCGACCTCGGTGACCGTCACCTCGGACACTCCGAGCACCACCATCGAGATCCGGTCAACGACCAGCCCGACCGCGGCCTACACGGACACGAAGGCGTTGGGCCAGGGCACGATCAGCAGCGGAAGCAACGCCGCGCCGGGTTCGGTGACCATCAATCTGACCGGTGCGCCGAAATCGCAGTACCTCGCCGTCTACGTGACCCAGCTCGCCCCCGACGGCGGCAAGTTCCGATCGGACATCAACGAGGTATCGGTCTCCGGTACTCCGTGAGCGAAGCGGCCCGGTGCTGCGACGGTCGCAGATCGCCGTCGGGCCGATAGGCTCCGGGGCGTGCCAGCCCTGGATTCCGGACGCAGCGACGTCGAGCTGCTGGGCGCGCACGTGGCCGGTGATCCGAACGCGTTCGGTGAGCTGGTGTCCCGGCACCGGGACCGCATGTGGGCGGTCGCGCTGCGGACCCTGCGCGACCCGGAGGAGGCGGCCGATGCCGTCCAGGACGCCTTCATCTCCGCGTTCCGGGCCGCCGACCGGTTCCGCGCCGAATCACAGGTCACCACCTGGCTCCACCGCATCGTGGTGAACGCCTGCCTCGATCGAATCCGGCGGCGGCAGGTCCGGCCGACGGTTCCGCTGCCCGAAGAGGGTCCCGGCGAGCCGGCCGTCCAGGGCGACGCCTACGCCGACCGCGAGCTGGCCATGGACATCGAGCAGGCACTCGGCACGTTGCCCGAGGACCAACGGGCCGCGATCGTGCTGGTCGATGTCGAGGGTTACTCGGTGGCCGATGCGGCGAGCGCCCTCGGGGTCGCCGAGGGCACGATCAAGAGCCGCTGTGCCCGAGGCCGGGCAAAATTGGCCGTACTTCTCGGGCACCTGCGGAACCGGACCGAACCGGACCGCGTCAGATCCTCCGATGGTGGCCTCCGCCCGCCCGATGTGCGGGGGATCGCCGCCGGTCCCGGGACCGGCGGTCATCCGCCCACCACAGCGGGAGGGAGTGAGAAGACATGAGCACCGATCCGGGTTTCGCCGCCGTCCCATCGGGGCCGCCATGGAGCGTCGACGTGCTGGCCGACCTGCAGGCCGGGGTGTTCTCCGAGGAAGTGACCGCGCAACTCCGAGCGCGCATCGCGGACGATCCGGAGGCCGTGGCGATCATGGCGGCCCTCGACTCCACGGTCGACGATCTGTCCCTGCTCCCGGCTCCACGGATGCCGGAGCGTTTCGCCCTGCGTCTGGATGCCGCGATCGCCGCCGAGAGCGCAGCGCGCGCGTCGGCCCGATCGACCGGGCCGCGCTCGCCGGCCGGTCCCCCGCCGGCCGCCGGCCCGCCGCCCCCGCTCGCACCGCCCTTTCGACCCGGGCCGTCCGCGGCCCCCTTCCACCCGGTGACCGGCACGACTCCGCCCCAGCAGTACTCCCGGGTCGGCCCTCCCGGTCCGTCCGACGTCGTGCTGCTGGACGCCGCGCGCGCCAAGAGGCGCCGTTGGGTGGCCGGTATCGGCGTGGCCGCCGCCGTGATTGCTGCCGCCACCATCACCGTGGCCTCCCTGAACCGGACCACCGGCGGTTCGTCCACCGCTGGGCCCCAGCCGGGAGCCACCTCCGCGACCGCGTCGGCCTCACCGAACGCACTCGAGCTGAAGCCCGGTCAGTTCCAGGACGCGTACAACCAGATCAACGGATCCCGGTCCGGTCCGCTGGCCAACCCCATCACCTACGCCGGATGCATGGCGGCCAACGGCATCGCACAGACCGATGTACTGGGCGTCAAGCAGGTCACCTATCAGGGTCAGGAGGCCTCGGCCATCGCGATGAAGCTCGACGCCACGCACGCGAAAATCCTGGTCGTCAGCCTGAAGTGCGGCGTCGACGGTGGCTCGGACGTCCTCGCCTCGGCCAGGGTCGACCGCTGACCTCGGCGTCCGTCCACCGGTCGACCCGGAGGGGGAATGCCTGTCGGTAGGCTGACGTTCTACCGACTGTGTGCCGGATCGTCCGCAGGCGCGCGCGCTCCACCCGTCCTTCGGCATTCGAGGACGCCCGAAAGGATTCCTGTGTCTGACGTAGCTGTCCCCACCACTGCCACCGCCCCCGCCGAGGTGATCCACGACGTCATCGTCATCGGTTCGGGTCCGGCGGGCTACACCGCGGCGCTCTATCTCGCCCGAGCCGACCTGAAGCCGCTGGTCTTCGAGGGGTTCTCCTACGGCGGCGCCTTGATGACGACCACCGAGGTGGAGAACTTCCCCGGTTTCGCCGAAGGCATCATGGGTCCTGAGCTGATGGGCAAGATGCGGGAGCAGGCCGAACGCTTCGGCGCGGACCTGCGCGGATCCGACGTCGAGGCGGTCGACCTGGCCGGCCCGATCAAGACGGTGACCGTCGACGGCGAGGTGTTCCGGGCTCATGCCGTGGTGCTGGCCACCGGTTCCGCCGCGCGCTATCTCGGTCTGCCCGACGAGCAGCGCCTGATCGGCCGTGGCGTCTCCGCCTGCGCCACCTGCGACGGCTTCTTCTTCCGTGACCAGGACATCGTGGTGGTCGGCGGTGGCGACTCGGCGATGGAGGAAGCGACCTTCCTGACCAAGTTCGCCCGTACCGTGACGATCGTGCACCGGCGCGAGGACTTCCGGGCCAGCCCGATCATGTTGGACCGGGCCCGGGCCAACCCGAAGATCAAGTGGGCGCTGAATGCCGCCGTCACCGCGGTGCACGGCGATACCAAGGTCTCCGGCGTGACGCTCACCGACACCCGCACCGGCGCGACGTCGGAGCTGGCCGTCACCGGCCTGTTCGTGGCCATCGGGCACGACCCGCGGTCGGACCTGTTCCGGGGGGTCGTCGACCTGGACGCCGAGGGTTACGTGCTGACCGGAGGCGACATCGGCGCCGGCCGTTCCACGATGACCAGCCTGGCCGGCGTCTTCGCCTGCGGCGATCTGGTCGACCACACCTACCGTCAGGCGATCACCGCCGCCGGCTCGGGCTGTTCGGCCGCGCTGGACGCCCAGCATTTCCTGTCAACGCACCACCTGGCCGCTGTGTCCGATCCGGAACCGGTCGCCGCCGGCGTCTGAGACGAACGCCCGCCCTGTCCGAAAGCTCTCCCAACCACAAGAGATAGAGGTACTCCCATGGCCACCGTCAAGGTCACCGACGCCAGCTTCACCGCCGACGTCCTGCAGTCGGACAAGCCCGTCATCGTCGACTTCTGGGCCGAGTGGTGTGGCCCGTGCCGAATGATCGCCCCGATCCTCGAGGAGATCTCGGCCAAGCACGGCGACAAGGTCACCGTGGCCAAGCTGGACATCGACGCCAACCCGGAGATCGCTCAGCAGTACCAGATCCTCTCCATCCCGACGATGCTGGTGTTCCAGGGCGGCAAGCCGGTCAAGCAGGTCGTCGGAGCCAAGCCGAAGGCGGCCCTGCTGGCCGAATTCAAGGACATCCTGGCCTGATCGGTCAGCGATCCGAAACGATCACCACGAGCGAGATCTTTGTCATCTCATCAGCCGTTCGAGTGGCGATCGGGTCGCCTTCAGGGCCGCCGCTCCCGAGTCGTTCGTCGCTCCGCGATCGGATGCTCTGGCAAATGGCCGGACACCACCACCGGTGTCCGGCCATTTGTGCGTCATCCGGCCGAAGTGTCGTCCCATCGGCGCCGCACGTTGCACAATGGTGAGCGGCCCTGCTCTCCCCGGCGCGAAACTGCGTCGGAGGGCATGACCGCTTGATACCCGGAACGACGACCAAAGCAGGGACGAGGCAGACGATGCTGTTGCGACGTGGCGACCGGGGGCAGGCGGTCGCAGCTGTCCAGCATGCATTGGCATCACTGCAGAAGCTCGCACCCGCCGATCCGGCCGCCGACCCGACGCAGGCTCTGTTCGACGGAGCCACCGACGCGGCCATCCGGCAGTTCCAGCAGGAGCGCGGTCTGATCGTCGACGGCATCGTCGGCCCGGTGACCGTCCGGTCCCTCACCGATGCCCGCTGGACGCTCGGCGACCGCACCCTGGCCTACACCTTGTCCGCCGTGATGAGTGGCGACGACGTCACGGCACTGCAGGTGCGGCTGGCTGAGCTCGGCTACAACACCGGGCGCCCGGACGGGATCTTCGGGCCCCTCACCGACGCGTGCGTGCGCGACTTCCAGAAGCACCGCGGTCTGGCCGAGGACGGGGTCTTCGGCGCTGACACCTACCGGGAGCTCAACCGCATCGGTCGGATGGTCACCGGTGGCCGTCCGTTCTACCTGCGGGAGTACCAGAACCTGCGCCAGGCGGGTCCGCGTCTCCACGGGAAGCGCATCGTCATCGATCCGGCCCATGGCGGCGAGGACCCCGGCTGGACGGTCGAGGGAGTACAGGCCTCCGATCTGACCTGGGACATCGCACGCCGCCTGGAGAGTCGCATGGTGGCCACCGGGATGGAGACCTTCCTGACCCGCGGCGCCCATCAGAACCCGACCCCGGAGGAACGGGCCCACCTGGCCAACGAGGTGAACGCCGACCTGATGCTGAGCCTGCACATCGACGGATCGACTTCGTCGCTGGCCACCGGGATCGCGACCTTCCACTTCGGTACCGACTCCGGTGCCACCTCCACCGTCGGAGAGACCCTGGCCGAGTTGGTGCAGCGCGAGCTCGTGGCCCGCACCCAGATGACGGATTGTCGAGTGCACCACCGGACGTGGGACATCCTCCGGCTCACCAAGATGCCCGCCATCCAGGTCGAACTGGGCTATCTGTCGAACGAGGCCGAACGCACCCGCCTGGTCCGTGACGAATTCCGCAACACTCTCGCCGATGGCATCTTGGTGGCGGTCAAGCGGTTGTACATGGACGGCCGGGACGACCCGCACACCGGCACCTTCACGTTCTCCGAACTGCTGGCGCACGAGAAGGCGGCCTACGGCGTCTGAGGTGACGACGGACGCCAGGCCGTCAAGGACTCCGAACGGGTCGGACCCGTCGACGACGCCGAGATGACCGACGACCTGCCCACCCGATTCGTCCACGCCGCAGACAGACCGGGGGATCCAACCATCGGGCCGGATCGGCTGGCGAGTCGATCGGATACCCGTCCTTCTGATGGACCGCGCGCAAGGCGGTCACGCAGACCGGCAGGTCGGCGTCGACGCCGCGCCGGGTCCTCCCCTACTCCAGCGGTCCCGGGTAGGCCGCCTCGGCTCGATCGGCCAGGAGGTTCGTCTGCCGACGGACCACGATGAACACGATCACGACCACGATGACGGCCAGGCCGATGGCCACGTAGTTGACCACGTTCGACGTCTTCTCCAGCAGGCTCCCGGCGGCGTAGAAGCCGAAGGCGTAGATGGCGGACCAGACGATTCCGCCGAGCGCGTTGTAGGTGAGGAAGCGCGGCCAGGACATTCGTACGGTGCCGGCCAGGAACGCGGCGAAGGTCCGCAGCACGGACACGAACCGGCCGAAGAAGACGACCTTGCCGCCATGACGGTCGAAGATGTACCGCCCGACCTTGAGCTTTCGTTCGTCCAGGCGGATCTTCGGACCGTACTTGCGCGCCAGGCGATATCCGCCCTTGTTACCGATCCAGTAGCCGACGTTGTCGCCGAGGATCGCACCGGCGGCCGCGCACGCGAAGATGACCCAGATGTTGAGGTGGCCGGTGGTGGCGGCGTAGGTGGCCGCGGCGATCAAGGCCGTCTCGCCCGGAAGCGGGATCCCCACGCTCTCCAGCCCGATGATCAGGAAGACGGCGTAGTAGCCGTAAGAGCTGATCAAGTGGTGAACGTTCATCGTCACTTTCTTCGAACGGGGTGTGGGAGCCGGCACCGGCTCGCTCCGAGGGGTCCAGACCGCCAGGATATCCGGACGAGAACCGGGCGGTGACGGGTTTCGCGGTTCTCCTTGGCGTCATCACGCCTTGCTGGAACCGCGCCCGCCCTGCTGCCCGCCCTGCTCTGCGCGGAGCGCGGGTGCGCTGGGCCCGGGCCTGGGCCTGGGCCTGGGCGGGAGCCGGGCGGCGGTCAACCGGCCCTGATGACGCAGGGAGATCCCTTCTGACGGGATTCGGCGTACCGGCAAGGGGATCTGGCGGGAGCCCGGCCTACCGGCAAGAGGCCTGAACCGCCCGAGATGGCCGGCCCGGGCCATTGACGGCGTGATGCGGGCGCTTGAGGGCATTCAGTGACGAGCGGGTCTGACCACCAGCACCGGCGTCGTGGCCGGATAGTGGAAGCGGCCGGCCAGCCCGTTGAACTCGACGCAGACCTCGGGCGGGACGCCCTGAACCCGGATCGAGGTGACCGCCCGCAGCATCCCGTCCCGACGAACGAGATCGGTGACATGGAGTTGGGCCGCGACGACGGTCTGGGTCTGGGCCGCATCCGATTCTGATGGGAGCACATTGTTGGCTCATCGCAATCGAAGGTGTAGTCCGGGTCTGAATCCGCCGGTTTCCATGAGTGATCGGGCGATGTAGTTGGTGAGGCTGCGGAAGCCCAACGCGGAGCCGCGGAGGTGTTCAAGGCGGCCGTTGATCGCTTCGGTCGGTCCGTTGCTGGTGCCCGGGCGGTCGAAGTAGGCCAGGATGTCGCTGGCTCGTTTCCTCAAGGTTCGGCCGAGGGTGCGGACCTCGATCAGAGCGGCCGGGACGCCGCTGGCGAGGGAGTCGATCAGCTGCCGGATCCGGTTCTTCCCGGCCGCCCGGTTGGGGTCACGGTAGGCGCTGATCATGATTTGGTAGACGCCCCAGGTGGCTTCCACGGCCAGATGCTGCTCATTCGCGAACAGTTCCGCGATTCGCAGTTGCTGTTTCTCGGTGAGCAGGTCGGCGCCGGTACTCAAGGTGCGGCGAGCTGAATACAGCGGGTCGCCGGAGTGGCCCCGGTGGCCGGTGGTGGCCAGTTGGATCCGCCGTCGGCACAGCTCCAGGCATTGCCCGGCCAGGCGCACGACGTGGAACGGGTCCATCACCACGGTGACTTCGTCGAGTTCCTCCACGGCGGCGGTCTTGAAACCGGTGAACCCGTCCATCGCGACGACTTCCACACCAGTGCGCCACGTCTCGGGCCGCTGGGACAGCCACGTCTTGAACACCTGTTTGGACCGGCCCTCCACCATGTCCAGGAGCCGGGCCGGCCCGGTCCGGTCCCGGACCGGGGTCAGGTCGATGATGACGGTGACAAATTTGTCCCCCCGGCGGGTGTGCCGCCACACGTGCTCGTCCACGCCGATGACCCTGACCCCGTCGAAGCGGCTCGGGTCGCTGATCAGCACCCGCCGGCCCTCGGTCAGTACCGCGTCGTTGGCGGTGTTCCATGAAACGCCCAGTGCCTCAGCGATCCTGGCGACGGTTAGGTGCTGGCAGACCAGCGCAGTCAGGGCCCACCGCAACCCGCCGCGCGAGAGCCGGGCCCGCGGTTCGGCCGCCGCCGAGGTGTCCTGCCGCCACACCAAACCGCAGCCGTCGCAGCGGAACCGGCGGACGGTGACCAAAAGGATCGTCGGTCGCCACCCGAAGGGCTCGTGCGCCAGCCGCCGGGTGGTGGAATCCCGCGGCCGGCCGGGCTCACCACACGCCCGACACAGCTCGTCCCCCTTGACGGCTCGACAGGCCAACACCGCCCGGTCCGGCTCCAGAAACTGCCCGGTCACCTGCAGACCGAGCGTGTCCAGCCGGGCGAACGTGGTCAGATCAGGGGTCGCAAAAGTAGAGTCAGCCATGTCGAGGTCTTCCAGATGGACGGCGTAGGAACCACCATCATCGGAAGACCTCGACTCGATCCCCGGAGCGACGCGCCGACCCCCGACTACACCCTCAACTGCGAAGAGCCACATTGTTCTCGATCACCAACCCAGCCTTGCACTGCCCACCGACAGGCCCTATGGCCTGCTTCGACCCGAGCGGACCGAACGGTGGGAGGCTGCGCGACCGCGACCAGGGCCGATCCGGTCGGGCCGGAGGGTCCGCGGACCGATCGCGGCCGGGCCTCCTGCGCCGTGGCCACCGGGGCCCCTCAGCGCAACGAAGGGTGGGGTGACGTCCCGGGCGGCCTTCTCCAGCGCGGCCAGATGACGTGGCAGGTTGTCGCCGGTCGGACCAGTGCCGATCAGGTGGTGGGAGGGTTCGCGACCCCGGATCAGTCGGCGTGGTGCAGGCCGGCAGGCTCGGGGTGGCAACAGCCTGACAACCGCGCTTTCCGGCGCACCCGCAACCTCGGCGTACCTGCAACGGGACCATGCCGCCCGGCGACCGGTCGTGGAACGCCAAATAGGGGACCACCAACGATTTCTCGTGGTGATCCCCTATTTGGGAATGGTGTTCCGGCGGCGACCTACTCTCCCACAACCTGGCGGTTGCAGTACCATCGGCGCTGGGAGGCTTAGCTTCCGGGTTCGGAATGGGACCGGGCGTTTCCCTCTCGCTATGACCGCCGTAACTCTATGAAGATGTTCGGGGGCACACCACCTGTGGCTAGACCGGTGGGTGCTCGTCGGTTCCGTCTCTTCAGAACCGCACAGTGGACGCGTAGCATTTTTGTGGTAAGTCCTCGGCCTATTAGTACCAGTCAGCTGCACACCTTACGGTGCTTCCACTTCTGGCCTATCAACCCGGTGGTCTAGCCGGGGGCCTTACCCCACAAAGGGTGGGAGTCCTCATCTTGGAACGAGCTTCCCGCTTAGATGCTTTCAGCGGTTATCCCTTCCGAACGTAGCTAACCAGCCGTGCTCCTGGTGGAACAACTGGCACACCAGAGGTTCGTCCGTCCCGGTCCTCTCGTACTAGGGACAGCCTTCCTCAAGACTCCTGCGCGCGCGGCGGATAGGGACCGAACTGTCTCACGACGTTCTAAACCCAGCTCGCGTGCCGCTTTAATGGGCGAACAGCCCAACCCTTGGGACCTACTCCAGCCCCAGGATGCGACGAGCCGACATCGAGGTGCCAAACCATGCCGTCGATATGGACTCTTGGGCAAGATCAGCCTGTTATCCCCGGGGTACCTTTTATCCGTTGAGCGACACCCCTTCCACAAGGTGGTGCCGGATCACTAGTCCCGACTTTCGTCCCTGCTCGAGATGTCCCTCTCGCAGTCAAGCTCCCTTGTGCACTTACACTCGAAACCTGATTGCCAACCAGGCTGAGGGAACCTTTGGGCGCCTCCGTTACTCTTTAGGAGGCAACCGCCCCAGTTAAACTACCCATCAGGCACTGTCCCTGATCCAGATCATGGACCTAAGTTAGATATCCAGTACGACCAGAGTGGTATTTCAACGTTGACTCCACCGCCACTGGCGTGACAGCTTCACAGTCTCCCACCTATCCTACACAAGTCGAACCGAACACCAATACCAAACTATAGTAAAGGTCCCGGGGTCTTTCCGTCCTGCCGCGCGTAACGAGCATCTTTACTCGTACTGCAATTTCGCCGAGCCTATGGTTGAGACAGTAGAGAAGTCGTTACGCCATTCGTGCAGGTCGGAACTTACCCGACAAGGAATTTCGCTACCTTAGGATGGTTATAGTTACCACCGCCGTTTACTGGGGCTTAAATTCTCAGCTTCGCCGTGAGGCTAACCGGTCCTCTTAACCTTCCAGCACCGGGCAGGCGTCAGTCCATATACATCGTCTTGCGACTTCGCATGGACCTGTGTTTTTAGTAAACAGTCGCTTCTCCCTGGTCTCTGCGACCAAAACACGCTAGCCCGCAAGGGGCTTCACGCACCTCGGTCCCCCTTCTCCCGAAGTTACGGGGGTATTTTGCCGAGTTCCTTAACCATAGTTCGCTCGATCACCTTGGTATTCTCTACCTGACCACCTGTGTCGGTTTGGGGTACGGGCCGCTCAGAGCTCGCTAGAGGCTTTTCTCGACAGCATAGGATCACTCTACTTCGCCTCAATCGGCTATGCGTCAGGTCTCAGATCAACAACCCGGCGGATTTGCCTACCGGATCTACCTACACCCTTACACCAGTATTACCACTGACTGGCGGAGCTACCTTCCTGTGTCACCCCATCGCTTAACTACTAACGGTTCGGGTCACGCGCTCCCCGCACCCTCCCCGAAGGGAGGACTTGGCTCGGGCGTTTAGCATTACCGCGCTCGCTATTGGCGCTCTTTCGCGGGTACGGGAATATCAACCCGTTGTCCATCGGCTACGCCTGTCGGCCTCGTCTTAGGTCCCGACTCACCCTGGGCGGATTAACCTGGCCCAGGAACCCTTGGTCATTCGGTGGGGGAGTTTCTCACTCCCCATTCGCTACTCATGCCTGCATTCTCACTCGTGTAGCCTCCACGGCTGGTTTACACCGCCGCTTCGCTGGCCACACGACGCTCCCCTACCCATCCACACTCCTGGACCACAAGGGCCGAGATATATATGTGAATGCCGCGGTTTCGGTGGTGTGCTTGAGCCCCGCTACATTGTCGGCGCGGAACCACTTGACCAGTGAGCTATTACGCACTCTTTAAAGGGTGGCTGCTTCTAAGCCAACCTCCTGGTTGTCTGGGCGACTCCACATCCTTTCCCACTTAGCACACGCTTAGGGACCTTAACCGGCGATCTGGGCTGTTTCCCTCTCGACAATGAAGCTTAGCCCCCACTGTCTCACTGCCGCGCTCTCACTTACCGGCATTCGGAGTTTGGTTGATTTCGGTAAGCTTGTGGGCCCCCTAGACCATCCAGTGCTCTACCTCCGGTAAGAAACACGCGACGCTGCACCTATATGCATTTCGGGGAGAACCAGCTATCACGAAGTTTGATTGGCCTTTCACCCCTACCCACAGCTCATCCCCCAGGTTTTCAACCCTGGTGGGTTCGGACCTCCACGACGTCTTACCGTCGCTTCATCCTGGCCATGGGTAGATCACTTCGCTTCGGGTCTAGAGCATGCGACTGAATCGCCCTATTCGGACTCGCTTTCGCTACGGCTTCCCCACACGGGTTAACCTCGCCACATACCACTAACTCGCAGGCTCATTCTTCAAAAGGCACGCCGTCACCTTCCCACAAGGGGTCAGCTCCGACGGATTGTAAGCACACGGTTTCAGGTACTATTTCACTCCCCTCCCGGGGTACTTTTCACCTTTCCCTCACGGTACTAGTCCGCTATCGGTCACCAGGTAGTATTTAGGCTTAGCGGGTGGTCCCGCCAGATTCACAGCGAATTTCACGGGCTCGCTGCTACTTGGGATCCCACGCGGGAGAAATCATGTTTTCGGCTACGGGAGTCTCACCCTCTACGCTTGGTTTTTCCAATGCCATTCGCCTAACACAACTTTTTCTTACTCCCTGAACCCTCGGCAGAGGGTTCGGCATGGTCCCACGACCCCGATCACGCAACGCCTGCCGGCTATCACGCGCAATCGGTTTAGCCTCATCCGCTTTCGCTCGCCACTACTAACGGAATCGCGGTTGCTTTCTCTTCCTGTGGGTACTGAGATGTTTCACTTCCCCACGTTCCCTCCACACACCCTATGTGTTCAGATGTGGGTAACACGACATGACTCGTGCTGGGTTTCCCCATTCGGAAATCCTCGGATCTCAGCTCGGTTGACAGCTCCCCGAGGCTTATCGCAGCCTCCTACGTCCTTCATCGGCTCCTGGTGCCTAGGCATCCACCGTGTGCTCTTCATAACTTAGCCACAAAGATGCTCGCGTCCACTGTGCAGTTCTCAAGGTACGGGCGTACCCAACCCACACCGCCACGCCTACCAGCACACAGCCGGCGGTTCGCAACTAGGGTTGGCCCGATAGAAGACATCAAACTCTCGTCTGATCCTTCAGGACCCAACAGCGTACCTACGATCCCCAACTGCCTGATGCTGCCCGTTCCTGCCGCCCACCCCCACAAGGAGGACGAGACGACCCAACAAAGGGCCTCAGCTGTACTAGACACAACAACACACATCGAGAACCGAACTAGTCAGTGTTCCACCCATGAGCTCCACCACAGAACGGACGCCTGTGAAATGGGCCTGAACCCACAATGAAGCCGCCATCCCCGCAAAGGGACATCGACTCCGGGCCAGTTGCTCCTTAGAAAGGAGGTGATCCAGCCGCACCTTCCGGTACGGCTACCTTGTTACGACTTCGTCCCAATCGCCGATCCCACCTTCGACAGCTCCCTCCTGCAAGCAGGTTGGGCCACTGGCTTCGGGTGTTACCGACTTTCGTGACGTGACGGGCGGTGTGTACAAGGCCCGGGAACGTATTCACCGCAGCGTTGCTGATCTGCGATTACTAGCGACTCCGACTTCATGGGGTCGAGTTGCAGACCCCAATCCGAACTGAGACCGGCTTTTTGGGATTCGCTCCACCTCGCGGTATCGCAGCCCTTTGTACCGGCCATTGTAGCATGCGTGAAGCCCAAGACATAAGGGGCATGATGATTTGACGTCATCCCCACCTTCCTCCGAGTTGACCCCGGCAGTCTCTTATGAGTCCCCACCATAACGTGCTGGCAACATAAGACAAGGGTTGCGCTCGTTGCGGGACTTAACCCAACATCTCACGACACGAGCTGACGACAACCATGCACCACCTGTGCACGGACCTTGCGGGGGAACCATCTCTGGAACTTTCCCGTGCATGTCAAGCCTTGGTAAGGTTCTTCGCGTTGCATCGAATTAATCCGCATGCTCCGCCGCTTGTGCGGGCCCCCGTCAATTCCTTTGAGTTTTAGCCTTGCGGCCGTACTCCCCAGGCGGGGCGCTTAATGCGTTAGCTGCGGCACGGAGGTCGTGGAAGGACCCCCACACCTAGCGCCCAACGTTTACGGCGTGGACTACCAGGGTATCTAATCCTGTTTGCTCCCCACGCTTTCGCTCCTCAGCGTCAGTATCGGCCCAGAGTCCCGCCTTCGCCACCGGTGTTCCTCCTGATATCTGCGCATTTCACCGCTACACCAGGAATTCCAGACTCCCCTACCGAACTCTAGTCTGCCCGTATCGAATGCAGGTCCGAGGTTGAGCCTCGGATTTTCACATTCGACGCGACAGACCGCCTACGAGCTCTTTACGCCCAATAATTCCGGACAACGCTTGCACCCTACGTATTACCGCGGCTGCTGGCACGTAGTTGGCCGGTGCTTCTTCTGCTCCTACCGTCACTTGCGCTTCGTCAGAGCTGAAAGAGGTTTACAACCCGAAGGCCGTCATCCCTCACGCGGCGTCGCTGCGTCAGGCTTTCGCCCATTGCGCAATATTCCCCACTGCTGCCTCCCGTAGGAGTCTGGGCCGTGTCTCAGTCCCAGTGTGGCCGGTCGCCCTCTCAGGCCGGCTACCCGTCGTCGCCTTGGTAGGCCATTACCCCACCAACAAGCTGATAGGCCGCGGGCCCATCCTCAGCCGAAAAACTTTGAACCAAACACCATGCGATGAAAGGTTATTATCCGGTATTAGCACCTGTTTCCAAATGTTATCCCGAAGCTGAGGGCAGGTTGCCCACGTGTTACTCACCCGTTCGCCACTCGAGTACCCGCAAGCGGGCCTTTCCGTTCGACTTGCATGTGTTAAGCACGCCGCCAGCGTTCGTCCTGAGCCAGGATCAAACTCTCCATTGAATGCCATATAAACCACCAAGCCACCCCAAAAGGGCAACCCGCTGATCAACAAATGGAAAGCAGGCACCCCACAAACGAGGCACCCGATGAAACCTGGTCCACACGAGCTAGCACTTCAAGACACCCAAAAAAGGGCGCCACAAAATATAATCTCGTAATGCACCAAATGAACGCCCTGCCCCCGCGAAGTGGGTGACAGAACAATAAATCAGTTGGCACTGACTTTCGGTACGCTGTTGAGTTCTCAAAGATCAAACGCGCACCCAATAAGGCTTCTCAACCGGCTCGGGGGCAACCTGATCAACGCTACCCGGTCCGATTCGCGGTGTCAAACCGCTCGTCCCGGCCCTTCTAGGGTCTCGCCTTGCGGGCGAGCTCCACCCGAACCGTTTAGGGCTCTTCGGAGAAGGAGTGGCTGCCTTGGCCGCTGGGGCTCATCTGGCAACTCCGAAAACATTACGGCAGGGGTGCGGGCAGGTCAAATCAGGCCCCTTAGCGACTCGCAAAGGCACCAGCCGGTGTGGCTCCACTACTTCTGCCTATGGGCATAGAAGTGAGCTGACCAGTAAGGACGGGCGTTTTCATCGGGCGTCCGGGTCGGGCCGGACATGGTCCCCTGCCCTCCAGGCACGGCCATCGGCGGCTGGATCCGCCTGCGGGGACCTACGTGTCGGTGGTCACGTTCGGCGGTCCCAGCGCCGGAGCGGACCGGACACAACTCGGTGACGGGATCGGCGGGTCGCCGCCGCCGGATCAGCCGCGTCATAGGGTCGCCCGATGAAGCCACCCCAGGACGAACCGACCACCTCACCCGGCCCGGCCGGGCAGGGCGCGCCCGATCCGTTCGCGCCTCCCGGCGCGTCCGTGCCGTCAGGGAGTGCTGCACCTGCGACTCCGGGTCATCTCCCGCCGGCCGCACCGTCGGGAGGTGGCCTCGCGTGGTTCGGACCCTCACCTGTCCCCCCGGGGCCGAGCGCCCCTCCGGGCTATCCGGCGGTGCCCTATCCGTCACCGGCCTACCCACCCAGTGGCGCGTACGTCCCGGCGCCGTACGGGTATGCCCTGGTGCCGGTCGTGGCGCCGGCGCCTCCGATCCGGCCCGCCACGGTGACCCTCGCGGTGCTGTCCTTCGCCTCCGCCGGATTGCTTGGCCTGGTCGGCGCCGTCACATTCATCAACAGCAGTTGGTGGGACCAGCTACTCGATCAGGTCATGCAGCGGCAGAGCTTCTCGTCTGCCCCGGGAGGTGGCTCCCTGCGTTCGGTCGTGTCCTTCGTCAAGACGTTCATAGTCGGACTCGGCATCGTCACCCTGGGCCTGTACTGCCTGTTCGCCTGGAAGATGTGGATCGGTCGCAACTGGGCCAGGGTGACCATCACCGTGATCGCCGCCATGGCCACGTTGAGCGCGGCCAACACGGGCAACACGTACACGAACATCGCTGCGGGCTATCGCGCCGGAGCCGGCACGACGATCACTCCGCCCAGCCTGCCTCCCGCGCTGCAGGTCCTCGCCTGGGTGAACGCGGCACTGGCGCTGGCCGCCATCGTCTTGATGTTCCTCCGGACGTCCAACCGGTACTTCGCCGATTCGAAGATGCACCGGCGGTACGTCCGGCGCTGATCGCGGCGCCGGGCGGTCAGACGGTGCGGACGCTCGGATCCCAGCCGTCAGGCAGGACCGGAACCGGCGCAAAGGTCGAGGCCACCGGGACGAACGCGCCGGTGTCGATGGACGCCGCGGTCGCGAACATCGCCTCCAGCACATGGGTGGCCAGGGCGCCCGACGCCCGGTGCGGTCCGTACGACGAACCCCCCCGGATCGCGCGGGCCATGTCGACCACGCCGATGCCGCGTCCGGCCGGCCGCTCACCGGCCGGGATCAGCTTCTCCTCGGTCGACTCGGCCGTGACCAGACGGATGTCGCCGGTGAAGCGATTCGGGTCAGGGGGCGCGATCATGGCGTCGGTACCGCTGATCTCCAGGATCCCGACCCGCTGCAGCGGCGAATCGAAGCTGAAGATGGCCTGCGCCTTCAGACCGCCGGCGAACTCGTACAGGGCGCTGACGCTCGTGGGCACGGTGACGTCGAACGACTGTCCGGCCCGCGGGCCTTCCCCGATCACCCGGGTCGGCCCGGCCGAAGAACCCAGGGCGGCAACCTTGACGATCGGCCCGAACATCTGGGCCAGGGCCGTCAGATAGTAGGGCGCCATGTCGAAGAGCGGGCCCCCGCCGGCTTGGTAGAGGAAGTCGGGGTTCGGGTGCCAACGGTGCGGTCCGGCCGACTGGAAGGCGATGGTCGCCGTCAGCGGAGTCCCGATGTCGCCCCTTTCGATCATCGTGCGCGCAACCTGGAGTCCCGGCCCGAGGAAGGTATCGGGGGCGGTCCCGATCAGCAGCCCGGCCGCGTCGGCCTGGACGAGGAGGGCACCGGCCTCGTCCCACCGCGCGGTGATGGGCTTCTCGTTCCAGACGTGCTTGCCGCTGGCCAGGGCGGCCGACGCGACGGAGGCGTGGGCCACCGGGATGGTCAGGTTGACGATCAGTTCCAGATCGTCGCGGGCCAAGGCATCCTCGACCGACCCGGCAGCCGCGACCCCGAACTCCTGGGCCCGAGAGCGCGCCAGGTCCGGATACAGATCGGCGACGAATCGGACGTCCAGATCCGGGTACGTCGCCATGTTGGCCAGGTACTGCTCGCTGATCTTGCCGGCGCCGATGACGCCAACCGCCAGCGGGCCGGAGCCCGTCATCGGGACAGGCCCTGGGCGTAGGTGAAGCCCTGGTCGATGCCGTCGAACACGTCGCCGGCGTAGTCGTCGAACTCCAGCACGGGGATGCGCAGGGCGGTGGCCGCGGCGACAATCCGGGCGACCGGCATCGCCCCCTGACCGAGGGGCAGCTGCTCGATGTTGTTCGGGTTGATCGGGCCGTCCTTGAGGTGCAGCAACTGGACCCGGTCACCGAGCCGACCGAGCGCCGCCGGTACGTCCTGTCCGCCGACCGCGGCCCAATAGGTGTCGACCTCGAGCACGATGGACGGCTCCAGCAGGCTCGCCAACACCTCGAGGCCCGGAGTGCCGTCGATGTCGCTCTGCCACTCGAACGCGTGGTTGTGATAGCCGATGGTGATGCCGTAGCCGGCCGCCTTCTGCGCGGCGATGGCCAGATCCTCGGCGACGCCCTTGATTCCGTCCAGAGTGGTCCAACGGGCCGGATCCGTCATCGGATCGATGACGATCCCGACTCCGACCGTTGCCGCCGACTCGAACACCTGGTCCAGGTCGGTGGACCCGGACGCGACCCGCGTGTGCGCGCTCGGCGCGGTGAGACCGTTGTCGTCCAAAGCTTTTCGCAGACCAGCGGGATCGGTGAGCAGGTCGTAGGGCTCCACCTGAGTGAGCCCGATAGCTGCGAGCCGGGCCAGGGAACCCGGGAGATCCTCGGCGAGATGCGTGCGCACCGAGTAGAGCTGCACCGAAAGTGCGGGCAACGTTGCCATGAGATCTCCCTGCCGAGTCTGCTCGACCGCGCCGCGGCCGGGGCCAGTCCGCTTACCGACCTGTCAGCAAAGATAGCCGACTGCGAACCGGGGCCGATCGGGACCCCGGGCCCGGGCGTTCGGAGTCATCGGCGGCGATCGCTCCACCCCCGGGTGGATCAGCGGCAGTCCACCCCGGTTCCACCTGTAGCCCGATGTGCCGGGTCCCCTTCCCGAGCAGAGTCGTTCGCAGGGGCCACGCGGCCCACCGGGAACTGCGACCGAGGAGAGCGTCATGAGCGACTTCACCCAGGCCCTGATCATCAGCGGCGGCATCTTCGCGGTGATGATGGCGAGCCAGTTCGGCCGCCGCGGGTACAGCCGACACAAGGTGCTCCTGCCGTTGATCAGCGTGGCCGCGTTCGGCTACAGCTACCTGGACGACGCCCCGTTCGGGGGTAACGCAGGCTGGCTGTACCTGGCCGGCATCGCGATCGGCGGCGGTTTCGCCGTCCTGGCCACGCTGACCACCCGCGTCACGCGCGAGAGCGACGGGAAGGTCTACACCACTACTGGGGTCGGCTTCGTCCTCACCTGGCTGGTGGCCATGGCCCTGCGCATCGGCTTCGTCTGGAGCCTCAGCAACATCGCCGGATTCCGACTGCAGGTCGGGATCTTCATGATGGATCACCATCTGGTCCCGGCCACCATCGCTCCGTTCTTCGTCTTGATGGCGCTGGCCACCGTCGTGGGTCGAGTCATTGCCGTGCAGGTGCGGGTCCGCCGAATCGCAACCCCCGACGTCACCGTGACGGAACTGGTCACGGCCTGAACTCGCGAGCGCCGAGCCGCGAGGCCGACCCAGTCCCGGGACCGGACTCGTTTCACGTGAAACATATGATCGAACACCGAACTGGGAGAAGATGCGACCATGACCACCGTGACGAACCCGGCGGGGGAACCAGTCGCGGTGACGCCGGCCCGGAACCGCACCCAGGATCTGATCCAGCGCGCCGGCTCGGCCACCATTCTCGTCGCCAGTTGGCTCTGGCTCGGACATCTCGGGTTCACCGGAGTCGACGGGCTGGCCCTGGCCCTGCTGGTGGTCAACTCCGTCCTCATCCTCCTTCGCCACGTTCCGGCCGGCGTGCTGGGCCACCGCAACGAGCTGCTCCTGGTCTGCACCTGGGGGCTGGCCGCCGCCGCGCTGTTGAGCATCCGTTCCCTCGGGACGGGGGCCGCCTTCGGCTATCTCGCGGCCGGGCTGGCCGGGTATCGACTGCCGACGAACGAGGCGCTGCCGGTCGCGGTCGGCATCGGCGTCCTGAGCGCCGTCGGCCTGAACATCGCGCAGGCGAACGGGATCCCGGGCTGGCCTTGGCTTCTGGGCCTGACGGTGTCGCTTCCCGTCTTTCTGGGCATGGCCAACCGCAGCCGGGACGTCGCCATGGCCAGCGCCCTGGAGGCGGCGCGGTCGGCCCGACGAGCAGCCGAGTCCGAGGCGCAGGCTCGGACGCTGGCCGAGCGGGCCCGCATCTCCCGCGACATCCACGACGTCCTCGCCCATTCCCTCTCCGGGGTCAGCATGCAACTCGAACTGAGCGAGATGCTGCTGGCCGAGGGCGAGCCCGCTCGGGCCCGGGAGTCGATCGCCCGGGCCCACAGCATGGTCCGAGAAGGCATGGCGGAAGCGCGGCGAGCCGTCACGGCCATGCGGGCCGAGGTCCTGCCGCTGGAGGAGACGCTGGCCGCCCAGTTCCTCGGTGTGGCCGAACTCCAGGTCACGGGCGAGGCCCGGGAACTGCCGACGAACGTCACGCAGGCCCTGATCCGGGCCGCCCAGGAGGCACTGACCAATGCGCGTCGTCATGCTCCGGGGGCACCGCTGGCCGTTCGTCTGACGTATGTCCCCCATGGCATCCGGCTGGAGATCCTCAACGGTGCGGCACCGTCTGGTCCTGTCCGAGCCGCGTCGCCGGGATCGGGCATGGGTCTGGTCGGGATGCGGGAACGGACGGCCCTGCTCGGCGGGTTCGTCGATGCCGGACCGATCACCGAGAGCGCGCTGGCCGGCGGCTGGCAGGTAACCGTCGAAGTACCGACCGAGGGGAACAGCG
The DNA here is from genome assembly GCF_900104535.1 of Nakamurella panacisegetis. Taxonomy (NCBI): domain Bacteria; kingdom Bacillati; phylum Actinomycetota; class Actinomycetes; order Nakamurellales; family Nakamurellaceae; genus Nakamurella; species Nakamurella panacisegetis. Next base: position 2,049,816 of record NZ_LT629710.1, on the reverse strand, counting down.
AATGAGCGACCTGCGACTGGTGGTCGCCGACGACCAGGCGTCCATACGCGAGGCGTTGGCCATGATGCTGGACATGACGCCGGGCCTGAGCGTGGTGGCCACCGCCGGCAACGGCGAGGAGGCCGTCGCCATGGCCGCCGAACATCAGCCGGACGTCGTGCTGATGGACCTCCGCATGCCGAAGCTCGACGGCATCGCGGCGACCGCACTGATCACGCAGCAGTTCCCGGAGATCGCGGTCGTCGTCCTGACCACCTTCGACGACGACGACTCCATCGTCGCCGCCCTGGGCGCGGGCGCTCGGGGTTACCTCACGAAGCAGGCCGGCCGCGAGGACATCGCCCGGGCGGCGGTGGCCGCAGCGGCCGGACAGGCGGTGCTGGACCCAGCGGTCCAGGCTCGTTTGGTGGCGGCCGCAACGGGATCGGTCTCCAAGCCGTCTGCGCCGGGCGGTCCGACGGCCCCGAAGACCCTCCCCGGCGGGTTGTCGGCCCGGGAGGGTGAGGTGCTGGCGTTGATCGCGGCGGGCCGGTCGAACCGGGAAATCGCCGCGGCCCTGTTCGTCAGCGAGGCAACGGTGAAGACCCACGTCAACAACATCTTCAGCAAACTCGGCGTCCGAGACCGGGCGCAAGCCGTGCACTACGCCTTCACCCATGGCCTCGTCTGACGGTCGGTGGCGAGACGAAACGGGCACGGTCACGAGCCGCCCGGCAGCGTCAGGCGCGGCCGGTGCAGCAACCGGTCGACATCCGGCGCGGACAGGGGACGAGCGAAGTAGTAGCCCTGGCTGTAGTCGCAGCCGAGGTCGACCACCGCTCGTCGTTGCGCCGCGGTCTCCACCCCCTCGGCCACCACCACCAGGCCGAGCCGGTGGGCCAGATCCGTGACCGCCCCCACGATGGCCGAGGACGCCGGGTCGGTGTCGATCTCCGAGATGAAGGTCCGGTCGATCTTGAGGATGTCCACCGGGAATTGACGCAGGTAGCTCAGGGAGGAGTACCCGGTCCCGAAATCGTCCAGAGCCAGGGTCACGCCCAGTTCGCGTAGCTCGCCCAGAACCTGCAGCGCCTTGCGTCCGTCACGGAGAAACACGCTCTCGGTGATCTCCAGCACCAACCTGTCCGGGCTCAGGTCCTGCACCGCGTCCAGCACGTCGCGGACCACCTCGACGAACCCGACCGACATCAGTTGCTGGGGCGAGACGTTGACGGCCAGGCTGAACGGCCTGGATTGAGTTCGAGCCCATCTCCGCGCGTCCGACAACGCCTGCTGCAGCACCCATCGGCCGATCGAGTCGATGAACCCGGCCCGCTCGGCCATCGGGATCAACGAGCTCGGCGGGACCACTCCCAACTCGGGATGGGTCCAGCGGATCAAGGTTTCCAACCCGGCCAACGCACCGGTCCCGGATTCCACGACGGGTTGGTAGTCGTTGTGCAGTTGTCCGCGGGTGATCACCTCGACCAGATCGACTTCGAGCCGCCGGTAACGATCCAGCAGGGCCTCACCGAGGTCGTCGACGACGAACAAACCGTTGCCCCCGCGGCGTTTCGCCTGGTACATGGCCGTGTCCGCCTGGGCCAGCACCCGTTCCGCGGTCGTCTCCCTGGAGGCGATCCACGCCACCCCGACGCTGACCGTGGTGCTGACCTCGGCACCGGTCAGGACGTAGCGGTCGGCCATCGCGGCGACCAGCCCGGAGGCCAGCAACAGGACGTCCTCGGCCGTGGGGTGTCCGACGGTGAGCACGGCGAACTCGTCGCCCGACAGTCGGCCGAGGCTGTCCTGTTGGCCGAGCCGTTCACCGATCCGGCCGGCCACGGCGATCAGCAATTCGTCACCGGTGGCGTGCCCGTGGACATCGTTGACCGCCTTCAACCCGTCGACGTCGACGAACATGACCGCGGCGACCCGACCACGGCGAGGATCACGGATCTCGGCCTGGATCCGTTGCAGCATCAGGCTGCGGTTCGGCAGGCCGGTCAGCCCGTCGTACAACGCCGCCCGCCGGGCCCGGTCCCACGCCTCCTTCAGGTCGCGACGACCCTGCGCATTGATCAAGTAGGCCGACGCGACATCCGCCACGACCTCGGCCGCGGCCTGCGCCTCGGCGCGGAGCGCCCCCGCCTGAGCCGAGTACAGATCCAGCGCACCGAGCACCTGGTTGTCGTGGCGAAGCGGAAAGGTGAACACGGCCAGCAGCCCGGCGGCCACGGCCGCGGGGCCGAACTGCGGGAACCGCTGGTCCGTCCGGAGATCGGGGCTCGTCACCGACTGGCCGGATCGATGGGCCAGCAGACACGGCCCTTCGCGCAGATCGGTCTGCAGCTGCTCGACGGTGGCCGCCACGTGATCGGACGCCGCGACGTACCGCGGACGACGCTCACCGGAGATCAGGGTGACCCCGGCCGCCGTGACCGGCAGCATCTCGACGACCTGGGCCACCAGTTCGTCCAGAATGGCCTGGATCGGGAAGTCGGTGGCCATCGTCCGGGCGAAGCGGCGCAGGAATTCGGCCAGCTTCCGGTCGAGCGTCAGATCGGCAGGCACCCTGGTTCCTCTCGGCCGTGCTGACCGCGGGACCGAACCGCCCTCGGTCATGAACACGCATCTGGGCAAAGGCCAGACCCGCACCGGATCGTCCGGGAGTTGTGGGCCGGACCGACGCACCCCTGAGTTCCCGGCCCGACGTCGATCTGAACCGTCCCCGAACATTCTGCCCGTCAGGCGTGAACAACCCCGCGGCACAGTGACCCTGTCGCCCACGGTGGTGCGGCTCATCGAACTCTGGAGGACATCGTGTGGAAGAAGTTCGTGGTGATCGGCGGCATCGCCGCAGCGGTCGGCCTCGGGATCGGAGGGGTCGCGCTGGCCGCGACTCCGGGGTCGTCGGCCACCGGGACGGGCGCGGCGGCCGAGGTCGCACCCGCGGCGGCGACCACCTCGGCGTCGACCGCGGCCGCCCGGGGAGACGGCAAACACCGGGTCGCGCTGGCCCGGCGCCTGGAGCGAGTGGCCCACGCACAGTGGGTGACCAAGGACGGCAAGACCGGCAAGTTCGTCACCCACGACGCGATCCGTGGAGTGGTGACCGCGGTGTCCGGCACGTCCGTGACGATCAAGGCGGCCGACGGCACGTCGGAAGCCTTCGTCATCAACGCCGCGACCACGGTGCGGGTCACAGGGCACGCGAAGGGCAGCCCGGCCACCATCGGTGAGGTCAAGGTCGGTGACCGAGCGGGCGTCGTCGGTACCGGAAGCGCGCCGATGACGGCCACGAAGGTGATCGACCGGGGGGTGGCCAAGGCGACCACCACCTCGGTCCCGCCGACGTCCTGAACGCGGGCCCTGGAGCTGCCGGGCCTACTTGCCCGGCAGCGCCAGCGCCTGGGCGACGCCGATGGCCACCCAGCGGGTCAGGTCCCCGTCGGTGGCCGCGCCTTCCGGGGCGATACGCAGCCAGCCGTTCATCTCCCGGCCCCGCATGACGAACGGTTCCGCGTGCGGATCCTGGCTCAGGGCGTCCGTGGCCGCCGGGTCGGCCCGGAGCAGCAGGCCGCCCTGGCCGGAGGCGGCGACCGCCATGTTCCCGTTGATCAGGAAGGCCAGGCCCCCGAACATGGCCTTCTCCACCACGTCGCTGCGCTCGGCCAGTTCCTCACGGACACGTTCGGCCAGATCACGGTCGTAAGCCATGTCCAGCAACGTAGCCACCGATCCGGGCCCGGGGAACCCCCGATCGGCGGTTACTCGGCCGAGAAGCGGTAGATCGTGCGGTTGCGGTACTCCGCCCCCGGGCGCAACACCGTGCTCGGGAAGTGCGGTTGATTCACCGAGTCCGAGAGTTGCTGCGGCTCCAGGCAGAACGCGTCGCTCTGACGCAGGGTGGAGCCCGAGCGCTCGACCACCGTGCCGGTCAGCATGTTCCCGCTGTAGAACTGCACGGTCGGCTGATCGGTGAACAGTTCCAGGCAACGGCCGGTCGACGGCTCGATGACCCTGGCGCCGAGCCGCAACCCGTCGTACTCCCCGCCGCTGGAGTCCAGCAGGTAGGCGTGGTCATAACCGCCGGCCAGCACCATCTGCGGATGTGACGCCCGCCAGCGCTCCCCGATCGGCGCGGGCGTCCGGAAGTCGAGCGGCGTGCCGGCCACGTCGATCAACCCCCCGGTCGAGATCAATCCCGGACCGATCTCCGCGACCCGGTCGGCGAACAGGGTGACCTCGTGGTCGGCGATCGAGCTGGGTCGCCCGGCCAGGTTCAGATACACGTGGTTGGTCAGGTTCACCGGCGTCGGGGCGTCGGTGATGGCCCGGTAGTCGATCGTCAACTCGCTGCCGGTCACGCTGAAAACCACTGACACATCGAGGTTTCCGGGGAATCCCATCTCGCCGTCGGGGCTGGTGCGCCGCATCGTCACGCTGGATTCGTGCGGGGTGACGACCGGCGGTTCGACCTCCCAATCGCGGTCCGAGAAGCCGCCGGGGCCGCCGTGGAGGGCATTCGCCCCGTCATTGAGCGGGACGTGGAAGCGGCGCCCGTCCAGTTCGAAGGTGCCGCGGTTGATCCGGTTGGCGTACCGCCCGATGGTCGCACCCTGGAACGTCGGATCAGCCCGCCACGCGGCCGGGTCGTCGAACCCCTTGGCCACATCGGCCCAGTTGCCGTGCCGGTCGGGCGCCCGGATGTAGGAGATCCGCGCCCCGTAGCCGATGACGCCGACGGACAGGCTCGGGGTGGACAGTTCGGCATCGACGGACAAAGCGGCTCCAGGTGACAGCGGCCCACCGGATCTCGGCGGCCGTGATGAGGGTAGGTCAGGGCGTGGGAAGCCAGAGGCGGCAGGGCAGGGAGGGCAGCGGGGGTCGCTAGCGCACCTGCCGCAGGATTGCGGCCTCCCGGTCGTGCTCACACGGCTGCGACCACAGACACTCCTCCACGGCCCGGCGGGTGGTCCCGGGGACCGGGCCCCCGAAACCGATCCGCAGCACCGTCTGCGGGTACAGGGCTCCCCCGATCAGCGCCGCGACCTGCGCGCGCACCGACGGGACCTCCACGAGCCGCGAGACGAAGGACGCGGCCAGGCCGAGGCCGGTTGCCGTCAGCAGGACCCGTTCCATGGCCTGACCGGCCAGCACCTGGGACCGCGGCTGGTCGTCGGGTGTGGCCAGAACGGCGACCAACGGCTGCGGTCCAGCGGGCCGGCCGGCCGGCCGCCCGAAGTCGCGGCGCGCCCACGGATCGTCCGGCACCGGGCCCGGGCCGGCGGTGATGACCGGATCACGGTCGTCACCGCCGGAGCCGCCGGTCCACGCCGCCCATTCCCGCAACCAGGCCGGATCCGCGTGCTGGGCGCGATCGGCCGATTCGGCCAGGCCGGCCAGCCGGTCCAGGATCAGCGGCTCGCTCACCGTCCAGAGGGTGGCGCCCTCGATCTCCGCGGCACGGGCGAGGGTCAGACGGTGACCCGGCGGCACGTCTTCGTCGAAGAACGGTCGACGGTTGGTGCGGCGGTGGACGATGGCCCGTTCCAGTTCGGCCCGTTCCGGGCTCAGCGCGAAATCACCGCCGAGCTCGACGACGGCCAGCGGCCCGTCGCCCGGCTCGGCGACCACGTCGGAGGTGGCCCGCACCCCGTGGCGGGCCAACGCCAGCCGGAGATTGAACAGCGCGGCACCGCAGGCGAGGCGGGCCTCCCGCCCGTCCGGATCACTCGCCGGAAGCCGACGCGCCGGATCCAGGTGCAGTTCGATCCGGTCGGAGGTCAGTCGGAAGGCCCACGGCTGGCTGTTGTGCAACGACGGCGCGCGCCCGGCGGCCGACAACACCTGGACGGTCTGTTGCGCCGACAGACCGAACACCGGCGTGAACACATCATCTCCCTGGAACGCTGGGAAGCTGCTGCGGAACGCAACGCCACCGCCTCCCAGCAAACGCCGCGCGGCCACCGTTGCCCATGGTCCAAAGACCCTTGTCGTCCGGCATTCGGCCATGGATCCGGTCGCTGACACCCCGCGGCCTTCTGCGGCCGATCCACGCCTGACAGACTGTTGGCTATCGTGTTTCTGATCCGGGAGAACGGAGCCGACCTCTTGTCCGAGTTGCCGACCGTTCCGAAACTCCACATCGACGAACTGCTCGAGCAGTTGGTCAGCCGGGCCGGGGAGGTCGTGGCCGCCCGTGACGGCCTCCGGAAGTTGCTGACCGCCAACAGCTCGATCGTGGGCGAGTTGTCCCTTCCTGAGGTCCTGCGCCGCGTGGTCCAGTCGGCTTGCGACCTGACCGGCGCCAGATACGGGGCGCTGGGGGTGATCGGCCAGGACGGGACCCTGGAGCAGTTCATCCACGTCGGCATGGACCCGGAGTTGGTGGATTCGATCGGCCCGTTGCCGAAGGGAAAGGGCCTGCTCGGGGCATTGATCGCCCACCCGGAACCGATCACCCTGCTCGAGTTGGGCGCCGATCCGCGCTCGTCCGGTTTCCCCGCGAACCATCCCCCGATGAGTTCCTTCCTCGGCGTGCCGATCAAGCTGCGCGGCGAGGTCTACGGCAACCTGTACCTCACCGAGAACGAGACCGGGCAGTTCACCGCCGAACACACCGACCTGGCGGTCTCGCTGGCCGCGACGGCCGCAATCGCGATCGAGAACGCCCGGCTGTTCCGGGACAGCCAGCGCCGGCAGGACTGGCTCGAGGCATCCACCGAGATCACCCGGCGTTTGCTGACGAGACCGGTCGACAACGCCCTCGACGACATCGCCGAGCAGGTCAAGGTGATGGCCGAGGCCGACGTGGTCATCGTCGTGCTGCCGGTCGGCGACGGCGCCCGACTGCGCATCGAGGTGGCCACCGGTCAGGGCGCCGCCGAACTCACCGGCCGGGTGTATCCGGACGCCGGGACGTTGTCCCAGGCGGCGATCGACACCGGTCAGCCGATCCGGATCGCCCGGGTCGACAAGGCCGACAATCTCCGGGTACACATCGCCGACGTGGTCCGGATCGGGCCGGTGATCGCCTTGCCACTCACCGGGTCCGGCCGGCCCCGTGGTGCGCTCCTGGCGGCTCGGCTGGCCGGGCGTACGGCCTTCTCCCTGGCCGAACTGGACATGGCCGCCACCTTCGCCGGGCACGCCGCGGTTGCGTTGGAACTGGCCGACGCCCGAGCCGTCGGTGAGCGATTGGCGCTCCTGGAAGATCGGGACCGCATCGCCCGCGACCTGCACGACCACGTCATCCAACGGCTCTTCGCGGCCGGGTTGACCGTGCAGAGCGTGCTGTCCGGGTCGCTGCCCAACCGGGCCGACCGGTTGACTCGCGTGGTCGACGACATCGACGAGACCATCCGCCAGATCCGGACCTCGATCTTCGCCCTTCAGACCCCGAGGAGCACCGCGAGCGCCCGGACCCAGCTGCTGGCCACGCTGGACGAGATAGCCCCGACCATGCGGGCGGAACCGCACATCCGATTCGTCGGCCCGATCGACACGGTGGTGGCCGCCGAATTGTTCGACGACGTGCAGGCCGTGCTGCGGGAGGCGCTGTCCAACGCCGCCCGTCATTCCGACGCCGACCTGGTCGACGTCGATCTACGGGTGGCCGACGGCTGGTTGACTCTGGTGGTGAGCGACACCGGCATCGGAATCGGTGAGCCGACGCGCAACAGCGGCCTGGGCAACATGAAGGCCAGGGCGACCCGCCGGAACGGCCACTTCAACACCTCCCCCGGACCGGACGGCGGAACCGTCCTGACCTGGGCCGTACCCCTTTTCGCAGCACCGACGACGACAGGAGACCGATGACCACGGCCCCGATTCGCGTGTTCCTTCTGGACGATCACGAGATCGTCCGGCGTGGCATCGCCGACCTGATCAGCGCCGCCGGCGATATCGAGGTGGTCGGAGAGGCCGGCTCCGCCGCCGAGGCGCTGGCCCGGGTCCCGAGCCTTCGCCCTCAGGTCGCCATCCTGGACGCCCGCCTGCCGGACGGCAGCGGGATCGACGTGTGCCGCGACCTGCGGTCGGCCGATCCCGATCTGCAGTGCCTGATCCTGACGTCCTACGACGACGACGAGGCGCTGTTCGCGGCGGTGATGGCCGGCGCGGCCGGGTACCTCCTCAAGGAGATCCGCGGATCCTCCCTGGTCGACGCCATCCGACAGGTGGCGGCCGGTGGGTCCCTGATGGACCCGAAGGTCACCGGGCGCCTGCTCACCCGGCTGCGGGAGGGAGAACCGCACGACAAGCGGATGGAGGGCCTGACCGACCGCGACCGGGACATCCTGGCCTTGATCGCGGACGGCCTGACCAACCGGCAGATCGGCGAACACCTTCACCTGGCCGAGAAGACGATCAAGAACTACGTCTCGGCGCTGCTGTCCAAGCTCGGCATGCAGCGCCGTACGCAGGCGGCCGTGTTCGGCGCGGAGATCAAACGTTGAGCGGCCGTTTCTTCCTGGTCGCGTCGTAGCGGCCGTCCGCGTACTCGCCACGGACGACGGCCACCGGGATCGGCGAGTGGGCGAGCAGGTCCCGGCTGGTCGATCCCTTGACCAAGGCGGTGAACCGGCCGGCCCCCCGCGTACCCACGACCACCAGGGCCGGCACGGTGGCGTGTTCGGCGTCGGGGTGGGTGAGGCCCGCTTCCGCCTTGCCCCGGCGCACCACCGATCGCACCGTGACGTCCGGGTAGCGGTCGACCCAACCTCCCAGCTGTTCGACCAGCACTCGACGTTCCTCCTCGTCGATGGCATCACGGTCGATCAGGAGCGGGTAGACGCGCTGGAATCCGTCGAACGGGCTGTCGTCCCAGCTGTGCACGGCGATCAATTCGACCTGCCGCAGGGACGCCTCCTCGAAGGCGAAGGCCACCGCGCCCTCGCAGCTCGGGGTTCCGTCCAGGCCGATCACAACCGGGCGGTCCGTGGTCGCGACGTCGGCACCCTCACGGATGACGACCACCGGGCACGGCGCGTGCCCGGCCAGCCGGGCCGCCACACTCCCGAAGACCGATTCGACGAACTCGTGTTCGGCGCGGGTGCCGACGACCAGCAACAGGGCGTGTTCGGCCTCTTCCCGCAACAGATCCACCGCCGAACCGCACTCCATCATGGTGTCGACCGTGAGTTCGGGGTGACGGGCCAGCGCCGCGGCCTCGGCGTCGGCGAGCTGTGCCCGGCCGGCTTCCCGGACGGAGTTCGTCAGATCCCCGACCGTCATCCCGGCCCCGGGGAAGCCGGGCGGCGCTGGGATCGCGTAGGCGTGCAGCAGATGTAGGTCGGCCCGGCGACGGGCGGCCTCGTCGGCGGCCCACAGCACGGCCGCGGTGGAAGCCGGCGTCCCGTCGATGCCGACGAGGATGAAGTTGGAGCGTTCGATGCTCATGGAGGTCCTTTCTCCAGTTGCGGCGGGATGTTCTCCCGGTTGATCTGCGCCGAAGATCAGCGCAGGACGGGGTGGGCGTCGACGACCGGCCGGCTGCTCCACCACTTGCCAAGCCCCCACGGGGAGGCGGCGCCGAGCGCGGCGATCACGGCCAGGCCGATGGCGAAGATGATGTGGTAGTCGACCAGCGGATTGCTCGATCCGGTGGCCACACCGGCCGAGTTGAACTGGGCCATCGGCCATTCGGCCGCCCACATCAACAGCAGCAGGAGTGAACCGGACACGGCGGCGATCCGCAGCGTCACCCCGAGGATCAGAGCCACGCCGAGCCCGAGCAGCGCCAGCATGAAGAGCCAGTCGATGACGACGTTCCCGGCGAGGTCCCGGAACACCGACTGCAGCGGTCCGACGTGCACGTTGCCGAGGAAGCCCTTGGTCGGCGATCCGCCGTTGATCCAGGCCCGGGCACTGGGCGTGGAATACCCGAACCCGAAGACCTTGTCCAGGAAGGCCCACAGGAACACCCAACCGAGCCCGATGCGCATGACGGCAACAGCCTTCTGCGCTCCGGTGATGTGGGGTGCCGCGGACGTGGTGACGGTGCCGGTGGCAGCCGCACCGGTCGGAGCGGTGCCGGTCGGCGCGGCCGATGGGGCCGGGACGGTGGGACGGACGGTGGTCGTCATTGCCATTCTCCATGGGTGAGCAGGAATTTGATCACCGCCAGGATCTGCCCTTGAGCGTATCCGTCGGGAGAGGCGAAGGTCATTGCTCGGCCCGCGAATTCGGCCCGAACGCCCGGGTGGCCAGGGCCTTTGGACCCTGGCCAGACCGGTGGCCGGACGGTTGACTCCAGATGGGCACGCCGCCGTTTCGACTCCGGGCCGCCCGCTGGTTCCGCCACACAGACGAAGAAGATGGAGCAGTCATGACGATCGAGGAATCAAACCGCACCGTGCTGGTCGGAATCGACGGTTCGGCCAACAGCCTGGCCGCCCTGCGGTGGGCGCTACGCGAAGGGGCCGCCACCGGGTCCCCGGTCGAGGTGGTGCACTGCTGGATCCCACAGACCCTGACCGATGTCGCCTTGGGCTCGTCCCAGGAACTGCAGGTGGCATCGGCCTGCATGCTGCAGAACGAGGTGGCCGCCGCGCTCGCGGATGTCGGCCCGGACCCCGTGTCGGGGCGGATGCCGGTGGTGACCCAGCTGAGCCGGCACGGCAACCCCACCGCGATCCTGCCCGAACGGTCAGCCGGCGCACGCCTCCTGGTCCTCGGCGCGCGGACGAGCACCGCATTGAGCGACCTGTTCCGGGGCAACGTCGAGTCGGCCTGCCGACGTCATGCCGCCTGCCCGGTGGTCGTCGTCGACGAGCGGAAGGACGCCGTCCGCCACCACCCCGCGCCGCACACCCAGGCGGTCTCTCAGTGATCGCGACGGCCGAGGTCTCCACCCGCACCGGCCGGGCCAAGGCCACTCTCGACCCGGCGGAGCTGGACCTGATCGACCGGTACTGGCGGGCGGCCAACTACCTGTCGGTCGGCCAGATCTATCTGATGGACAACCCGCTGCTCGCCGAGCCGCTGCTGCCCGAGCACGTGAAGCCACGTCTGCTCGGCCACTGGGGCACCACGCCCGGGCTGAACCTGTTGTACGCACACATGAACCGCGCGATCCGCAATCGCGATCTGAACGCCCTGTACATCACCGGACCCGGGCACGGCGGCCCCGGCCTGGTGGCCAACGCCTACCTGGAGGGCACCTACACCGAGGTGTATCCAGCGATCGGCCAGGACGCCGAGGGAATCCGGCGTCTGTTCCGCCAGTTCTCCTTTCCCGGCGGTATTCCCAGCCACGTCGCCCCGGAGACCCCCGGTTCGATCCACGAGGGTGGCGAGCTGGGCTACTCGATCGTCCACGCCTACGGCGCCGCGTTCGACAACCCGGACCTGGTGGTGCTGTGCGTGGTCGGCGACGGCGAGGCCGAGACCGGGCCGCTGGCCGCGAGCTGGCACTCCAACAAGTTCCTGAACCCGGCCACCGACGGCGCCGTGCTCCCGGTTCTGCACCTGAACGGCTACAAGATCGCCAACCCGACCGTGCTGGCCCGAATCCCCGAATCGGAGCTGGCCGACCTGCTGCGCGGCTACGGATACGAACCGCTGTTCGTCACCGGGTCCGATCCGGCGCTGGTGCACGAACAACTGGCCACCACCCTGGACGCCGCCCTGGACGACATCGCCGACATCCAGCGCCGGGCCCGGTCCGGCGATGGTGCCGGCGACGGGTCGCGGCCCCGTTGGCCGATGCTGGTGCTGCGCACCCCGAAGGGATGGACCGGACCGGCGACGGTCGACGGCCTGCCGGTCGAGGGCACGTTCCGTTCGCACCAGGTGCCACTGGCCGAGACCAGGACCAACGCGCAGCACCGGAGCCAGCTGGAGGAATGGCTGCGCAGCTACCGCCCCGAGGAGCTGTTCGACGAGGGCGGTGCCCTCCGACCCGAACTGCAGGCCCTGGCGCCGCAGGGCGGGCGCCGCATGAGCGCCAACCTGCACGCCAACGGCGGCCTGCTGCTCCGCGACCTGGTGATGCCGGACTTCCGCGACTATGCCGTCACTCTCGAGCGCCCCGGAACCCAGATGAGCGAGGCGACCCGGGTGATGGGCGAATTCGTCCGCGACATCATCACCGCCAACCCCGACAACTTCCGCGTCATGGGCCCGGACGAGACCGCGTCCAACCGGCTCGGTGCCGTGTTCGAGGTGACCTCCCGCACCTGGAACGCCGAGACCGTCGCCGGCGACGACCACCTGGCGCCGGACGGCCGCGTCATGGAGGTGCTGTCCGAGCATCTCTGCGAGGGCTGGCTGGAGGGATACCTGCTGACCGGACGCCACGGGTTGTTCAACTGCTACGAGGCGTTCATCCACCTGGTCGACTCCATGTTCAACCAGCACGCGAAGTGGCTCAAGACCACCCGCCACATTCCGTGGCGCGCACCGATCGCCTCGCTCAACTACCTGCTGACGTCCCACGTCTGGCGGCAGGACCACAACGGCCTGTCCCACCAGGACCCGGGATTCATCGACCACGTGGTGAACAAGAAGTCCGAAGTGGTCAGGGTGTATCTGCCGCCGGACACGAACACGCTGTTGTCCGTGGCCGATCACTGCCTGCGCAGCCGGCATTACGTCAACGTGATCGTCGCCGGCAAGCAGCCGGCGCTGGCCTACCTGACGATGGACGAGGCGATCGCGCACTGCACCCGCGGCCTGGGCATCTGGCCCTGGGCCGGGAACACCGACGCCGAGCCGGATGTCGTCCTGGCCTGCGCGGGCGATGTCCCGACGCTGGAGGTCGTCGCCGCGGCCGATCTGCTCCGCCGGCATCTGCCGGACCTCAAGGTCCGGGTGATCAACGTGGTCGACCTGATGCGGCTGGAACCGGACACCGAACATCCGCACGGCCTGTCCGACCGCGACTTCGACGCCCTGTTCACCAGGGACAAGCCGGTCGTCTTCGCCTATCACGGGTATCCGTCATTGATCCATCGACTGACCTACCGGCGGAACAACCACCACAACATCCATGTGCGCGGATATCGCGAGGAGGGCACCACCACCACCCCGTTCGACATGGTGATGATGAACGACCTGGATCGGTTCCGGCTCGTCATGGACGTGATCGACCGGGTCCCGTCGCTGGGCAGCCGAGCGGCAAACCTCCGTCAGGACATGTCCGACCGCCGCCTGGCGGCCCGCGCCTACACCCGTGAGCACGGGGAGGACGACCCGTCCATCGCCGACTGGCGCTGGACGGGCGTGTGAGCTCCCGCTGAGCCCACCGCCCCGCCCGGGCCGCCGACCAATCGGTCGAGCACGGCCCGGGCGTTGGCCGGTCCCGAGCCGTAGGACGCCAGCGCGGGCGCGTCGGCGTCGGACACTCCGCCCGTACCCATCTCCACCAGGACGGCGTCCGGCCGGATCGAGCGAACCAGCGCCACCGCGGCGCGCATCCAGTCGTGACGGTGCCGGTCACTGGTCACGACCAGCACCTGAGGGGCGGCAGGCAGGAGTTCCAGCGGCACCGGAGCGTCGTGGGTCACCACCACCTCGATCGCGCCGAACGACGGCGGCATCACCGCCATGGGACCCCACGGCACCGATCCGACGGCGAAGTTCCGCCCGGCCTCACAGCGGACCACCAACAGACCCGGCATCAGGGGCGGCAGCGAGCCGACCGTGGCCAGCGCACGCCGCGCCGCCTGGTCGGCGATGCGCCGGTCCTCGGCCAGTCTCGCCGGGGAGACGGGCGGCGGGAGTACGCCGAGGCCAGCCGCCCGCGTGGCCGCCCGGACCAACCGTTCCTCGTCGATCCGGCCCGTCCCCACCGCCGCGACCAGGGCCGAACTGATGTGGTCGAGCACCTCAGGCGTGGTGTCGGCCGCGCCCAGACACAACAGGTCGGCGCCCGCCTCGACGGCCATCACGGCCCCTTCGACGAGACCGTACCGACGGGCAATGGCCGCCATGTCCAGCGCATCGGTGACCACGACTCCGGTGAAACCCATTTCGCCACGGAGAATGTCGACCAGCCAGCGTCCAGAAACGCTGGCCGGCAACGCATCCACCTCCGGCACCAGCAGATGCCCGGCCATCACCGACGCCACGCCCGCCGCCACGCCCGCCGCGAACGGCAGTAGCGCACTGTGCCGCAACGACTCCAGGTTCTGGTGGACGACGGCCTGGCCCAGGTGGGTGTCGACGTCGGTGTTCCCGTGACCGGGGTAGTGCTTCACGCAGGCGGCAACGCCCTGGGCCTGGTGTCCGCGGACGAACGCCGCGGTATGGCGCGCGACGAGTTCCGGAGCCGTCCCGAACGAGCGGATCCGGATGACCGGGTTCGCCGGATCGGTCAGCACGTCGGCGCAGGGCGCGAAGTTGAGGGTGATCCCGGCGGCGGCGGTCAACCGGCCCACCGCGGCACCGATCCGCTCGGTCAGCCCGATGTCGTCGACCCGACCCAAAGCCGCCGCCCCCGGGAACCGCGACCCCTCGGCCGCATCCAGCCGCGTCACCGCGCCGCCTTCCTCGTCCACCGCGACCACCACGTCCGGGCGTTCGCTCCGCAACGAGTCGGTCAGGACGCGCACCTGCTCCACGTCGATGACGTTGGTGGCGAACAGGCAGACGCCACCGAGCGAGTCGGAGATCCGGCGCCGAAACCAGTCCGGCGCCACCGAACCGTGAAAGCCGGGGAGCAGGACGCCATCGGCCAGTGACTGGAGAGTGCGCGCGGCGGCCGACATGTCGGTCATCCTCCCATCGGCGGCCCCGCTCAGCGTCGGCGTCGGGCAGAATCGCCGGCATGGCACCGTGGGTGTTGCACGTCGACCTCGACCAGTTCATCGCGGCGGTCGAGGTCCTGCGCCGCCCGGAACTGCGCGGCCGCCCAGTCGTGGTCGGAGGTAACGGCGACCCGACGTTGCGCTCGGTCGTCGCCACGGCCTCCTATGAGGCCAGGGCGTTCGGCGTCCGGTCCGGCATGCCGATGCGTCTCGCCGCCCGGAAGTGTCCGGACGCGGTCTTCCTGCCGGCCGATCGACCGGCCTACGAGGAGGCCTCGGCCCGGGTCATGGAGGTGCTGCGGACGGTGCCGGTCTCCGACCAGAACGGCGTCGACGTCCCCGGGAAGGTCGAGATCCTCGGCTGGGACGAGGCTTTCGTCGGTGTCGAGACCGAGGATCCGGCGGCGGTCGGGCTCCGACTGCAGCAGGCGATCCTGGACCGGACGCAGCTCTGGGCCTCCGTGGGCATCGGCGACAATGTGCTGCGGGCCAAGATGGCCACCGACTTCGGCAAACCCAGAGGCACATTCACCCTGACCGGATCCAACTGGTTCGAGGTAGTGGGCGAGCGCAGTACCTCGGCCCTGTGGGGCATCGGCCCGAAGACGGCGAAACGCTTGGCCGAGCTGGGTTTGCACACCGTGCGGGAACTGGCCGACGCCGATCCGAAGGCACTGGCCGCCCAGGTCGGCCCGACGATGGGGCCGCGGTGGGTCGGACTGGCCCGCGGGGACGCCCGTTCCGAGGTCATCGACAGTCCGTACGTTGCTCGGGCGCGCAGTCGGGAGACCACCTTCCAGCACGACCTGACCGACTGGGCCGATGTGTACGCCGAGATCGACAAGCTGGCTCGTCACGTCACCGAGGACGTGATCGCCGAGGGCCGGCCGGCGGTCCGGATCGGGGTGAAGGTGCGGTTCAAGCCGTTCGTGACGGTGACCAGGAGCCGCGCCCTGGCCGCACCGACACAGGATCCCGACGTCATCGCGGCCGCCGCCACCCAAGTCGCGCAAGGGGTCGATCACGAGCGGCCGATCCGCCTCCTCGGCGTCCGCGCGGAATTCGCTCCCGACTCCGGACGGCGGCTCGATCCGAGCCGCGGCCGAGCCGGATTCGGCGGAGATGCGGTCTGAGCCGCGCGCGCCCAGTGTCGCAGCGCGTCGCCCACGCCTTGACTCCCGCCGCGCGAACGGGCCGTTCGTCACTGATCCGGGTGTATTCGGAGGAATAGGGCTTGGAATCAATGCAGCCTGGGTACTGCCCTGTCCGAATCGCAGACGGGTGCTCCGACTCGGAGCACCCGGCACTGAAGGCGAACCGGAGAGAGAGACAGACATGGGTATCGGACTCGGAGTGTTCCTGATCGTCGTGGGCGCCGTCCTGGCGTTCGGGGTCAAGGCGCAGTTCCACGACTTCGACCTCACCACCATCGGTTTCATCATCATGGGTGGCGGGTTGCTCGTCCTCCTGCTCAGCTTGGTCATCTTCATGCCCCGGACCAGGAGAGCGCGGAGCACCGCGATCACCACCGATTCTCTCGGCCGACAGGCGGTCGTCGAGCGCGACGACCGCATCAGCGGTCTCTGACCGTCAGTCGCCTCGTCCGATCCGACCCGCTCAGCGCGCTGTGCGCCGACGGGCCAACCACGAAAGGCAGCACATGATCATCCTCGGAGTCATCCTCCTCATCGTCGGCTTCGTCGCCAGCATTCCGATCCTCTGGACGATCGGGATCATCCTGGTCGTTGTCGGCGCCATCCTGGCCCTGCTCGGCGCCACCGGTCGCGCGATCGGCGGCCGGAAGTTCTGGTACTGATCCCCGGCTGAACCTGCGACGACGGCACCCCGCTCCGAACGACTGGAGCGGGGTGCCGTCGTCGTAGGTCCCGGGTCCTCGGCCTCGGCCGTACCGGCCTGCTCAGCCCTTGGGCTTCTTGGGTTTCTTGGTCGGACCATGCCCGGCGCCCTTGGGGGCCTTGGGGGTCGTCGCGGCGACGGGTGGCGGCGGAGCCGGGGTCGTTGTCGACAGCGATTGCCGCACCGGGGCCACCGAGGTCGAGGGCCGAACGGGGGTCGGGCGCACCGGAGTCGCAACACTGGCCGAGACCGGAGCCGACTTGCTCGTCGACCTCCGGGTCGCCGCGGCAACCACCGGCGCCGTGGTGCGCCGGGAAGACACCGACGACTGCGAACCGGCGCTGCTCGTCGTCACGATCTGCGTGGACGGCGAACTGTTCGTCGGCGTCGGCTGCGGTGACGAATCGGGCTGGGCCAGCATCAGCGCACCGATGACGGCCAACGCCGCCACCGACCCCGCGCCGAGCAGGACGCCGCCCCGGCGGCGGCGCCGTCGGGGCGGGGTCCCGTCCGGCGCGAAGAACGGAGTCATCGGGCTCGACCAGACGGCCGTCGCCTGATCCTGGCTCGGCGGTGGCATCGACGGCGGCACTGGGATCGCGGTCCTGGCCCCGGCCAGTGCGTCGGCCACCTGCTGGGCGGTCGGTCGCATCGAGGGCACGGCGTCGGTCATCGCGGCCAGCAACGGCGGCCAGGGCAGCGGGAGGCCGGGCGGGATCACCGGATCCCGGAGCAGGCGGGCGACGGCCGCCTGCACCGGCTCTCCGGGAAACTCGCGGGTGCCGGTCAGGCATTCCAGCAGGACCAACCCGAGGGAATACACGTCGGCCGCCGGTCCGACCTCGCGCGCGGCGGCCTGTTCCGGACTGAAGTACGCCGCCGTGCCCATCACGTCGCTCCCGGCGGTCACCCGGTCCTCGGCGGTCAGCAGGCGGGCCAGACCGAAATCGCCGAGCTTGACCTGTCCCGATTCCGAGAGCAGAACGTTGGCCGGCTTCACGTCCCGATGGATCAGGTCGTGCGCGTGAACATAGGCCAGCGTCTGCGCCAGGGTTCGTCCGATCTCCCGGGTCTGTTCGGGCGGCATCGGCCCCCTCTGCAACACGTCAGCCAAGGTCACGCCGGTGACCAGCTCCATCACCAGGTAGGTATGGCCGTTCACCTCGGCCGCCCCGTCCACATCGGCGATCCGAGCGTCGTGCACGGCCACCAGGTTCGGGTGGTTCAGCGAGGCCAGCACGTGCATCTCGCTCTGCTGACGTTCCACCGAATTGAGGTCGGTCAGCCGGGAGTCGAACACCTTCACCGCCACCTCGCGCGCGAGGACCTGGTCGGCGGCCCGGTAGACCTCGGCCGTGCCGCCGCGGCCGATCAGCACGTCCAGACGGTAGCGGCCGTCAAGCACGCTTCCCTCGGAGATCATCGCCCCGGGCCGATCACCGCTGGTAGGTAAGGTCGAGGTCATCGATCGGCAGGCTGCGGTGGACGACGTCGGCGCTGACCTCGTCCACCGTGCGGTTGGTGCCGAAGGCGTGCGCGCGCAGGACCGCGAGAGCGTCACCGAAGCTGAGTTCCGCGGCCACGGTGAGCATCCCCATCGCGATGGAGACCATCGTGCGGTCGACGGCGAGCGGAGATTCGAGCCAATCGGGTGCCGGCTCGCCGCTCAGGGTGGCCCGGAACGGTTGCTCGGCCAAGGTCTGCGCGACCAGGGCGGCCACCGCTCCGGCCTCTTCCCAGCGCAACTGATCGAGCCGAGCGGCGACCCGGAAGTACAGGTCGAGGGCACCCAGACCGAACAGTCCGTCCTTGAGCGGGAACGAGGCGATCGCCCGGAATGGCGTGCCCGACACCAGCTCGGCATGGAAGGCCGGCCACCGGGCCTGCATGTCCGATTCCGATGCGACGAGCGCATCGCCGCTGGCGTGCGCGCTCAGGCACGGGCCCTCCCCGGTGGTGAACTGGAGGCGTTCGGCGGCGGCGACCCCGGGGTTGCTCGCCCCGATCGGGGCGCGGAACGTGCGGCTGCTGAACACGCTGATGCCGGCCCCGTCCACCGGCAGCACGTCCACACAGGCCATGGACAGCTGCACGGCCAGCATCTCGGGCCCGTCGGCGCTCCTGGCGGCCGACCGTCGGGCGGCGGCAAACTGCTCCGTCATGTTCACATCGCGGTCGGTTCCCGCCCGCCGGTCAGGTCAATCGACCCCGTTGCCCCGCAGTGAGAGCGCCGCCGTAGAAGTCGCACAGCACCGGCCCGAGCACCTCCGGAACCAGATCGTGGGTCTGCCCGACCAGACCGAGGTACTCCCCGTTGGGCAGAGCCTGCGCAACCGCCTGGGTGGCTCCGGAGAGCACCGGCGGCCCGTCCACACCGTGCAGGACGAGGGTCGGGATGGACACCGTGGCCGGCAGATCGGCCGGAGAGGCCAGGGCCCGGGCGTCGTAGGCGAGGGTGTGGGCCATGGCCTCCAGCGCCGGGCGGAACGGCGCCCCGCGGAGTTGCACCACCACTTCCTCCGGCATGCCGACGCCTCGGGTCTGGTACAGCTCAACGGCGTCGCCCCGGCGGTCATCGGCCACCAGCGCATCGATGCGGTCGGCCAGCGCGGTCCAGTAGGCCGGCGTCGAGCCGTTGACCAGGAACGGCGGGTCGTAGACGGCGAGCCGGGTGATCGGCAGGCCTCGGGCGGCGGCTCGGAGGGCGAGCACGGCACCGGAGGAGTAACCGAACACCAGGGCATTCCCGCCGGCCTCCGCCAGCAGTGCCGACAGGTCGTCGATTTCCTGGTCGACGCCCGAGCCCGGTGCGTCACCGCTGCGGCCGCGGCCCCTCCGGTCGTAGTTGTAGACCGTGAAGTCCGACGACAGCCGCTCGGCCAGGGCGGCCCCCGCCCCGCGATCGTTGAAGGCCCCGAGCACCAGGATCAGTGCCGGACCGGTGCCCGTGCGGTCGTAACTGATCAGCGTTCCGTCGGCGGAGGTGGTGCCGGCCATCGGAGTCACGCCTCGATCAGGGTGGCGAGATGGGCGGCGAACCGGTCGAGCGACGTCTTGAACCCGGCCTGGGCCTGCGGGCTGAGGTAGGCCTCGGGGACGCCGACCTGGTGAATGGTGACCTCGGTGCGTCCGCCGTCCAGGTCGGCGAAGGTGGACGTCGTGGTGACGCCGGTGTCGGTGTCCGTCCAGATCAGCCGTTCCGGCGCGGTGACCTCGACGAACACGGACCGGGAGGCATAGCGGCGGCCGTCGCTCTGGTTGACCATCACCGTTTCGAAAACTCCGCCGGGACGGGGATCCACCCTGATCTCCGCCTGCGGTGTGGTGGTGCCGCTCGGTCCCCAGAAATGCGTCAGGTGGGCCGGGTCGATCATGCAGCGGAACACCAGCTCTCTCGGGGCGTGAAAGATCCGGGTGTAGGTCAGTTCGGTCATTTCTCCTCCTGGATGTCCCGCAGGTGCGCATCGAGGTTGTCGAACCGCTCGGCCCAGACGCGGCGGCTGTCCTGGATCCACTCCATTGCGGCGTCCAGCGACGCCCGCTCCAGGTGGCAGGGCCGGAACTGCGCCTGCCGGGAACGGGAGATCAGGCCGCAGCGCTCGAGCACCTTGAGGTGCTTGGAGATACCGGGCAACGTCAGGTCGAACGGAGCCGCCAACTCGGTGACGGTGGCGTCCGCCCGGGCCAGCCGGGCCACGATGGCTCGGCGAGTGGGGTCGGCCAGCGCGGTGAACGTCGCGTTCAGGCGCTCCTCGGTGGCGATGGGCATACCTGTACTTCACCACACGGTTAATTAGCTGTCAAGCTAATCACCGCCCGCTCGGAATCTGTCGATCCCGGACCACCGAGATCGTCGTGGAGGTGAACGAGCCGAACCGGCCGAACAACGGAAGGATGCAGCCAATGGCGAAGTACCTGATCCTCATCTACGGCAACGAGCAGCGGTGGGAGTCGATGACCCCGGACCAGATGCAGCGGCTCGATGCCGGGCACCGCGCGTTCCACCGCGCGGCAGACGGCGCCGTCCTGACCGGAGCCGCGCTGGAGCCCACCACCACGGCGACCAGCCTGCGGGCGGGCGAGAGTCCGGAGAACCCGACCATCACGGACGGCCCGTTCCTGGAGACGAAGGAAGCGGTCGGCGGCTTCTACCTGCTCGAGGCCCCCGATCTCGACGCCGCCATCGCGCTGGCCAGGCTGCTGCCCGAGGTCGGCGACGACCACAGTGGCGTCGAGGTCCGCCCCCTGCAGGGGCCGAGCTGACCGCCCACGACCCGACGACCGACGTCCAGGCCGCCCTCCGCCACGCCCACCACACCGAGTGGGCGTGGGTCGTGGCGTCCACCGTCCGCCTCACGCGTGACCTTGACCTGGCGCAGGAATGCGTGCAGGACGCCTACGCGCAGGCCTTGCAGACCTGGCCGACGGCGGGGGTGCCCGCCCGGCCGGGGGCCTGGCTGACCACCGTTGCCCGGAATCGGGCTCGTGACCTGCTCAAACGAGAATCTGTCTTCCGTCGTACGATGCCGCTGCTGGTGATGGACGAGGAATCAGAGGTCGATCTGCACCGCCCGGCGGTCGACGACGCCCTGCTGCGACTGATCTTCACGTGCTGCCACCCCGCGCTGCGCCGGGACGCCCAGGTCGCTCTGACCCTGCGCCTGGTCTGCGGATTGAGCACCGCCGAGGTGGCTAGGGCCTTCTTGGTCTCCGAGCCGACCATGGCCGCTCGAATCACCCGGGCCAAGAAGAAGATCACCCACGCCCGGATCCCGTACCGGATTCCGGCCGCGCCGGAATTGCCGCAGCGGCTGGCCGGGGTGACCGAGGTCGTTCACCTCATCTTCACCACCGGGCATGCGGCACCGGCCGGCACCGATCTGCTCCGCGCCGACCTGCTCGACCGGGCCCTCGAGCTGGCCGGTCTGCTGCACCGGCTGTTGCCGGACGAACCCGAGGTCGCCGCCCTGCTGGCCCTGCTCCGGTTGACCGACGCTCGCCGTTCGACCCGGATGGCGGGCGGTGAACTGGTGTTGCTCGCCGATCAGGACCGCCGGCAGTGGGACCGGGCGCAGATCGACGAGGGAGTCGGCCTGCTGACGACGGTCCTGCGGCGGGCCCCGGCCGGACGTTTCGCGTTGCAGGCCGCGATCGCCGCGGTCCACGCCGAGGCCCCGTCCTGGGCGGCGACCGACTGGTCCGAGATCGTCGGACTGTACGACCTGCTGCGCCGACGCTGGCCGAATCCGGTGGTCGAGATGAACCGGGCGGTGGCCATCGGGTTCCGGGACGGACCGCAGGCCGGCCTGGCCGAGATCGATCGGCTGCTCGCCGAGCCGGCCCTGAGCACCTACGCCTACCTGGCCGCCGCGCGGGCCGACCTGCTGCGGCGGCTGGATCGACCGGCCCAGGCGCGACTCGCCTACGAGGAGGCGCTCGCCCTGACCGACAACGCGGTCGAGCGCACCTTCCTGGCTCGCCGGCTCCACGAACTCCCACCTCCCGCCCCCTCCGGGCCGATCGCCACCCCGTGAAAGCCGACGGCGCCGACGCTCGGGAATGAGTGACCTTCGGCCCTGTCCGCCGGCGCGGGCCCGGCCCATCCTGAGGCTCCGAGGCCGGACCAGTCGGTGGGGACATCAGTCGGACGGAGTGGGAAATGGTCGTCTTTGTGGACCGAGTGGATGCCGGACGGCGTCTGGCCCGGGAACTGGAATCGTTCCGAGGGGACGACCTCGTCGTCCTGGGATTGCCGCGTGGCGGCGTGCCGGTGGCCTTCGAAGTCGCGGCCGCGCTCGATGCGCCGCTGGACGTGATCGTGGTGCGCAAGCTGGGCGTGCCGTTCCAACCCGATCTGGCCATGGGGGCCATCGGGGAAGGCGGCGTGCGCGTGCTGAACCCCGACGTCCTGGCCGCCGCCCGGATCACCGACGCGGATCTGGCCGCCGTCGAGCGGCGGGAGCGGGCGGCCCTGGAGGCACGGCTCACGCGCCTGCGACGAGGCCGTCCGCGGATCGACCTGACCGACCGGGTGGTGATCGTCGTCGACGACGGGATAGCCACCGGTTCGACCGCCCGGGTGGCGTGCCAGGTGGCTCGCCGACTCGGCGCGGCCCAGGTCATCATGGCCGCGCCGGTCGCGCCGCGCGACGTCGTCCGGCGTCTGCCGGAAGCCGATCAGGTCATCTGCGCGTCACTCCCGGCCGACTTTCTGGCCGTCGGCGCGTTCTACCGCGACTTCACCCCCACCACCGACGACGAGGTGGTCGCGTTGCTCGACGCGGCCGCCGATCGGCTGCGGCACGCCGCCCCCGGTCTGAGCGTGGCCGACTGCGTCGACACCGACGTGCAGATCCCGATCGACGGGGCGGCCCTGGACGGTCACCTGCACCTGCCGGACGACCTGAACGGGGTGGTCGTGTTCGCCCACGGCAGCGGCAGCAGTCGGCACAGTCCGCGCAACCGCTACGTGGCCGATGTGCTCAGCCAGGCCGGGCTGGGGACGCTGCTGCTGGATCTGCTGACGCCGACCGAGGAACTGGACCGGGCCAAGGTCTTCGACATCGGGCTGCTGGCCGAACGGCTCGAGGTGGCGACGGCCTGGCTGCGGACACGGGAGGACACCCGGAACGCGCGGATCGGCTACTTCGGCGCGAGCACCGGAGCCGGGGCGGCCCTGTCCGCGGCGGCCGAACTGGACAGCCCGGTCGCGGCCGTTGTGTCACGCGGCGGCCGGCCCGACCTGGCCGGTTCGCGTCTGGCCGCGGTGCGCGCGCCGACCCTGCTGATCGTCGGCGGCAACGACGAACTGGTGCTGTCCCTGAATCGGCAGGCGCAGGCCCAACTCTCCTGTCCCAACCGTCTGGAGATCGTGCCCGGCGCCACCCACCTGTTCGAGGAGCCCGGCACCCTGGCCGAGGTCGCCATCCTGGCCCGCGACTGGTTCGCGCACTATCTGGCCGTCCCCGACCGGACGCCGGCCGCAAGCAGTCAACGATGAATTCCGACCGCCGGCCGGACGCCGAGATCAGGTCTCTGGCCACCCCGCTCGCGCGGGTCGCCGACCTGAGCCCGTTGGTCCGGCGCGCGGGGCAGAGCCGGTTCGTGTGCGTCGGCGAGGCGTCCCACGGCACGCACGAGTACTACCGCTGGCGTGCCCTGCTCAGCCGGCGCCTGATCCAGGAGGAGGGCTTCACCTGGATCGGCGTCGAGGGCGACTGGCCCGACTGCTGGCGGATCAACCGGTGGGTCCGCGGACACGCGGACCAGGAACTGACCGCGCCGCAGCTCCTGGCCGGGTTCGAGCGCTGGCCGACCTGGATGTGGGCGAACCACGACGTCGCCGAATTCCTGACCTGGTTGCGCACGTACAACCTGGCCCGACCGGAGCCGGAACGCGTCGGCTTCTACGGTCTGGACGTGTACTCGCTGTGGGACTCGTTGTGGCAGATCATGACCTGGCTCGAGACCAACGCCCCCGACGCCGTTTCCACCGCGATGCGCGCGTGGCAGTGCTTCCTGCCCTACGGGGAGGACCCGCAGCGGTACGCGTGGAGTACCCGGCTGGTGCCCAACTCGTGCGAATCGGAGATCGTCTCCCTGCTCGTCCAGGTGCGTCGGCAGACCCGGGAACGCATGCAGTGGGACGAGGACGCCTTCGACGCGGCCCAGAACGCCGAAGTGGCCGCCGATGCCGAGCACTACTACCGCACGATGGTCAGGGGAGACCGCCAATCGTGGAACATCCGCGACCACCACATGACCGACACGGTGGGCCGCATCGCCGAACACCTCGGCCCCAACTCCAAAGGCCTGGTGTGGGAGCACAACACCCACGTCGGCGATGCCCGCGCCACCGACATGGCCCAGGCCGGTCTGGTCAACGTCGGTCAGCTCCTGCGCGAGCGCTACCCGGGGGAGGTCATGCTGATCGGGTTCGCCGGCTACCGCGGCACGGTCCTGGCCGCCGGCTCCTGGGCCGCGCCGGAACAGGCCTTCACGGTGCCCGACGCTCGGCCCGACACCCACGAAGGCCTGTTGCACGACACCCTTCACGAACCGGCGGTGCTCCTGTTCGGCGAGGAGCGGTCGGGGCCCTGGTTGTCCCGGCGACTGGGCCACCGAGCCATCGGCGTCGTCTACGACCCGACCCGGGAAAGCGGCAACTACGTTCCCACCCGCATCGGGGAGCGCTACGACGCCCTGCTCTGGCTCGAGGAAACCACTGCGCTGCAGCCGCTTCACCACGAACCGCAGCCACTGGAGCCCGAACTGGCGACCGAACCGACCGGCTTCTGAGTCGTCCCGGCTGACGGGTGTCCGGTGGTTTGACGGGTGTCCGGTGGTTTGACGGGTGTCCGGTGGTTCGGCCTGCGTATGGTCGGGCCCGGTCCAGGCCTCGAACCGGTCCGGGCCGATGATGCGAACGCGTCTAGTTGGATGGTTCGTCGCTGCCCTGTGCACCGGCCGACCGCGTGGCGTTCGGCGACGGGGCCTCCGCCATCTGCACCGGATGCTCCGAATCCGCCTGCGGCGCAGAACCTTTCGGCTTCAGGTGCGCGTCGAAGAAGGCAACGATCCGGCGGCGGGCGTCACGGGCGGACTCCGGGTGGTAGCCATCTCCCGGCGTCAGTTTCCCCAGCACCCGGAACAGCAGCGGAGACGGGTCGCCGGCCCTTTCGTGGTCGTTGAGGAACTCGTGGCCGGCGTCCGGATATTCCTTGACGTCGTGTTCGACCCCGACCTCGGTCAGGACTCGATCCAGGCGGTCCGCGACGCCCCGCATGGTGGAGTCCCGCCCGCCGTAGCTGCCGACGATCGGACAAGCGGAACGCAGGAAGTCCGGTGAGTAGAACTCCTTCGCGGCGGTGCCGTAGTTCACGCTCGCCGCGCCGAACCCGTGTCCGGGCGCCATCATCAGGGCCAGGCCGCCCCCGAGACAGAAGCCGATCACCCCGACCTCGCCGGTGCAGTCGGACCGGTCGATCAGCCAGGCCCGGGCCGCGGCGATGTCGTCGTACGTCCGGCCCCGCTGGGCCCGGACGTCCCGCATCACCGAGATCATGCAGGCCACCCGGTTCCGGCGGCCGAACAGGTCCGGCGCCACGGTCAGATATCCCGCCCCGGCCAGCCAGTCGACCTGATCACGGAGGTCGCGGCTCATGCCCAACACGTCATGGATCACCACGACGCCCGGCCACGGACCGGCGCCGAGAGGGGTGGCCAGGTAGCCCGGGACCGGACGGGTGGGGCTGGTGATGAGGACGTTGTTCAGGCTGGGCCGTCGATCGATCTCGACCTTCGTCATGGCTGACCCCCGGTGTTGACCGGGTTGGGTACGTGGGAGTCACCCGGCCCGAGGGTCGGCGGTGGGGATGGCTCGGATCCGCCCTGGTCCAGCCGGAACGGCGGATAGTGGTCCGTCATCAGCGCCGCGTACGCGATGACCCGGAAGATCCAACGGTTGATTCCGACAACCAGGTCGAACAGGGAACGGGGATAGCGCCCGGTGAACAACAACGCACAGCCGGCGATGAACACCAGGATCCCGAGAACACCCCCGCCGCCGAACGGATAGCCGTTGAACCGGTCATGGCCGGCCCCGCTCCACGACCACCAGTTGCTGGCCAGCAGACCCAGGATGAGGTAGTGCGGGATGGCCAGCAACCACCATTTCACCAGGACCAGACCACGGGAAAGCTGCACCGGATAAGCGATCTCGATTCTCGCCGGGTAGTCCGGCACTTCGGCCAGGGTGAACGGCGGGTACCGGTCGGTGCCGATACCGCCACTGAAGGCGTAGTACGACACCCGCCAGGACCAGCGCAGCACGCCCAGGTTGAAATCGAACAACGAGCGGGGATACCGACCGGTGAACAGGATCGCGAATCCGGCGACCACGGTCAGCACCACGAAGGCGATCCACAGGAAGCCCAGCACGAACAGGTGCGGAATGGCCAGGAACCACTTCACCAGCCACTGCCACCGGGACAGGCCGGGGTCCAGGGTCGCCGCCAGCATGACCGGACGCTCCTCGGTTGCCGCACCGACGACCGGAAAGGCCTCCGGGGCAACCAGTTCCCCGGCCCCGACCGGCGATCGGGGCCGCCCGGATGCGCCGACCACGATCAACACGACGCCACCGGCGGTCACGACGAGCCCGATGACGAACAGGATCAGCGCCAGGGGCAGCAGGAACGGCGCTCTGATCTCGACGACGGCGGCGGTCGAGACACCGGTCGAGCCGTCCGCGTTCATCACCACCACCTCCCAGCGTCCACTGGTCAGGCTCCAGGCCAGACGCTGCGTGCCGGCGCCGTTGGCCGATGCGGCCCAGAAGTGTTGAGCCGTCGGGGGGGTCGCCGCCGTACCGGCGGTGCTGCGATAACCCGGCCGTCCGGAGGACCTGATCGAGGTGATCTCGTCCTGGGCCACCCCGCGGAGGTAGGCATCCACGTCGGCGGACGGGCCGATCCCAATGAAGACCGGCCGCTGCCCGCTTCCGGTGACGGTGAGCCGGACATCGGTGCGCAGGGATTCGATCAGCCAGCCCGGGGTGTTCATGTCGGTGGACAGGACCGGGCTGTGCGCGGTGATCGCGGCGCCGTCGGCACTCAGATCGGACAGGCTCACCTGGAAGTACCCGTCGTTGTTCCGGCCGAACGCATAGGCCGCCCCGAGAGCCCCACCGCCGAAGATCAGGCCCACGCCGGGCAGCACGAGCAGGCAACCGATGATCAATGCGACGACTCTGCCTGGTCTCACGGCGTTCGCTTCCTTTCGTGGCGGTGGCGAGGAGGGATCCCCCGCGAACCCGAGCGGATGATGCAGTGGTGCCGTCCGCGGTCAGGTTTCCGAGCGATCCGAAGTCCGGCGACGGGCGCGGCCGACGGCGGCCCGGGGGCCGTTCAGGGCCGAGAAGATCACCGACAGGCCGATCATGAAGCCGAAGTTGTACCAGTTGCCGCTGTTGTGGACCTCGTAGATGTTCACGTGCGAATTGAACAGAGAGACCAGGAAGGTCACCGGGGCAATGAATCCGTGCCACAGGCCCAACCAGAAGCCCGCCGGTTGGCCGGACGGGCCAGCGGCAGTGTTCGGTCCCGCTGCGCATCCGGTCAGCAGCAGGGTGACGGCAATGAGCACACCGGTGATCGCCAGACCCCGCTTCACGGGCACGCTCATCGGAACCTCCACCCGGTCGAGGGGATCTTGAAACGTCCGGGATAGATCTTCCTGAACCGGCCGGATCGACGCGGAGAGGCTTACGCCCTCAGACTCCGTCCCGAAGGTCCCGAAACGGACATGGTCGGTCGCGAACGCCGGACCGGTGGGGCTCATCGCGGTGCCGATGGCTATCGTGACGGCGGACGGGGCTACCTGCGCCTTCGCCGCACCCAGCACACCCGAGAAATGACCGGTCCGCCGTGGTGAGCAGCGCTTTCCAGACCAAAGGGAGCCAGCCCTGATGACCATCCCGTGGCGGCCCGAGGAGTTGCGACTGATCGGCCAGGCCGACGAGGTGCACATCGCGACCACCCGCGGCGACGGGACGTTCGGACCGGCCGTACCGGTATGGGTCGTTCGCGTCCGGGACCAGCTCTACGTTCGGACCTGGTACCGACGCGACACGGGCTGGTTCGGCCGCGCGATGAGATCACACCGGGCCCGGATCGCTCGGCCCACCGGCCCATTCGATGTCGTCCTGCAGGACGTCGCGGACGACCACAGCGTGACGACAGACGTCAGCACCGCCTACCGCGCCAAGTACGCCCGCTACGGCGCAGCGACCGTGGATGCAATGGTGACTACCGCCGCAGCCGCAACCACCCTGCGGCTGACCCGTGCCGTCTAACCGAGCCGTAGGGCCGGGTGCGGCAGCTCAGGCCGCAGCGAGGGCCTTACCCGCCTCGCGCGCCGCATCGTGTGCGGCGCTGTGCATCTGGGCCGCAAGGTCCTTGAAATCGTCCAGGGCAGGGACCACTCCGACCAGGGTGAACTCGCGTTCGACCACGGTGAGATCCGCCCCCCACACGTCGCGCAGGATCCGCTCGAGGTAGGCGGTGGAGTGGTCCCATCCCTCGCGCGGCGTCCCGGCGCCGTAGGCCCCGCCGCGAACCGTCACCAGCACGACCGGCTTGCCGTCCAGTGGTCGGGCGCCTCCTGCGGCCCGCGGGTCGGTGATGATCAGGTCGAACCAGGTCTTCACATGCTGGGAGACCCCGAAGTTGTACAGCGGGACCGCGAGCACGATGGCGTCGGCCTGCAGTAGTTCCTCCAGCAGGGACGAAGCCAGCGAAGCGGCGGCGGCCTGCTCCGGGGTGCGTTCGGCCGCCGGGACGTAGCTCGCGGTCACAGCGTGCGCCCAGACATCGGACGGCAGCGGGTCGACACCGAGGTGCCGACGTTCGACCTTGTCGCCCGGGTGCGCGGCGGTCCACTCGCTTTCGACGATGTCGGCGATCTCGCGGGAAGCCGATCCCTGCGTGCGGATACTGGCGTCGAGACGGAAGAGCGTCATGGTGATCTACTTTCGGTCGGTGACTTCAACGATGAAGTGAAGCCTAGCGCCGTTGACTTCATGCTTGAAGTCATGTGCCGAACCTCACGCCGGCCCGGAGGACCTTCAGTACGCTGGTCGGCATGGCGAGCAGGGGCACGACAAGCCCGAACGAGACCGATGTCCCGTGGCTCAGCTCCGCCGAGGAGACCGCGTGGATCGGTCTGATGGCGATCGTGTCGAAGCTGCCCGCCGCGCTGGACGGTCAGCTCCAACGCGATTCCGGGATCGGCCGGTTCGAGTACAGCGTGCTCAGCTGGCTGTCGATGTCCGAGGGCCGGATGCTCCGGATGAGCACGCTGGCCGAGCTGGCCAACGGGTCGCTGTCACGCCTGTCGAACGTGGTCAAACGGCTGGAACAGCAGAACTTCATGCGGCGTGAGCCCGATCCCACCGACGGTCGGTACACGGTGGCCCAGCTCACCGACGCCGGCTGGGACTGCGTTGTCGCCGCCGCCCCGGGTCACGTCCGCGCCGTTCGGCACTTTGTCTTCGACGTCCTGACCGCGGCCGAGGTGGACCAACTGGGGCAGATCGGCCGGAAGGTCGGCGATCGTCTCCGTACCGATCTGCCGTCCGTTGCCTGTACCGAGGCCGGCGCCGAGCCGGTCTGCTAGGCCAGCAGGGATGGCACTGTGAAGAGGTCGCCGAACTGCGATCCAGGACGGCCGGGCGGAGAATCACCGGCATGACGGTGACGGGTCGCTTGGAATTGGCCGCATTCGACGCGCGGGACACCGAGACGGTCGCCGCGTTCTACTGCGACTTGGCCGGGTGGGAGATCGGGCGCGACGATGGCGGCTGGATCATCGTGAAGACCACCGACGGGCAGGAAATCGGGTTCCAGCCGTCCGACGATCACGTGCCACCGCAGTGGCCAGGGCAGGAGCGCCCTCAGCAATTCCATCTCGATCTGACGGTGGACGGCATCCAGGCTGCGGCGGAACGGGCGATCAGCCTGGGCGCAACCCGCTTGGCCACGGGTGCCAGCTGGATCACCCTCGCCGACCCGGCCGGTCACCCGTTCGACCTGTGCCAGCGCGACGGTGCAACCGGCACCGGACTGTTCGCGGTCACGATCGATGCGCCCGACGCCGCCGCTCTGGCCCACTTCTACGGCGACCTGCTCGGGAAACCGATCACCTACGAAGGGCCGGAGGGTGCGCTGATCGGTGGCGATGGCCAGAATCTGATGTTCCAGCAGGTCAACGACTACAACGCACCCCGCTGGCCCGACCCGGCGTACCCGCAGCAGGCCCACCTGGACATCCTGGTCGACGACCTCGACGGTGTCGAGGCCCGGGCCGTCGAACTGGGCGCCACGGTGCTCAAGGGTGGCGGCCCGCAGTACCGCACCCTGGCCGACCCGGCCGGTCATCCGTTCGACCTGACGGTCTGATCAGCACATGCACCTAAGGCCCGGCCCGGACGTATTCCCGTTGATGACCTGGGACGTTCTGGACCCGACCCTGGTCGACGCGGCGGTCACCACCCGCGACGGCGGCGTCTCCGAGGGGGTGTACGCATCGCTCAACCTGGGCTTCCACGTCCAGGACGACCCGGCCCGGGTGCGGGCGAACCGAGAGCGGGTGGCGGCCGCCCTGGGGGTCACCCTCGACGACTTCGTCTTCGGTCAGCAGGTGCACCGACCGTCGGTCACCGTGGCCACGCACGAACACCGCGGCCGGGGCGCCCGGGAGGAAAGCACGGCCATTCCCGACACCGACGCACTGGTCACGGCCACCCCGGGCCTGGTCATCGCGGTGATGGTCGCGGACTGCGTGCCGTTGGTCCTGCACGACCCGGTCGCCCACGTCCTGGCCGTCGTGCACGCCGGGTGGCGCGGGACCGTCCTGGGCGTGACCAGCGCGGCCGTCGCGTCGATGGTCGGTCTCGGCACCGACCCGCGGAACATCCGCGCCGGCATCGGACCCGCCGTCAGCCCGGACGCGTACCAGGTCGGTCCGGACGTCCGGCAGGCCGCGGCCGCTCGGTTCGGCGATCGGTTGGACGAGGTCCTGCGCCCCGATCCGGGCCGCCCCGAACGGTGGCTGTTCGACCTGTTCCGGTCCAACCACCAGCAACTCGTCGACGCCGGCGTGCCGGCCAACCGGATCGAACTCCCGGGTCTGACCACCGGCGAGGGCACCCCGTTCTTCAGCGACCGCGCCGCCCGCCCGTGCGGGAGGTTCGCGCTGGTGGCCCGGTTGAAGGCAGACTGACAGCCGTGACCACCGCTTCCACGCCCACCCGCGGAGATGTCTTCCGGTACGAGGGATATTCGATCGACCCGGCCCGCAACCAGTTGACCTGCACCTACAGCCTGGACGGGGCTTCCTACGCGGAGGTCGTCACCTTTCCCGGCGGCGGCGACTGGACCCAGCCGGCGGCCGACGAGGCGGCCCGATGGGTCTACTTGCTGGCCGGTGTCTCCTATTACAAGACAGCCGCGCCGCCGGTGGTCGACCTCGGCGACACCGCACTGACCGACGCCGAACGCGGCTTCCTGTACGAGTTCTACGTCGACGGGCTGGGTGAGTTCGCCTACCGGAACACGCCCCGCCTCGACCTGAGCGACCTGAAGATCGTCGCCCCGGCGCTGCACCGCACCACTTCGAGCACCTACACGCCCAAGCCTGGGCGTCGCCCGCTCATTCCGTTCGGCGGCGGCGTGGATTCGACGGTGACGGTCGAGCTGATCAAACCGGACACCGATGACGCGGCCCTGTTCGTCGTCACCCGGCCCGGCGATCGGTTCGAAGCGATCGAAGAACCGGCCAAGGTCTCCGGTCTGCCAGTGGTGCGGGCCGAACGGCTCATCGACGACAAGCTGCTCACCGCCCGGCCCGGCCAGTTCTTCAACGGGCACGTCCCGGTCACCGGGATCATCTCCGCGATCACCGTGCTGGCCGCCCTGCTCGGCGGTCACGACGCGGTCGTCATGAGCAACGAGTGGTCGGCGTCGGTCGGGACGATCGAGGTGGACGGCCGCTCGATCAACCACCAGTACTCCAAGGGCGAGTCCTTCGAATCCGGCTTCCGGGCCGTGCTGGCCGACGCGATCGGCCCCGACTTCGACTACTTCTCGCTGCTCCGCCCGTACACCGAGCTGTGGATCGCGGACCGGTTCGCCCGGCTGCCGGAATACTTCTCGACCTTCCGCAGCTGCAATCGCAGCTTCCACATCGATCCGGCCAAGCGCCTTGACCACTGGTGCGGGCACTGCGACAAGTGCTGCTTCATCGACCTGATCCTGTCGCCGTTCCTGGCCGCCGACACCTTGCGCGCCGTGTTCACCGTCGGCCCGGAACCGCTGGACAACGCCGAGCTGCTGCCGAAGTTCCTGACCCTGCTCGGCCTCACCCCGGACACGAAGCCGTGGGAGTGCGTCGGTGACATCAACGAGTGCCGCGCCGCCACCCGCGCCGCCGCGACCCGGCCCGACCGAGCCGATTCACCTATCCTCACCGAGCTGCTGCGCCGGCTGCCGGACGAGGGTCCGCTGGACGTCGATCATCTGATGCGTCCGGTCGGGCGCCACCACATTCCGGAGCGTTATGCGCCTGCCGATCTCCTGGTCTGACCTGCCCGGCCGCCGGGTCGGCATCTACGGTTTCGGAGTCGAAGGCCGGGCCAATCTGCGGGCCGCGGACGCTCGCGGTCTGGATCCGGTGCTGGTCGACGACCGGCCGGCGACCGACACGGCGGACGACCCGGATGTGGCCGGGCGCCCGATCCTGGCCACCGCCGACGGCGGCCTTGACGCCCTACTGACCTGCGACGTCGTCATCAAGAGCCCCGGGATCTCACGGTACGGCCCACCCATCCAGCAGCTTCGGGCCAACGGCGTGACGGTCGCCGGCGGCCTGGGCCTGTGGCTGCAGGAGGCCGACCTGGACAAGGTGCTGGTGATCACCGGCACCAAGGGCAAGTCGACCACGACGTCCATCGCCGGGCACCTGCTGACCGGTCTCGGGTACCGCGTCTTCATCGGCGGCAACCTGGGCTTCCCCCCGCAGGACCCGGCGATCGACCACTCCACCTACGCCCGGTGGGTGATCGAGGTGTCCAGCTACCAGGCGACCGATCTGACCTGCACCCCGCCGGTGACGGCGGTGACGTCGCTGTCCGAGGATCACCTGCCGTGGCACCGGAACCGGCCGGAGACCTACTACCGCGACAAGCTGTCGGCCACCTCGCAGCCGGGCGCCGCGCTGACCGTCATCAACGGTGAAGACCCGATCATCCTGGCTCATCTCGACCAGCTGGCTCCGGCCGTCCACTACGTCCACGACACGAACCGTCCGGGCGCGGCGTGGATCGACGTGTTGGGGCTGCCCGGCCGTCACAACCGGATCAACGCCCTGATCGCGCAACAGTGCCTGGTCGCCATGGGTGTCCCCGCCTCCGACGAGGACCTCGCGGTGGCCGCCCGAGGGTTCGCCGGACTCCCCAGCCGGATGCAGACCATCGGCGAGGTCGGCGGGGTGACGTTCATCGACGACGGGTTGTCGACGAACGTTCTCGGCACCAGGGCCGCGGTCGACAGCTTTCCCGATCGGCGGGTCGCGCTGCTGGTCGGCGGGTTCAGCCGCGACATCGACTACCGCGGGCTGGCCGACGGGCTCCGCCGCCGGGTGACACCCCTGCGGCTGTTCCCGCTGCACGACAACGGACCCGAGATCGTCCGGGTGGTCACGAAAGAGGGCACCGGGCCGGCGGTCGACGCGGTCGGGGTGGACGAACTCGAGGCCCAGGTCCGCGCGGCCTACGAGTGGGCCGGTCCGGGTGGCGTGGTGCTGCTGTCGCCGGCCGCGGCGAGCTTCGGGCGGTACCGCGACTACCGGGAACGGGGCGCGGCGTTCACGGCCGCCGTGCAGGCCCTCTGAAGTCCCGGCCTGCGGGCCGCCGCCGTATGGGCTACGGAATCAGGACGCCCGGGTTGAGCACACCGGACGGGTCGAACGCGCGCTTGATCGAGGCGAACAAGGCGAGCTCCGCGACCGAGCGGTTCAGATGCAGCCACGGTCGTTTCGTGAGTCCGACGCCGTGCTCGGAACTGATCGACCCGCCGGCCGCGGCGACCATGTGGAACACCACGTCCTCGATGTCGTCGGCCACCGCCAGATCGGCACCAGTCACGTTGACGTGCACGTTTCCGTCCGCGACGTGTCCGAAGAGCCAGGTCCGGGCGTCCGGGGACACCCCGGCCACCGCACCGGGCACGTCCAGCAGGAACGACCCGAGTGAACTCATCGGCAGGGTCACGTCCATCTTGATCGCCGTACCGACCATTGCGATGGCCTCGGTGTGCCGGTCCCGGTAGGCCCACAACCGCGCGACGTCGGCCTGGTCCTGGGCCACCACCGCATCGGCCCCCGGGATCTGCTCGATGACCCCCACCACGCCGCTCAGCGGGTCGTCACCGACCGCTTCCACCACCAGGTAGGCACCGTGGTCCGCGGCGAGCGGCCGCCCGAATCCCAGACGCTGCATCACCAACGCGAGCCCGGGGGGCAGCATCAACTCCACCGCCGTGACGCTCGGCAGCGACGCGATCCGTCCGGCCGCGACGACCGCCTCGGCCGGATCGGCCAACCCGATCAGCGCCACCGCCGGACGGCCGAGTACCGGCAGCAACCGGAGCCGGGCGGTGGTGACGACGGCCAGGGTGCCTTCGCTCCCGGCCAGCAGGGACGGCACGTGATAGCCGGTGTTGTCGCGGGTGTGGCCGTCCAGATGGGAGATGACGGTGCCGTCGGCCAGCACCGCCTCGACCCCGATCAGCTGTGCCCGGGTGTCTCCGCTCCTGAGGACCCGCAGCCCACCCGCGTTGGTCGCGATGGTGCCGCCGACGGTGGCCGACTCCCGGCTGGCCAGGTCGACGCCGTAGCGGAACCCGGCGGCGACGGCGGCCTGCTGCAGGGTCGAGATGGTGACACCGGCGGCGGCGACGATCTGCCGGCGGGGCGCGTCGACCACGGGTGCTCCACGCAGCCGCGCCAGGCTGAGCACGATCTGCTGGTCCCGGGGCACGCTCCCGCCGACCAGGCCCGTGTTGCCGCCCTGCGGGACGACCGTCCGGCCCTCGGCGCGGCAGAGCGCCAGGACTTCGGAGACCTGCGCGGTGTCGGCCGGGCGGACCACCGTCCCCGACGTGGTGCCGAACCGTCCGGTCCAGTCGCGCAGGTACCCGGCCGTGAGGGCGTCGTCGGTCAGAACGTGGTCGGGGCCGACGATCCGGGCGAGGGCGTCCATCATCCGCCCATGGTGTCAGAGCCGGTCGGAAGTCGTTCCGTTCGCGGGCACCATGGTGATCACCGGCCGTCGGGTCATCTCGCCATCCTCGTCCCTACTCCGCGGACGGCAACGCGAACGAACGATCGGCAATGACCGACGTTTCAAATGAAAGTCCCAGCATTTTTAATCCGTGAATACCCTAATTATCCTGGGAAAGATCCGCCCGCGATCATTGACGAGCGGAATCACGAGCTTTACTCTCAGCTGGACCACCGCCTGATCTCGGAGTGGTTCAGCCCGCGAAGAACCGTCAGAGAGGACGATTCATACCCTTCGGATGCAGCCCCGGATAGCGCGCTGTTCCGCCGACCGCCGCCGGCGCCCCTCGCACTCATCTGCGAATGTCCTCCCCGACCTGACTTGGCCCTCGGGCTCAGCGTCGCGCGGTGCGCGGTGTACTGAAACCTTTCAGTACAGGTCACCCGTTGGTCCAATGCGTTGCGTCGCAGGCCAGTTCGGCGACGCGAACCCTGTTCGTCAAACCCTGCAATTGTGAGGAATGAAGTGAAACGACGCCCGATATCCCTCGTCGCCGCCGCGGTACTGACCGCCGGCCTACTGGTCACGCTCGAACCGGCGATCGCTCCGGCGGCTACCGCGGCCTCATCCTGCCCATGGGTCGGATCGTCGGCGAGTCCGGCGGCCAAGGCCTCGGCCGTGCTCGGCCAGATGACCCTCGACGAGAAACTGTCGATGACCCACGGCTCGTCGTCCGCGCCCGGATACGCCGGGTCGATCGCGGCAATCCCACGGTTGTGCATCCCCACCCTGACGTTGAACGACGGTGGGGCCGGGGTGGTCATGGGGGGCACGACGGCCATGCCGGCCCCCATCGCATCGGCCGCGACCTGGGACACGAACGCGCAGAACGAGTATGGGCAGGTGGTGGGCTCGGAGGCCAAGACCAAGGGGATCGACGTCAACCTGGGGCCGAACGTCAACCTGGTCCGTGACCCGCGCGGAGGACGGGCCTTCGAGTCCGCCGGTGAAGACCCTTACCTGGCCGGGGCGACCGCCACCGCGTACGTCAAAGGAGTGCAGTCGCAAGGCGTCATGGCCGATCTGAAGCACCTCGTGGCCAACGACGTCGAGCAGAACCGCAACAACGCCGACGCGGTGGTCGACGAGCGCACACTGAACGAGATCTACTACCCGGCCTTCAAGCAAGCGGTACAAGAAGGGGACGCGGCGTCCATCATGGCCGCCACCAGCTTGCTCAACGGAGTGCACAGCAACGAGAATGCCACCCTTCTGAAGGACACGGCCAAGCAGGACTGGGGATTCGACGGATTTGTCGTCACCGATTGGGACGGAGCGCGCAGCACCGTCCAGGCGGCAAATGCGCAACTCGATCTCACCATGCCGACGCCCGGCAATTTCGGTCAGCCGCTGTCCGACGCGGTCCGGAAGGGTGAAGTGCCGATCTCGGTTCTGAACGACAAGATCTCGCGCATTCTCACCGAAGAATTCCAGTACGGACTCTTCGACAACCAGACCGGCTCGACCTCGGCCGATGCCACCTCGGCGGCCCACACCAAGACGGCTCAGGACATCGCGGCCGAAGGCACCGTCCTGATGAAGAACAACAGCAACCTACTGCCGCTGGACCCGACGAGCAGTCAATCGATCGTCGTCATCGGCGAACCCGCGAAGACGGCGCCGGTCACCGGCGGCGGCGGTAGCTCGCACGTCCCGGTCGCGGCGAGCGCGGTCTCGACCATCGCCGACAGCATCGCCGCTCGGGTCGGCTCCAACGGCCACGTCGAGTACGTGGGCCCCTGGAACATCACGCCGTTCGCCACCGCCGATGCCGGGGATTCGGCCAGCAACATGCTCGACGGGCAGGCCGGCACCCGCTGGACCAGCGGCACGACCCAGGCCCCTGGACAGAGCCTGGTCGTCGACATGGGCGCCGCCCAGACGATCGATCAGATCTCGATGGACTCGACCACCAGCGCCGGCGACTACGCCCACGGTTACGAGATCTACCTGTCGACCGACGGCACCACCTGGGGTTCGCCCGTCGCCACCGGCACGGGCAGCACGCAACTGATCACCGCATCGTTCGCCACCAGCTCGGCCCGCTACGTCAAGGTCATCCAGACCGGGACCAGCAGCAGCTGGTGGTCGATCGCCGAGTTCAACGTGTACCACTCGGACGGCTCCGGAGGGCAGGTCGCGCTGTCCCGCGGCGGTCTCCACGTGCCCGGCACCACCGAAAAACTGAGCACGGTCCCGACGGCGGAGTTCACGTCGGTCGACGGCAAGCCCGGCCTCACCGCCGAGTACTTCAACAACCTGGACCTGTCCGGCACTCCTGCCCTGACCCAGATCGAGCCGAATATCGACGACCACTACACCCAGGCCCCCGGCCCGGGCGTCAACGCGGCCGGGTTCTCGGTCCGCTGGACCGGTTTCCTGACCGCCCCGGTCACCGGGACGTACACCTTCTCGATGGCCAACACCGGCGGTGTCCGGATGACCCTGGGCGGCCAGTCCGTCTTCAACGACTGGGCCCAGTACGGCCCGGGCACGTCGGCCATCCACCTGGTCGGAGGTCAGAAGACCCCGATCACGGTCGAGAACTACCAGCCGATCAACAGCGCCACCGGGCCGGTCGCCGGCACCCCGAGCAGCCCGCCCACCAACG
Organism: Nakamurella panacisegetis; assembly: GCF_900104535.1. Lineage (NCBI taxonomy): Bacteria > Bacillati > Actinomycetota > Actinomycetes > Nakamurellales > Nakamurellaceae > Nakamurella > Nakamurella panacisegetis. The sequence continues at coordinate 2,011,715 of NZ_LT629710.1, read as the reverse complement.
GCTCGGTCACCCTCGGCTGGCAGACCCCGGACGTGGACGCCATCGCGGCCGCCGCCGCCGCGGCCAAGACCGCTGACGTGGCCGTCGTCGTGGTCAACGACGACGAGATGGAGGACGGCGACCGTCAGAACCTGACGCTCCCCGGGGCTCAGGACGATCTGGTCGCGGCCGTCGCGGCGGCCAACCCGAAGACGGTCGTCGTGCTGAACACCGGCGCCCCGGTGTTGATGCCATGGCTCGACTCGGTGTCGTCCGTCGTGGAGTCCTGGTACGGCGGCCAGGCAAACGGCGCTGCTCTCGCGTCGGTGCTGTTCGGCGACGTGAACCCGTCGGGCAAGCTGCCCCAGACGTGGCCGGCGAGCATGTCCCAGATGCCCACGGCCGACGCCACGCAGTACCCCGGCACCGTCGACGTCTCGACCAACACCAGCACCCTGGACTACAGCGAGGGCCTGGACGTCGGCTACCGCTGGTACGACGCGCACAACGTGACCCCGCTGTTCCCGTTCGGATTTGGGTTGTCCTACACCAGCTTCGGATTCAGCGACATAGCGGTCGGGTCACCCGCGGCCGACGGCAGCCGCAAGGTGACAGCCACCGTCACCAACACCGGGACGTCCACCGGCTCGGAAGTGGCCCAGCTCTACCTGAGCTACCCGACCGCCGCCGGAGAACCGCCGAAGACACTCAAGGGCTTCCAACGGGTCACGCTCGCGGCGGGCGACAGCACACCGGTGACGTTCACCCTGACCCAGTCCGACCTTCAGATCTGGGACAGCACCGCCCACAACTGGACGATCACCCCGGGCGACTACCAGATCCACGTCGGCGACTCGTCCCGTGATCTGCCGTTGACCGCCGGGTTCACCCTGGATGCGACCGCCGGCAACCGCTCGGCCGTCGCCACCGCGCCCGGGGGGTTGACCCCGACCAAGGGCAACGTCGTCACCACCACGCTGTCCACCGGCGGCACGCAGACCTTGACCAACGTCAAGCTCGGCCTGGATGTCCCGGAGGGCTGGACCGCCACCGCGCAGACCGCCTCGACGTTCGACAGCGCCGCCCCGGCCGACAAACTCACCACGACCTGGCTGGTGACGCCCCCGTCCAGCACCCTGAATCAGATCTTCCGGGTGGCCGCCACCGCCACGGCGGACGGCGGATACCAGACCTCGAACGGCCTGCAGGTCACCGTCGGATCGATCGTCACGGCAAAACTCACGTCCACCGCGGACATGGTCCAGTCGGGTACCCCGGCCGCGGCCAACCTGAACCTGCACAACGGCGGTGACGCGGACGCCGACGTGACCTACATGCTGACCGGCGCCACCGGCGTGACGACCAGCCCGGCGACCGCCACCGTCCACGTGCCGGCCGGCGGATCGGTCGACGTTCCGTTCACGCTGACGGCCGGGAGCGCCGCGGCCTCGGCATCGGTCGATGTCGCCCTCCAGGTGACCATCGGCGGCGTTGCCGTGCCCACCGACGGAGCCAGTCTGACCATCCCCATCCTGTTCGCCTCGCTGGCCCAGGCCTTCGGGAACGTCGGCGTCGGCGATCATTCGAACCCGGGCAACGCCAATTTCGACGGCGCCGGCTTCAGCTACTCCAAGCAGGGGCTCGCCGCGGTCGGCGTGGTGCCCGGTCAGCCGATCGTGCACGGCGGGATCACCTACACCTGGCCGGCGGCCGCCGACGGTGCGCCGGACAACGTGGTCGCGTCCGGCCAACGGATCGCGATCAACCAGGCCGCCAAATCGGTCTCGATCCTGGGTGCCGCCAGCAACGGCAATGGGACGGGCACCGGGACCGTCGTCTACACCGACGGTTCTTCGGCACCGTTCACGCTGGCCCTCAACAACTGGACGAACTCGACCCTGATCCCGCAGGACGAACTGGTCGCCACGTCCCACGAGTGGAATCCCAAGCCGGGCAGTGGCTACCCGGACGCACTCGACGTCAGCCTGTTCTCGACCACGATCACACTGGACCCCACCAAGACCGTCGCCTACCTGGCGCTCCCGTCGTCCTCGACCAGCGATCAGGCCGGCAACCAGCTGCATCTGTTCGATCTGCAGGTGACTCCGGCCGACGGCCAGGCCGCCGCCTCCACCACGACGGCGACCCTGTCGCCGGCCGCGGTTGCGGTGGGTGGTGCCACCACGGCCACGGTGCACGTCACCGGCACCGGGGGTACGCCGACCGGAACGGTGACAATCTCGGAAGGGACGACAACGCTGAGCAGCAAGGCGTTGTCGAACGGAACGGCGAACCTGAGCATCGGCGCCGACCTCGGCGTGGGTACCCACGTCCTGACCGTTTCCTACCCCGGTGACGGCAAGTTCAAGGCCTCCACCACCACCGTCACGCTCACCGTCGGGATCGCACCGACCGTCCGGGTCGTGACCACCCCGGCGGTGCCGAACACCACCGGCTGGTACACCGGACCGGTCCGACTGGCCGTCGTCGCCACCGATCCGGTCGACCCGAACCCGATGGTCCAGGCCCAGGTGGACGGAGCGGACTGGGCGCAGATCTCGGCCCCGTTGCAGTTCACCACCGACGGCACCCACACCGTGAGGGTGCAGGCGACCAACGCCGCCGGCATCACCTCGGCCGCGTCGACCTGGTCGGTGAAGATCGACCAACTGGCTCCGGTCTCCAACGTCACGTTCGACGATGTCGCCCGCACGCTCACCTTCACCGCAGCCGACGGCACGTCGGGCGTGAGTCGCATCGAGTACCAACTCCCGGGTGGCGGATGGATCACCACCCTCGGATCGGTGACGGTCGGCAACGCCGCCGCCGTGGTCAACTACCGGGCCATCGACAAGGCCGGCAACATCGAAGCGACGCATCAGGTCTCGGTGCCGAAGGTCGGCGTCACCCTGCTGGACTCCAGCACGGTCGCGTCACTCTCGAAGAGCTCGGTCGTGGTCGGCGGAACCGTCGCCATGACGGTCAAGGTCGGCGGGTCGGGGGCAACGCCCAGCGGCACGATTCGGGTGACGTCCGGTGGCGTGCAGGTCGGGCAGGCCACCCTCACCGGCGGTAGGGCCACGCTGACCATCAAGGGCAGCACGTTCCGCACCGGGCACTACACGCTGAAGGTCGCCTACAGCGGTAACGCGGTCTACGCGGCATCGTCCGACAGCGTGGCGCTGACCGTCACGAAGGCGGTCTCGGCCATCAGGATTACCTTGTCCTCGGCCCGCGTCGCCTACGGCACCACGGTGCGGGCGACGGTCAGGGTGACCGCGGCCGGTGTCACCGGCACCGGCCTGGTGACCATCAAGGACGGGAGGACGGTCATCGGAGTCGGCCGGCTGGCCGCCGGATCCGTAGTCGTCAAGCTGCCGACCCGCCTGTCGGTCGGGACCCACACCCTCACCGCCACCTACGGCGGCGACCCTTCGGTCAATACCTCTGTCGGCACCACCAAGTTGGTCGTGGTCAAGGCGGCCAGCACCGTCAAGGGCCAAGTCACACCGACCCGGATCACCACGACGACAAAGGCGAAGATCGCCGTCACCGTCACGACCCGAGCTCCCGGGACCACGCCCTCCGGCACGGTCACGGTGAAGGTCACCAGTGGATCCCACGCCAAGGCCACCACCACGGTTCACCTGACTCGAGGCAAGGCCACCGCAACTCTCCCCCGTCTGGCCGTCGGCACCTACACGGTGACTCTCGCCTATCCCGGCTCGACGGTGCTCGCACCTTCGACCTCGAAGGCCACCGTCAAGGTCGTTCGCTGAGCGGGTGAGCAAAGGCGATTGCCCCGGTCCGGCGGATCCGGGGCAATCGCCGATTTCCAGGCATATTCCCTCTGCGGCAAGCCATCCCCCCAACCTGAATCTTCGGCTCTCGGCTTCACGAAAGGTTCCACTCGTGCCCACTCTGCTCAGGCGCCCGGCGCACCGGTCCCGAGCCATCTCGCTCGGCGCCGTCGTCATCCTGGCGGCCGGCCTGCTGATCGGCAACGCCGGTACGGCCGCCGCCGCGACGGCCCAGGAGGTGAGCACGGCCCTGACCGTGAGCGATCTGCACGTGAACGACGCCACCGTGCCACTGGGGGTTGACGCCGACCACATCGGCTTCAGCTGGCACTTGCACACCGATGTGCGCGCTGTGGTGCAGAACAGCTACCGGGTCGAGGTGGCGAGCACCGCCGCCGATCTGGCCGGCGGCACGTCGCTCGTGTGGGACAGCGGTGAGGTGGCCTCCGGTGTCATGTCGGATATCAGCTACGCCGGTCCGGCACTGGCGTCCGACACCAGGTACTACTGGCGCGTACTCTCGGCCACCGATCACGCCGGCAGTGCGTGGAGCGCCCCGAGTTCCTTCCTGACCGGGCTGCTCACCGATGCCGCCACGGATGCCCAGTGGGTCGGTTCTCCGACTAAGGTGATCGGTGCCGACTGGAGCGACTATTCCGTCGATACCGATCTGCGCATCGTCGCCGAAACCGCAACCATCTATTTCCGCGCGAACCAGGCCACGAACTCCTACATGTGGCAGCTGGCCGTCGACGGTGATCATCTCGATTTCAAGCCTCACCTTCGCGTCAACGGCGGCTACACCGTCCTGGACCAGATCGCGATCCCGACCACTCTGGTGCCGACATCGACTCTCCACCAGGCGCACCACCTGAAGATCTCGGCGGTCGGCTCGGTCATCACGACCTGGTTGGACGGCACACAGATCGACCAGCGGGCCGACACCACCTACAAGTCCGGCGGAATCGGGTTCCGCACCACGGCCAGCGAGACCGCCGTCTTCAGCAACATGAAGGTCGTGGCCATTCCCGACGGCTCCGTGCTGCTCGACCAAAGCTTGATCGAGAATCCTTTCTCCGGCGGCTCTCCAGGGCCGGACGGCCTCACTGTCACCAACGCGTCACCGATGCTGGTCGCCGACGGCAGTGACGCCTGGGCCGACTACCGGGTGGACATCACGTTTCAGATCGTCGCGCAGGCCGCCACTGTCTATCTCCACTCGAGCGCCACCGGGTCCGATTCCTACATGTGGCAGTTCAACGATTTCGACGGGAACGGCCAGTTGCTCTTCAAACCCCACCTGCGTGTTGGTGGCGGCTACGAGCAACTGGCCGCAGTGCCGATCCCGACTTCGATCGTGCCGATCGCCGACGTCGACAAGCCGCACAAGCTCTCCGTCGAACTCCTGGGCGATCACATCACGACCTGGATCGACGGACAGAAGATCGACGAGCGCGACCTGGCCAATCATCCGGCCGGAGGGATCGGCTTCCGCCAGACCGACACCGAGACCGCCATCTTCTCGGCCCTGTCGGTGACGCAGTTGCCGGACGAGAAGTTGCTGGCCCACTCGGATCTGACCGTCACGGATCAGCCCGTGTTCGACGGTGGAACCTACGTGGCCGACGGCCTACAGATCCACGACGCCGACGTCATGCTGGCCCAGCATCAGGACCGAACGCCGCTCGTCCGGAAGGACTTCACGCTCGACCAGCCGTCGGACCACATCAAGCAGGCCACCCTCTACAGCACGGCCGAGGGAAACTACGGCGCTCGGCTGAACGGCAACTGGGTCAATGACGACCGACTTTCTCCCGGATCGAGTGACTACCGCGATCGGATCTACTATCAGAGCAGCGATGTCGCCTCTCAGCTCCGCACCGGGCCGAACACGATCGGCGCGCAGTTGGCGCCCGGGTGGTACGCCGGGAACGTCGCCTGGTTCGGGCCCAACCAGTTCGGCAACTCGCCTGCGTTCTGGGCCCAACTGATGATCACCTACGACGACGGCACGACCCAGCAGATCAAGACCGACAGCACGTGGTCCTCCGGTCACGGCAGCCTGGTCCAGGCCGACATCATCAACGGTGAAACCGATGACGTCCGTGCGGACCCGACGGGCTGGGATCAGCCCGGCTTCGACGCGGACACCTGGAAGCCGGTCGCCACCTCGGCCGCCGACCCGAAGGTGCTCGTCGCCCAGATCGGACCGACGATCCGCCCGGTCGCGCAGACCGCCCCGGTCTCGCGCCGCGAGGTCCGGCCCGGCATCTGGGTATTCGATCTGGGACAGGAGATCTCCGGTGTGGTGCGGTTCTCCGCCACCGGACCCTCCGGGACGACGATCAAGCTTCGGCATGCGCAGGACGTCAGCACCGACGGCTCGCTCTACACCGGCAATTTGCTGGCCGGATCACCACCGTTCCTGGCTCTGCAGACCGACACCTTCATCCTGGCCGGCAGCGGAGCGGAATCCTTCGAGCCGCGGTTCACCTACCACGGCTTCCGGTATTTCGAGGTCACCGGGTATCCGGGTACGCCGCAACTGGCGGACTTCACGGGCATCTCGATCGGATCGGCTGTACCGACGAACGGGACGCTCGCGACGGGCAATTCGATGCTCGACAAATTGCAGTCCAATATCGCGTGGAGTTTGCAGAACAACCTGATGTCCATTCCCACCGACACCAACGCGCGGGCCGAGCGCCTCGGCTGGGCGGGCGATGCCACTTTCTCCTCGCACATCGCGACCTACAACTACGACATGGAGGAGTTCTACCGCAAGTGGATGCATGACGTCACCTACACGCAGGCTGCCTCCGGACTGGTCAACAACGTGGCACCGGCCATCCCGCAACTGACCGGCGGCGGGTACGGCGGCGGATGGGGCGATGTGATCATCGCGATCCCGTACGCGTCGTGGCAGCGGTACGGCGACACCAGCATCATCGCCGAGAACTACGACGCGATGAAGAAGTGGGTGCTCTTCCTCGAGGCGCACAGCAACGGGACATATCTGCTCGGTGACGACATGGGGCCGGCCGGCGACTGGATGAACGGCGGCGAGAACACGCCCGGTTCGTTCACCGCCACCGCCTACTTCGGCTGGGACGCCATGGTTCTCGCCGATATGGCGACCGCCGTCGGCAAGTCCGATGACGCCCGGCGCTTCGAGGCCATCCACAGTTCCATCAGTGCAGCCATGGTGGATCACCACATCATCGGGTCGGACGGCACGCTCAACCCGGACACCCAGGCCGCCTATGTCATGTCGCTGTACGCGGACCTGGTTCCCACCTCCTTGCGGTCCGCCGCCGGGGCCAAGTTGGTCGGCAAGATCCAGGCCAACGGCGTTCACCTCACCACCGGATTCGCCGCAACCGGCTGGGCTCTCCCCGTCCTCACCGAGATCGGCCGCAGCGATCTGGCCTACCAGTTGCTGCAGCAGACCAGCTATCCGTCGTGGGGCTACATGATCGGTAAGGGGGCCACCACGATCTGGGAACGGTGGGACTACATCCTGCCGAGCGACGGCGCCTTCAACCCCAACGTCCTCGGGAGTTCGGCCGATCATGCCGTCTTCGGCGCGGTCGGCGACTGGATGTACGAGAACATCGGCGGGATCGTCAGCGATCCGGAACAGCCCGGTTACCAGAAGTTCTCGATCGTTCCTCGACCCGGCGGGAGTATCACCACCGGGGCCGGAACGGTCGATTCGCGCTACGGGAAGATCAGCTCGAGCTGGCGCGTCGACCCGACCGACGGTGGCGTCGACCTGGACGCGACCATTCCCACCGGCTCGGTCGCGACGGTCTCCATCCCGGTGCCCGCCGGTGACGTGGTCCGCGAAGGCGGCACCCTGGCCGCCGACGCCGACGGCGTGACGTTCGTGAAGAACGTCGGCGGTCGGGCGGTCTTCACGGTCGGATCCGGCACGTACCGATTCACCACCGGGCCGGCCTCCGTGGCCTCCCCACCGGTGGTGACACTGGCGACCACGCCGGGGACTCCGAACGGGACAAACGGCTGGTACACGACGCCGGTGACCCTGACGGCAACGGCCACCGACGCCAGCGACCCTCAGCCGGTCGTGCAGGCTCAGATCGACGGAGCCGACTGGGCACAGCTCTCGACCCCGCTGCCGTTCACCACCGACGGCACCCACACCGCGAGCGTCCGGGCGAGGAACGCAGCGGGGCTCATCTCAGCCCCTGTTGGCTGGACGGCTAAGATCGACTGGACCGCCCCGGTTTCGAACGTCACATTCGACGCGCCCTCTCGCACACTGACTTTCGCGGCCGACGACAACACTTCCGGGGTCGCGAAGGTCCAGTACGAACTGCCGGGCGGAGGTTGGGTCGCCGCCGACGGCCCGATCCCGGTCGGCGCCACCGCGATGACGGTGAGCTACCGCGCAGTCGACAACGCCGGCAACATCGAAGCGGCACATCAGATCTCGGTGCCCAGGGCCGGAGTCACGCTCCTTGGTTCCAGCACCGTGGCCTCGTTGGGCCGGAGCTCGGTGGCCGTCGGCGGGACGGTCCCGTTGAACGTCAAGGTCGGTGGCGCCGGCGCAACCCCCACCGGCACGGTTCGGGTGACGTCGGCTGGGGTGCAGGTCGGTCAGGCCACCCTGGTCGGAGGCCGAGCCACCGTGTCCGTCAGGGGCAGCGCCTTCCGCCCCGGGCCCCACACCCTGAAGGTCGCCTACAGCGGCAACGCGACCTACGCGGAATCGGCCGACACCCTCGCTCTGACCGTCACCAAGGCCGCCTCGACGACCAAGATCACGTTGTCCGCGGCCAAGGTCGCCTACGGCTCGACGAACAAGGTCACCGTCAAGGTCACCGCCACCGGCGTGGGCCCCACCGGAACCGTCACCATCAAGGACGGCCGGACCACCGTCGGAACCGGTCGCCTGGCCGCCGGCACCGCCGTGATCACACTGCCGATCCACGTGGCGGTCGGAACCCACACCCTGACCGCCACCTACATCGGCGATGCCTCCGTGAACACCTCGACGGCGAGCACCAGGCTCGTCGTGGTCAAGGCGGCCACCACGGTCAAGGGCAAGTTCACGCCGGCCAGGATCACCACGACCACCAAGGCCACAGTGGCGATCACCGCCACCTCCAAACCGTCCGGGACCACAGCCGTCGGAGTGGTGACGGTCCGGGTGACCGCCGGAGGCCGCACCGTCACGACCACGACTGTCCGCCTGAACCAAGGCAAGGCCACCGCAACCCTGCCCCACCTCGCGGCCGGGACCTACACGGTGACTCTCGCCTATCGCGGCTCGACCCTGCTGGCCGCGTCGACCTGGAAAGCCACCGTCAAGGTCCTTCGCTGATTGGCAATCGGCTTACCCATTTTTGTCTCGGTCAAACCCGCAGAGATCGCCGCGGCGCCGAAAGCGGGACATTTGCATTCGAAGAATATCGGTTTTCGCAGCGCGAAATATCGCCTGAATCCTTGACACCCGCCCGGTTGCGACTGCACGATGAGTTGCTCGTCATTCATGCCAAAATGTGGTTGATTTCTCACGTTTTCCCGCCGGGGGCGCTGATGAACGTTGGCCCGGCCGGCCCGTTCGATCGAGAGGACCGCAATGATGCGAAACTGGACACGACACCATTTCCGAGCCAGCCTGGCGACCGTGGGATCGGTGGCCGTCATTCTCGTCGGAACAGTGGCGGCGACATCGGTCACGACGGCTCACCGGAGCCCCGCCACGGCGGCGGCCACGGTCGGCGGCCTCCTCGGGCTACCGGCCATCAGCACGGCGCAGAGTTACAACCTCTCGCCCGCGTCGCGCACCCTGCATCCCACCGCGACCACCGAGAGCACCGGCCTGCTGGCCGACTACGTCTCCGCCGCGTCCTCCACCTCCGAGCTGTCCGCGCATGCGCTGCAGACCATCGGCGCCGGGTCCAGTGTGATCACGGTCGACGGCGCCCCGGTTCGCCGCAGTGGTACCGATCCGGATGCCAGCTTCTCATACCTGCTGCACGGCAGCGGAAAAGGCACTCAGACCGTCCGAGTCGAAGAGGCCGGCAGCGCTTCATCGAGCTATGACGTGCTGGTCGGCAACACGGTGGTCCACACCCGCCGGCCGACGTCCGCGGACTACGCGTTCGGCGGTCGCGCGATCGGTCTGGAGCACTACTCGTTCACCGTGCCGGCGAAGTACATCGCCGCCGATGGCACCTACCGGCTGACGTTCCGCAACACCGCCGCCCCCGGTGACGGCGCGCAGATCGCCGGCGTCTGGGATTCCGCGACGGCCGGTGCCGCCCAGGCACCGTTCGGCGGATCGGTGACGAACCCCAAGGGGGCGTTGACCACCGGCAGCACCGTGTTGAAGTCGGACATCTTCGGCAAGCCCTACGTCATCTACGACTTCGGGAAGGACGTCGCCGGCACCATCAGTTTCAACGCCGACAGCCGCTCGGGATCACCAAAGGTCGGCGTGGCGTTCAGCGAGTCGACCCAATTCCTCACCACGCAGTCCGATTTCAGCCAGGATCCGAGCGGCGTCGCCACCGAAACCCACTTCTTCCAACCGGCGCCCGGTAGGAGCGCCGTCAACGATTCGGTGATTCGTGGCGGCTTCCGCTACCTCATGGTCTTCCTCGACACCCCGGGTGAATTGGCGGTCTCGAACCTGACCCTGCATTTCACCGCCGACCCGGACAACCCCGATCTGCGGAACTACCAGGGTGCCTTCCTCTCCAGCGACACCACGCTCAACAAGCTCTGGTACTCCGGTGCCTACACCACCCAACTGGCGACCATCGCGTCGAACACCGGGCGCCCGTACCCGGCCCAGCCGGGCCCGGTGGCCAACAACGTCACCGTCGCCAAGGGCACCAGTTTCCTGTCCGACGGCGCCAAGCGGGACCGGCTCGACTGGGGCGGCGACAACGTCGTCTCGGGCCCGGTGTCGCTGCTGACCACCGGCCGCGGACAGGCCGTGCAGAACAGCATCGAATGGTTCGGCGACCACCCGTTCCCGAACGGCGAGATCCCCGGCGTGTACCTGCCGGCGCCGGCCGGCTTCCAGTCGGCGTGGGGCGAGTACGCGGCCTGGTGGGTCCACAACTACTGGAACTACTACCTCTACACGGGTGACCGCAGCTTTCTGGACAGCTACTACTCCGCGATGAAGGGCAATCTCGCCTGGTTCGCCACGCAGGTCGGCAGCGACCACTTGTGGAACGTGTCCGGCTCGACCAACGGGCACTGGGGTTACGGCGAATCGGGACAGGAGACCTACGACAACGCCGTCTACGCCCTGGCTCTGCAGGACGCGGCGGCCGCGGCCGCCGTCGAGGAGGACTCCTCGGCCGCAACCAGCTACACCACCCGGGCCAGCCAGACCGCCGCGGCGGTCAACGCGACCCTGTGGGACGACACCGCCGGCGCCTACCGCGTACTGCCGAACAGCGCCGCGCACCCGCTGGACGGCAACGCCATGGCGGTCGTGGCCGGGATCGCCACCGGCGACCGGGCCACCCGCGCGCTGGCCTTCGTGCACAAGACGCTCGGCACTCCGAACGGTGAACTCGCCGTGGACAGCGCCGACAACAACAGCGTGTCCAACGTGATCAGCCCGTTCGTGTCCTACCAGGAACTGCTCGCCGACTCGGCCCTCGGAACGTCGGCTGGAGATACCCAGGCGATCTCCGACCTCCGGCGGACCTGGGCGCACATGCTCACCGGCGACACCGCCGGCACGTTGTGGGAAACCGTCTCCCCCACCGGCGGTCTCGGGCTGGGCTCGTACACGTCGATGGCACACGGCTGGGGCACCGGGCCGACGGCCTACCTGACCAACCAGTTGCTCGGAGTGACGCCGACCAGCGGTGGGTTCGCCACCTTCCAGATCGCTCCGCGACCGGCCGGTGGCGTCACCTGGGCCGAGGGCACCGTGCCGACACCGCAGGGGGCGATCCAGGCCGCCTGGCGCCAGACCGGTCAGAGCTTCCAGATCGCCGTCACCGCACCCACCGGCAGCACCTACCGGATCGTCCTGCCCGCCGGCACCGGCACGGTCGTCGTCGGCGGCAACACCGTCTACCGGGCCGGGCACGCCGTCGCCGGCGCCGCTACGGGAACGGTCAGCCGCAGCGGCACCGATCTCGTCCTGACCGGCCTGCACGGCACCTCCGTCATCACCACTTCCTGACCTGAAGATCAACCGGGAGCCCCTGCCATGATGCGAATCCGACCGTTGCTCGTCACGCTGTCCGCCGGCGTCCTGCTGGCCGCCGGCGCGGTGAGCCCGAGTGCCGCAGCGACCGCAGCCGCCGACGCGATCCAGCCGGCCGCCGCCGCCGTCACCGGTCCCCAACCCGGGAAGTGGCAGCAGTATGTCGACAGCCCGGCCTCCCGGACCATCAAGCCGACAGCCGTGGTGCACGCCTTGGCCCGGTCCGGATCGATCACCGGGCCGGCGACCAACGCGTTGGCCGTCGATGGCAAGTCGGTCCGGCTCACCAGCACTGGCAACCGCACCGGTTCTCCGCTGCTCACGGTCGATCTCGGACAGGACGTCGGTGGATTGGCCAACGTCCGCATCCTGGCCGCGTCCAATCCGAGGCCGGCGCTGCACGCCTGCTTCTCGGAGTCGTTGGCGTACCTGGCGTTGACCGGCTCCGAGAACAACGGTGAGGGCAACGTGGCTCCCGGCTGCGACACGGCGAACATCTTCAACGGTTTCCCCGGGGTCGGCTACACCTACGACAGCGACTCGCACCAGTTGGACATCCCGGCCACGCTCCCGGGGACGGCGACGGACAAGGTGCTGCGCGGCGGCTTCCGCTACCTGACCCTGTTCCTGGACGGACCCGGTTGGGTCGACGTCGACGGCGTCACGGTGACCTTCACGGCGGCCCCGGCCCAGACGGACCTGCGGAACTATGCCGGCCACTTCCTGTCCAGCGACGACACTGTGAACAAGATCTGGTACGCCGGGGCGTACACCACCCAGCTCGACACCGGGGCCGCGAACACCGCGAAGTCGTGGCCGTACGTGGACGGTGAGGCCGACTCCTCCAATGCCGTCGTCCCCGGGGCCGACCCGACCAAGGAGGTCATCTACGACGGCGGCAAACGCGACCGCATCGTCTGGCAGGGCGACCTGGCGGTGGAAGGCCCGGTGACGTACCTGTCGACCGGTGACAAGGACGCGGTGGAGAACTCATTGGCATCGTTGGCCTCCCAGCAGTTGGCCGATGGGTACGTACCGGCCGAGAGTCTGGTCGGCGGTCACAACACCGGCGAGGAACGCACCTACGGCGAATACGTCACGTGGTTCGTCAACAACATGCAGCAGAACTGGATGTACACCGGCGACAAGGCATTCCTGACGAAGTGGTGGCCAGCCGTGCAGAAGGCCATGGCCTGGCTGGAGTCGGTGCGGCAGCAGGACCCGCAGGGTCTCATCTCGTTCGGCGCGGCGAATTCCTGCGGCCATTACGGCTACACCGATTGCGGGCACGAGACCTACATCAACGCCCTCTACGTCCGGAATCTCCAGCAGGCCGCATCACTGGCGAAAGTGATGGGCGACAACAGTTCGGCCACGACCTACGCCACCACGGCGAGGACGGTCAGCGCCGCGATCAACGCCCAGCTCTGGGATCCGGCGGCCGGCGCGTACCGCTATTCACGGGAGACGCCCGACTCGTATCCGCAGGACGCCAACGCGACCGCGGTCCTCACCGGTGTGGCCACCGGCACGCGGGCGACCAGTGCGCTGGCCTATCTGCGCGCTCACAACTGGTCCACCCTCGGTTCGCTCACCGTGCCGGTCGCCACTGCGCCGGCATCCCTCCCCGCCTTCTACGCGCCGCTGTCGTCCGGCTTCGAGGTCGATGCCCGCTTGGCTCAAGGCGGAAGCGATCCGCTCGTCGGGCAGTCGGGCGAACAGCTGGTCAAGAACTTCTGGGGCTGGATGCTGCAGCAGGATCCGGGCACGACCTTCTGGGAGCACGTCGAGCCCAACGGGACGCCCAACCTGTCGCAATTCTCGTCGCTGGCTCACGGATGGGCGAGCAGTCCAACGGTTTCGCTGACCCAGAGCGTGCTCGGACTGACTCCGGCCTCCGGCGGCTACGCGACCTGGACCGCACGGCCGACCCCGGGCTCGCTGAGCTGGGCCGAGGGCACGGTTCCCACCCCCCACGGCGACCTGGTCGCGTCGTGGCAGCACAGCCGGTCCGGATTCTCGCTGCAGCTCACTGCACCCAAGGGCACGTCCGGTTCGGTGCAGGTCCCGACCTTCGGTGACACGGTGAAGGTGACCGTCGACGGCAGGACGGTGTGGGACGGCAAGCACGGCAGTGCGTCTCTCCAGAACGGGTACGTGATCGTCAACCACGTCGGTGCCGGCAAGCACACCGTGGTGGCCACCCCGACGAGCGCGGTCAGGACCACGGTCTCGCTGGCCGCCTCGGCCGATACGACGTCGGTTGCACCTGGCTCGACCGTGCACCTGACCACCACCCTGACCGGCCGCGCGAGCGGCAACCTCACCGGGAGCCTGACCGTCACCGGCCCCACCGGCTGGGTGGTCAGCCCGGCCACCACCAGGATCAGCGCCGCGAGCGACGGGCGGGTGATCAGCCGCACCGTGGACATCTACGCGTACGTGTCACCGCAGGCCGCGAGCGGAACCCCTTCGCTGAAGGTGAGCTTCGCCGGCAGCGGGGCCTCGGCCAGCACCAGCGTGCCATTCTCGTTGCAGCGCACCACCGTTCTGTACGACTTCGAGTCGGGCACACAGGGGTGGGTGGCCGGGTCCAACGTCACGTCGGTCGCCGCCGTCGGCAGCTTCGCGAACGGCCCGGGCCGACCCGAGCAAGGGAGTGGGGCGCTGGAGGCCACCGGCACCGGAACCGCGGCTGACGCCCCGCGCACGATCTCGGTGACTCCGTCGACGCCCCTGAACCTTTCCGGCGCCACCACCCTCGCCGTGGCGATGGACGCCTACGGTGGGGCCCCAGGGGCAACCGGCTACTCCGGGACCATCGTCGTCACCGCTACCGACGGCACCACCGCGCAGATCACCGCCCCGATCAACCCGGACAGCTGGACCACCCTGACGGTCGATCTGTCCGGGTTCGCCGGACGCGACTCGGTCACCTCGATCTCGGCGTCGATGCATGCCGTCGGCAGCTCCCAGACCTGGCAGCCGCGATTCCAGATCGACGACGTCAGAACGATCACCTGACCTCGCGGGATGGACCGGGTTCGGGTCGTAGACTCCGGGCGCATGACGGACATCGACGCGCAGGGCCGCCCGCAGCCCCCGCTCGCCGCGGGCGAGGCGGACACCCTGATGGGCTTCCTGGAATTTCAGCGGGCCACGCTCGCCTGGAAGTGCGAGGGCCTGGACGCGGCCGACTTGCGCGCCACTGTCGCGCCGTCGTCGATGACGTTGGGCGGGCTGCTCAAGCACCTCAGTTACGTCGAGGACCACTGGTTCTCCCGGTGGTTCGCCGGTGCCGATCCCCTCCCACCGTGGGACACCGCCGACTGGAGTTCCGACCCGGACTGGGAGTGGCGCTCGTCGACCGACGACCCCCCCGGGTACCTGCACGGATTGTGGCGGGACGCGGTGGCCCGGTCTCGTTCAGTGATGACCGAAGCGCCTGATCTCGGGCAGCTCGCCGTCCGAACCTGGCCGGACGGGCGGGCCCCCAGCCTGCGCTGGATCCTCTGCCACATGATCGAGGAGTACGCCCGCCACAACGGACACGCCGACCTGCTCCGCGAGTCGATCGACGGACAGACCGGCGAATAGTCGGTCCGTACCGCGCAGTTCGGGCTTCCCGCGCCGCCTCCTATGCCGCCTGGCCGTCTTCTCCGTGGTGGTCACGTTCTTCCCGCTGCATCACTGGATCGACCCCGAGGACGGGACCTGGCCGACCCTGTGTGGCCTCAATCGGCACAACGACTCCGTCCAGCTCGGCACAGTCGTGATCATCGCCGAGGTGGTCATCCTCCTGGGGCCGCCGTCCTACGCCCCCGCGACCGGGCGCTGCCCATCGTCATGGCCCTGCTGGCGGTGCCGGAGGCGGTGATCCTGCTCAGCCACACCGGTGTCCCCGACGGTGCGGCCCTGTCCCCGACGGGCACGACGGGCGATCGTCGTCGGGATCGTCGGCATTCTCGTCGCGTTGACCGCCGCCGTGCACGTGCCGCTCGTGGCCCGGTCGGCCCGGACCGGCGGGTAGCCACCGATCCGGCCCGCGGAATTCCGCTCGCCCGCCCGGTCGCGCCCGGTTAAGCTCGCCCGATGATCGAGGGTGGGCGACGGCGGCGCAATCAGCCGGCGCCTCCGCACATCATCTTCGACGCCCTGACCGATCCCGATCACGACCCGGCGCGGCCGTGGCTGATCCTCGAAGACGACGAGCAGCGACCGAGAATCCTGTCCGCCGACCCACCGAGAATGCTGGTGTGGTCGTCCCTGTGGCCGAGCCGGCCGGATGCACAGATCCGATTCGATCTGCCCTACGACGCGGCCCGCGCCGGGACCGACCTGACCTGGATGCTGCTGCTGAACGAGCCGAGGCCGGACGACTCGAAGCTGGGCTACTTCCGCAAGCGCATCAATACGCTGATCAACGGAAACCTGCGCTACAGCTTCGGCAACTAGCTCTCAGCCGGGAACGACAAACCGGGCCGCCCTCGCAATGAGGACGGCCCGGCCGGAATCGGAGTAACTCAGACCAGGTCGAACCGGTCGTTGTTCATGACCTTGTCCCAGGCGGCGACGAAGTCACGGACGAACTTCTCCTGGGCGTCGTCACTGGCGTAGACCTCGGCCAGCGCCCGCAGCTCGGAGTTGGAGCCGAAGACCAGGTCCACCCGGCTGGCAGTGGCGATGATCTCGCCGGCGCCGTTGCGGCCCTGGAAGAGGTCGGCATCCTCGGTCGACTTCGACCAAGTCGTCCCCATGGCCAACAGGTTGGTGAAGAAGTCGTTGGTCAGGGCACCCGGGGTCGGGGTGAACACGCCCACCGACGAGCCGCCGCTGTTGGCGCCGAGCGCCCGCATTCCGCCGACCAGCACGGTCATCTCGGGTGCGGACAGGTTCAGCAGGTTGGCCTTGTCGATCAGCAGGTATTCGGCCGGGAGCTGGTTGCCCTTGCCGAGGTAGTTGCGGAACCCGTCGGCCTTCGGCTCCAGCGCGGCGAACGACTCGACGTCGGTCTGCTCCGCGGAGGCATCCGTGCGGCCCGGGGTGAACGGCACCGACACGGCGTGCCCACCGTCGGCCGAGGCCCGCTCGACCGCGGCGCAACCGCCGAGAACGATCAGGTCGGCCAGCGAGATCTTCTTCGTACCGGCCGCGTTGAAGGTCGCCTGGATGCCCTCGAGCACTCGGATCACCTGGGCCAGCGAATCGGGATCGTTGGCCTCCCAACCGTTCTGGGGGGCCAGGCGCACCCGTGCGCCGTTGGCGCCACCGCGCTTGTCACTGCCCCGGAACGTCGAAGCCGACGCCCAGGCCGCCAGCACCAGTTGCGGCACCGTCAGTTCCGAATCGAGGATCTGCGACTTCAGGGACGCGATCTCTTCCGGGCCGACGATCTCGAAGTCGACCGCCGGGACGCGGTCCTGCCAGATCAGCTCTTCGGTGGGTACCAGCGGGCCGAGGTAACGCTGGATCGGGCCCATGTCGCGGTGGGTCAGCTTGAACCAGGCGCGGGCGAACGCATCGGCGAACTCGGCCGGGTTCTCCAGGTAGTGACGGGCGATCGGCTCGTAGATCGGGTCGACGCGCAGCGCCAGATCCGAGGTCAGCATGGTCGGCGGGCGGACCAGCGAACCGTCCTGCGGATCGGGGACCGTATTGGCGCCACCACCGTTGATCGGCTGCCACTGGTTCGCCCCGGCCGGGCTCTTGGTCAGCTCCCACTCGTAGCCGAACAGGTTCTGCAGGTAGCTCTGGTCCCACGCGGTCGGGGTGGAGTTCCAGGTGACCTCGAGGCCGCTGGTGATGACGTCGCGGCCCTTCCCGCTGCCGAAGGTCTGCTTCCAGCCCAGACCCTGCTCCTCCAGCGGCGCGCCTTCGGGTTCCGGTCCGACGAACTGCTCCGGGTCGGCTGCGCCGTGGGTCTTGCCGAAGGTGTGCCCACCGGCGATCAGGGCCACGGTTTCTTCGTCGTTCATGGCCATGCGGGCGAACGTCTCGCGGATGTCGCGAGCCGAGCCGAGCGCCTCGGGGACGCCGTTCGGGCCTTCCGGGTTGACGTAGATCAGGCCCATCTGGACGGCGGCCAGCGGATTCTCCAGGTTGCGGTCACCGGTGTACCGCTCGTCGCCGAGCCAGGTGTGCTCCGGGCCCCAGTACACGTCCTCGTCCGGCTCCCAGACGTCGGCCCGGCCACCGGCGAAGCCAAAGGTCTTGAATCCCATGGTCTCCAGGGCGCGGTTGCCGGTGAAGATCATCAGGTCGGCCCAGGAGACGGTACGTCCGTACTTCTTCTTCACCGGCCACAGCAGGCGGCGCGCCTTGTCCAGGTTGCCGTTGTCCGGCCAGCTGTTCAGCGGCGCGAACCGCTGCATCCCGGCACCGGCGCCCCCGCGCCCGTCGCTGATGCGGTAGGTCCCCGCGGAGTGCCACGCCATCCGGACCATGAACGGTCCGTAGTGCCCGAAGTCGGCCGGCCACCAGTCCTGCGAGGTGGTCAGTACGGCGTCCACGTCGCGGGCCAGCTCGTCCAGATCGACGGTGGCGAACGCGGCGGCGTAGTCGAAATCGCCGCCCATCGGGTTGGCGACCGCCGGGTGCTTGCGGAGGATCTTCAGGTTGAGCTGGTTGGGCCACCAGTCACGGTTGCCCGCACCTTCCGTCGGGTGATTGGGCGGGCCGACGGTGGTGACGGGACACTTGGCCTCGCTCTCCTCCGAGTTCATGTCGCCGACAACGGCGTTGTGGTGGTGGGTTTCAGACACGTGGGAATCCTTCCGGGATGACGGGTTTGCTGCGGCGTACGGCGGGTGAGTTCGGTTGGGTCGGGATGGGCGCCCGGGCCTGGTCGGCCGAGCAGTCGGCGCACAGACCCCAGTAGGTGACCTCGGCCTCGTCGACGAGGAAGCCGGCGTCATCGGACGGGGTCAGACACGGAGCCTCGCCGACGGCGCAGTCGACATCGACGATGACGTTGCACGATCGGCAGACCATGTGATGGTGGTTGTCCCCGACCCGTGACTCGTATCGAGCCACCGATCCGGCCGGCTGGATGCGCCGGACCAGACCGGCGTCGGCCAGGGCGTGCAGGCAGTTGTAGACCGCTTGACGTGAGACGTCGGGCGAGAACTCGTGCAGGGCAGCGATGATCGCGTCGGTATCCACGTGCGGATGTGCGTGGACGGCTTCGAGCACGGCCAGCCGCGGCCGGGTCACCCGCAGGGCAGCCCGCCGCAGCATCTGCTCGAAGTCTTCGGTCTCGGCCATCCCCCGCAGTCTGGCCCGCTTTCTGGACTGAGTCAAGATTAGGATGCAATGCGGGATTGTCGCCGACCACTTGGACCATGACCACGGTCCGGCCCGGTGAGGCCGGCCGAAGGCTCGTGATGCGGATCGTTGGCCACCTTCCTGCAGCAGAGTCACCTCTGGACCGAACCACAACGGCGGCCCGGACCGGGAGCTCAGCGCGTCTCACTGTGAGACTTGCGGTCTCGTCATCCGCCGGCGCGGATCGATTCGCCTGCTGCTCCAGGCTCGTCCACCGATCGGTTGACGGAGGTCTGTCCGCGCGGTGGACGCGGATCCCGGCGATCGGCGGCAGGATCGAGGTATGTCAATGATCGATGTCCGCGACCTGCGGAAGGTGTACGGCAACCGAACGGTGGTCGACGGGGTCAGCTTCGCCGTCGACGAGGGCGAGATCTTCGGGATACTCGGACCCAACGGCGCCGGGAAGACGACCACCGTCGAGTGCATCGGCGGTCTCCGGGTGCCCGACGGCGGCACGATCTCGGTGGCCGGGATGGATCCGTCGAAGGAGGGCCGGGAGTTCCGGGAGACTCTGGGATTCCAGCTGCAGGAGTCACGGCTGCCGGACAAGCAGACCGTGGCCCAGGCCCTCGAGTTGTACTCGAGCTTCTACTCCCACCCGCGTGACTGGCGGGAACTGCTGGAGCGGCTGGGCCTGGTCGAGCAGCAGAAGACCTACTTCGGCAAGCTGTCCGGCGGGCAGAAGCAGCGCCTGTCGGTGGCGTTGGCACTGATCGGCAACCCGCGGGTGGCCATTCTCGACGAGCTGACAACCGGCCTCGACCCGGCGGCCCGGCGCGAGGTGTGGGGTCTGCTCGAGGATCTCAAGGGCACCGGCGTCACCCTGCTGCTCGTCTCGCATTTCATGGAGGAGGCCGAGCGCCTGTGTGATCGGGTGGTCGTCATCGACCGTGGGCGGGTCATCGCGGCGGACACGCCGGAAGGTCTGGCCGCCGGGGTCGTCGCCGACCAGCGGATGAGTTTCGTTCCATCCGCCCCGGTCGATCCGGCCTTCCTGCAGGGATTGCCCGACGTGCACACGGTCAACGTGAACGGCGACCGCGTGGTGGTCACCGGAACCGACAACGTGGCCGCCGCCGTCATCATCGCTCTGCACGAACGGCAGGTCGCGGCCGCCCGGCTCCGGGTCGACCAACCCAGTCTGGACGATGCCTTTGTAGCTTTGACCAGGGAAGACGAAAACCGGACGAACGAGGTGACGGCATGACGGCGGCAAGTGTGATGGTCAAGAGCGAGGCCAGACTGCTGGCTCGGAACCCAGGGGTGATGATCTGGACGGCCATCCTCCCGGTCGCCGCGTCCATCGTCCTGGCCGCGGTGCCCGGCACCCGGAAGCCGTCAGCCGATCTCGGCGGAC
The DNA here is from genome assembly GCF_900104535.1 of Nakamurella panacisegetis. Classification (NCBI taxonomy): domain Bacteria; kingdom Bacillati; phylum Actinomycetota; class Actinomycetes; order Nakamurellales; family Nakamurellaceae; genus Nakamurella; species Nakamurella panacisegetis. Next base: position 1,991,041 of record NZ_LT629710.1, on the reverse strand, counting down.
TGAGCTTCTTCCAGGTCTACCAACCAGTGCTGGTGCTGTTCGCCATCACGTTGCTGGCCGTCCAGGCGTTACCGGACGTATTGACCCGCTATCGCGAGATGGGCGTGCTGAAGCGCCTGCGCACCACCCCGGTGTCGCCCGCCCTGCTTCTCTACGCGCAGCTGGGGCTCATTCTGGCCGTGTCGATCGTCTGCATGGCGCTGATGGTCGTGGTGCCCGGGTTGATCGGCGCGCCGTGGCCGGACAACATCCTGGCCTTCGTCGTGTCCTACCTGCTGGCGGCGTGGGCGCTGCTCGGGCTGGGCATGGTGATCGCCAGCCTGTTCCGCAACGCCAAGGTGGCCGCCGGGTTCGGCTCGGCGTTGTTCTTCGTGCTGCAGTTCTTCGCCGGTCTGTGGCTCCAGCGGCCGCTCATGCCGGACTGGATGCGGCACATCTCCGACTTCACGCCGAGCGGAGCCGCCGTCCAGGCCCTCACCGACTCCGCGTCCGGACATTGGCCGAAGCTCCTGTACGTGCTGGTCCTCGTGGTGTGGGGGCTGGTCATGTCCAGGATCGCGATCAAGCTGTTCAGTTGGGAATGAGCACGGCATCCGGGCAACGGGAACAATGACCGCCGTGACCACCGCCTCGAATCCGGACCTGGCGACCCCGTCGTTGCCGGGCCGGGCCGGGCCGGAGCATCGGGTGAAAGTCCTTCGCTCCTGGCCCGAAGGCATCGATCTGCCGTCCTACTCACCCTGGCGCCGGATACCCGAGTGGGAGCCGCACGGTTTGTGGCTACGGGATCGGCCCCAGGTCGAGTGGCCCGACACCCTCTTCGCGGTGAACCGCGCTCCGTGGCTGCTGCGCGGGATGCTCGTCCTCGGCCTGATCCTGGGTCAGGCGACCATGGGCGGCCATCTCGGAGCGCATCTGTGGGCCGCCGCGCTGACGGTGGTGCTGGCCGGGTGGGTCGAGTGGTGGCAACGCTGGGACCTGTCCACGCTGGGCCGCCGGCTGCTGATCATCGCGGTCCAACTGGGGCTGATCGCCGGCATCATCACCGTCTCGCCGATCGGCGGGATCATCATCTGGACCCACTACATGGTGTGCGGCACCTTCTTCACCGGCTTCGGCCTGCTCACCAGCCTCGCCGCGAGTTGCGTCCTGATCACCGCGGTGCAGGTCGGCGGGTTCGCGCATCTGGGCGGTTCATGGACCCTGACCGTCGGCCTCTTCCTGTTCGACCTGGCCATCGGGATCGGCAGCATCGCCATGGCCAACCGGCGCGAGGAGGCGGTCCTGCGCCGCAACGAGACGACCCGGCAGTTGCTGATCGAACAGCACCGCAACGAGGAGCTGCAGGAACAGCTCATCGCCCAGGCCCGTGAGACCGGCGTGCGTGACGAGCGGGCCCGGCTCGCCCGCGAACTGCACGACACGGTGGCCCAGGGGCTGGTCGCGGTGGTGACGCAGCTGGAAGCCATCCCGGACGATGCCTTGGACGTCTCCGCTCGCCACCGGGTCGCGAATGCGAAGGCGCTGGCCCGAGAAGGCCTCGGCGAGGCCCGACGGGCCGTGAACGCGCTGCGGCCGCCGGCCTTGGACGGCGTCGCCCTGCCGGACGCCGTTCGGCGGATGCTGGACGACTGGTCTTCGGTCAACGGAATCGCCGGCGCGTTGACCGTCGCCGGCGAACCACGGGAACTGGCCGCCGATCCGGAGCTGGTACGGGTACTGCAGGAGGCGTTGTCGAACGTGGCCCGTCATGCCAGCGCGGGCAACGTGGCGGTCAGTGTGGACTACCTCGACGACGAGGTGCTGCTGGACATCCACGACGACGGGGTCGGGTTTGCCGTCGACGGCACGGACGGGCCGTCCGAGGCGGGTGGACGCGGCCTGCCGGGCATGGCCGAGCGCATGCGATTGGCCGGCGGATCCTTCGGCGTGGAATCCGAACCCGGCGCCGGCTGTGTCGTGACTGCGGTCGTGCCGGGATGAGCGAGGCACCGATTCCCCGAGTGGTGCGGGTGCTCGTGGTGGACGACCATCCGGTGGTCCGCGACGGTATTCGCGGGATGCTGGAACGCGATCCCCGGATCAGCGTGGTCGGGGAGGCGGCCGACGGGGTCGAGGCGATCGCGTCGGTGCGGGCGGCCGACCCCGATCTGGTCCTGATGGACCTGCGGATGCCGGGCGGGGACGGAGTGGCGGCGATCCGGGAACTGCGGGCGGCGAGCCGGGAACGGCCGCGGATCCTGGTGCTCACCACCTACGACACCGACCGCGACATCCACGCCGCGATCGACGCCGGCGCCGACGGCTACATGCTCAAGGCCACGCCGCGGGACGAGTTGGTCGACGCCGTCCTGCGGGCCGCCTCGGGCCAGAGCGTGTTGGCGCCGGCCGCCGCCCGTAGCCTGGTCGACCGGACCCGGGGCGACCAGCTCACGGAACGCGAACTCCAGGTGCTGACCCTGATGGCGCGGGGTGGAACCAATCGCGATGTGGCCCGGCAACTCCTCGTCTCGGAGGCGACGGTCAAGACCCACCTGCTGCGGTTGTATCCGAAACTCGGCGTCCGGGACCGCGCCGCCGCCGTACGAGTGGCTTTCGAACGAGGTCTGCTCGGCCGGTCGTAAACGGCGGAAAGAGCCGGAAAACGCTCGGTTGGTTCATGACTTCGGCGCTGTCGAGGTAGTAACCTGCTCCGCAGTTCCATTCGTCGGCAACGCGGATCGAGGGAGGGGACCCATTGCAGTGGCGTCATCGCACGGGTGCGATCGAAGGTCAGCGACGGTATTGGGATTCCGCCGCGGACACGACGCCGGCCTGGTACACCGCGACCCAGCATCACGTCCTCGACCCGGTCTTCTATCAGGAGGGCGCGCGAGAGACTGATGCGTTGTTCGGAGTTCTGAGGCTCCCCACCTCTGGGACGAACCTCCTGGAAATCGGTTGTGGCCCAGGACGTATGACCGGTCGGCTGGCCGAGCTGTACGACGCGGTCACCGCTGTCGACATCAGCCCGCAAATGATCGCGAGGGCAGAGTTCGTCCACCGCGATTCGCATTCGAACATCTCCTTCCGGACAGTCACCGGAAACGGGGACCTCCCCTTCGCCGGCGAATCCTTCGACGGCGTGTTCTCCTACATAACTCTGCAACACATTCCGGACCCTCGTCATCAGTTGCGCTACATCGAAGAGAGCCTCCGGGTTGTCCGGCGCTCCGGATGGTGCGCCATTCAGGTTCGTTCCCCGTCGAAACGCTCGATTGCGCACGAGTGGGTGGGCCATATAGGTCACACTTTGCAGAGGAAGCGCACATTGAGCCCGGCTTGGCGAGGGGCGAAGATCGACCTCGCATCCGTCGAATCGCTCTGTCGGCGAGTCGGCGCCGACTTGAGCGTGAACCACCTGACCCTGCGTCACGACTGGCTGCTGATCAGTCGGAACTGACGCTCAGCCGATCACCACCCGTTCCCCGGCACCGCGCCCGAATGTCTCCGGAGTGTAGATCTGCTCGGCCCGCGGCGGCGGCACGACGAACGTTCCCGAGGTGGTGGCCTGGGTGGTGTAGCTGTACTGGTAGACGCCCCCGTTGAGGTAGGTGGCGAACGCCTCGGCCCGGTCGTCACGCAGATTCTGGTGGTCGTACCAGGTGCCGGACCAACGCGTGGTGTAGGCGTCGGCCGCGGCCTTGGGATCGAGGCTCTTCGGCGTGGTGGCCAGGTCCGCGTTGAGTGCCTCCAAGCCGGCGGGCAGCGGGTCGATCAGACTCACGTACGTGCGAGCGCTGCGCGACACCATCGTCAACTGCACCTTCACCTTCGCCCCGGGCTTGATGTGCCAGGTTCCGGCGGCATCGCGGGTCACATCCGACGCGTGGTCGATGCCGGTGTACGTCCGCGACACGACGAACCCGCGGTCCAGCGGCGCCGGCTTCAGGTCGGACGGAGCCGTCTGCAGCCCGATCCGGTAGTACAACCGGCCGGTGCCGCTGTTCTGCAGTGTCACGTCGTCGTTCGACGCCGACAGCAGCACCGACGTCGGTACGGTCACGTTCGCCCGCTCGGTGGTGTGCCCCGCGAAAGTGTGCTGTCCGGCGAACTTGTCACCCAGCCAGACTCCGGCCACGAAATCGGGCGAGGTGCCCTCGAAGGCGTCGTAGTAGTGCCGCAGCGCGAGCAGGATGAACGCGTTCTCCTGCAGATTCGACCACCTTCCGTCGGTCTGTCCTCCCATCAGCCCGGCGACCACCTTCGGGATCAGATCGCTCTTCGGGGTCACCGAGATCAACGCGTCCAGGATCAGTCCGTCGGTGCGACGGTCGGACTGCAACGTGGTCCAGGCGTCGTCGGTGACCTGATTGGTGAAGGTCACCGAACCGGCGTCGTCCACGGCGGCGTTGTCGATCCGGCGCTGAAGGGCAGACCGCGAACCGCCATCAGACACGACCGGCAACAGCCACGCCACCGCGTCCAACGTCAGGGCCGACCCGCGCGAGGCCACCATCGATTCCGCGGCTGCGGCGTCGCGATGACCGCCGAGCATCCCGACGTTGAGTGCGTACGCCGTCAACGTGTCGCGCGTCGCCGGGGACGTATCGGCCGGAAGGTGAGAAGCAATGTCGTCCAGGTACTGCTGAGCCTTGGCCAGCGCCTTCGAGGAGACGTCGAATCCACGCCGAGCGGCGACCAGCAGCGCCTGCGTCGATTGGATCGAGTTGAACGGATCCGAGGGGTCGCCCCGCGTCCAGTACGGGAATCCGCCGTCATCGTTCTGCAGCGCAAGCAGTTTTCGCACATCGGCCGAGACCAGCGATGTCAGCTCGGCCGCCGACGGCAGCCCGGGGGCCGAGAACGCCGTCAACACGTCGCCCAACGAGCCGATGGCGATGATCTGGCCGGCATAGGCGTCGGAACTGGCGTAGTCGTAGTCGGCGATGTACCCGACCGCGTCGGAGAGCTGTTGCAACGCCGTGGACGACGTACTGATCTGCAGGCCGCCGAACTGGCTGACCACGCCCTTGGGCGCGGTCACCCGCTGCAGCAGCGACTGCCCGCTCCCGATCACCCCGTAGGTGGCGAACGATTCGGTGGTCGCCGGGGTGTAGACCGGCAACTCGATCGACGCCGCATCGGCGTCGGTCCCGCTCACCGCCGCGACCCGGAACTTCGCGGTACCGGCCTGATCGGCCGCCACCGGGAACTGCACCTCGAGCCGTCCGTTGGCCGGAACGGTCACCCGCTGGCCGGCCGACCCGGTGACCTTCAGATTGACGGTCTGCAGCACCACATCGGTGGTCAACGGGGCGTCCGTCTGGTTCTGCAGCAATACCGGCAACTCCACGACGTCGCCGAAATTCAGGAACCGCGGCGCCGACGGCCGGACGGTCAACGGCAGCCCGGCGGTGATCGTCGAGTCGGCCGAGCCGAACGTGTCGGCACCGGCCACCGCCACCACCATCACCCGATACCGCGTCAGATTGTCCGGCAGCTTCACCGCGATCGTCGCCTTCCCGTTCGCATCGGTGGTCGCCGACGGCACGAACAAGGCGAGCGCGTCGAAGTTCTGCCGCTGGGCGATCGGGGCGTTCGAGGTTCCCGCGGATCGTTGGGTGGATCCCGCGCCGGAAGCCGCGGTGGAGTAGGTCTTGGAGCCGGGCGCCGGCGTGCTGGCCGCTGACGAAAGCTCCGGGGACGCCGGGACCCTTCCGCCTTGGCTGTCCATCACCGGCGGGTCGGCCAACGCCACCAGGGATCGGCCGTACTGGGCGGTCAATCCGTCGGGCAACTCCGGGTAGAAGGCGTCCATCGGGTTCGGTAGGACGTCGCCGCCAACGGCGAGCACCGCCTCGTCGGCCACCACGAGTTCGAACTCACTGGCGGCCATGGGCTTTCCGGTCTGATCGGTGACCGTGACGTCGACCGACGTCGAGCCGCCGGGGGTGACGGTCCGCTGCCGCGGGACGGCGGTCACCTTCAGGGTCCGGGCCAGCGTCGATACGGTCAGGCCAATCTCGCCGGTGGCATAGGCCGGCCGCGGAGTGCTGTCGGTCGCCGAACGGGCCGCCGTGCCGACCACCTCGATCGAGACGCTCACACCCGGGATCTCCGCGGCGGTGACGGGCACACCCACCACCGCCGAACCGTTGGCCACGGCGAACCGCGAGGTGCTCACGATGCCGTTGTGCAACACGGTCAACAGGCCGCTGCCGGTCGTGATCGGCGACTGCACCAACACCTTGGCCGACTGTCCCGGCTGGTACTCCTTCGCATCCGGCACCAGGGTCAGTTGCTGCTGCTCGACCGACGAGTCGACGGCGCCGTCGGACCCGGCGACCCACCGGGTCAGTTCCGAACGGCTGGTGCGGCCCTTGTCGTCCACCACGGTCGCCGTGATCTTGTAGGTGCCGGACGCGGTCGGGTGGAAGGTGCAGTTCGTCGGGGTGCTGGTGGAGGTCACCGGGCACGTCCTGACGTCCGATTCGGTGTCGACCGATCGGCCGTTGACGTACGAGGTGGCGACCTTGGCCGCGGTCACCGTGACGGCGCGGCCGGGTACCGCGGCGCCGTCGATATCGGTGGTGACCGTCTGCAGCACCAAGTCCTGGCCCGCGGTGACGAAGGTGTCGGCGCTGCTCAAGCCGACGTAGTAGTCGGCCGGATGGACCAGCAGGTCGGCCGTCCCGGCGATGGCCTGGCGGCTGACATCGGTCACTGTGGCCTGCGCGGTCAAGGTGACCGGCAGCCCGGCGTAGTCGGCGCCCAGATCGCCCACCTTGACCTGCAGGTAGTGATGGCCATCGGAATCGGTGACCCCGGAGAAGGTGTCGAACTTCGTCGCGTTCGGGTCCACCGGTGCGCAGCAGGGCTCCGAGATCGGCTTCCCGCCCATCGAGGACGCCGTCGGCGCGGACGATTCCATGCCGCCCGTCGATGAGACCGCGGCATCGGTCCACCACGGGGTCCAGCGGCCGAAGGTGAAGTTGTCCCATCCCGGCGGCGAGTACGTCGCGGACGCGGTCCTCACCTGCCACTTCACCGAGGCGTCGGCCAGGGGCCCGCCCGCGTAGTACGTGGCGTCGGTGGCCACGGTCAGGTTGTCGCCGACCACGTGGGGGCCGCTGCTGTCCGCGTGCGTGTCGACCTGGAAGGCGGGGGTGCGGAAGTCGGCGATGTCGAACGGGTGGCTGAAGTCGTTGCCGTCCTGCGTCGCCACGCCGGCCGCGGTCAACTCGACGGAGGCCGTGCCGAGGTTGGCCCCGCTCGGGATGGTCGCGGTCAGATCGAATCCGCCGAGCCGGCTGACCTTGCTGGTGCCGTGCCCGATGACGACGCCGTAGGCATCCCGCACGGTGTAGTCGACCGACTGTGCGCCGGCGGCAGTGAGCGCGGCGGCGACGTCCCCACCCTGCCGCCGCACCCAGCCCTTCACCGACACCGTCTCGCCGGGCCGGTAGGTCTGGCGGTCGTCGGTCACGAACCACAGCAACTGATCCCGACCGGGCTGCTTCATCCAGCCCTTCTGCCCCATCGATGACGGCAGGATCGCCGTCTGCTTCCCCGCAGTGGCCAGCAGAGCACTCGCCCCGCCGGCCAGCAGCGGCAACGTGGCCACTCCGTCGGCGGCGGTGGTCGCGGAGTCGGTCGGGTCGACCTGGCCGTTGTCGCCGATCGGGCCGACCGTGACGCCGGCCTGGGGGCGGCCGTCGCGCAGGTCGGTGACCCAGGCCCGCAACGTGGCGGAGTCGTTCAGCGCGTCCAGGCCGAGGGTGGTCGATTGGGCCCAGGTCATGGTCGGCCGGTTCTGCCAGAGGGTATTGCTGTCGAAGGACTCCGACTCCGTCGGCTCGATCAGGACGACCACGTGTCCGGTCGCGCCGGACCCGGAGAGCGCCTGCGACAGATCCAGTTTCGTCGACACCAGCCGGTTCTTCGCGCCGCCGACGCTGACCACCCGGTCGACGAGCACCGGCCAGTCGGGCACGTTCGGAACGGTCCGGGGATTCTCCAGTTGCGCCGTGGCCAGGTAGAGCCGCTGGAAGGCGGACCAGTCGGCGACCGAGACGCGGAACACCCGCTCCCGGAACTCCTTCCGGTTGACCGTGTTCACCGAGATCGAGGACGGCGTCACCATCGGATCCACCGTGGTGACCGGCTGCGGGAACGGGTCCAACCGGGTGGACGCGGCGCCGATGACGAAGGTGGCCACAGCCGGTCGAGCCAGGTGCTGGCCGAAGGTGTCGGTCAGGCCGGCCGGCACGGTCACCGTGTAGGTCGTGTCCGGCTGCGTCGAGCCCGATACGACAATCGCATTGCCGGACGCACTGACCGTCGCGCCACCCGGGATGGCCGGGCTGATCCGCACGGAAGTCGGATCGAAAGCCTTGGCGTCCAGGGCGTTGGTGAAGGTGAGGTTGAACGAGGAGCCCGGCTGGCAGACGCCGTTGCCGTAGTCGCAGTTGCTGCTGCCCAAGGTCAGGGCCGTGTAGGTCTGGCCGGTGAAGGTCCGATCCTTCGCCGTGGTCAGCGGCCCTTCGGCCGAGGGCGTGCCGGCGCCGAAGCCGATGCTGAGTGCGGCGTCGGTCGGGAGGGCCTTGGCCGGACGGAACGCGACGGTCCGGCCGGCCACCGCGGCGCTGACGGCCGAGGCCGCGCCGGTGTCGGCCGCCACCTCGGCGGCCGTCGCGGCACGCACCGGCCACGAGTCGCCGTCCACCCGGAGTGAGACGTGCGCCAGCACCGCCGCCGGGTCGACTCGTTGGTCGAACACGGCCACGAATACCGGTTGCAGGGTAAGGCTCTTCCCGGACGGCGTGAAGCTGGTGACGGTCGGAGCCGGCGTGCTGAAGGTGGCCTTGGCGGCCTCCGCCAGGGTGCCGCCGGTGGTCGAGCGGGTACCGGCCGGCACGGTGACGGTGAAGGTGGTCGCCATCGGCAGCCGATCGACCTGGTCCGAGTCGGCGGTGAAGCGCAGGGTGCTGGTGCCGATCCATTGCCAGGTGCCGGCCAGTTTCGGGGTGATGGTGGCCGGGACGTCGGTCGCAGACAGCTGTCCCACCGTCGTGACGGCCACCATGGGCTGGTCGAAGGTGATGCTGGCGAAGGGTGCGACCGAGACCGCTCCCTGCGGTTGCATCCGCAGCACGTGCAGCGGACCGGCGACCGACGGCTGCGGCGTTGGCTTGCTGATGCCCGGGAAGGCGAGGCCGACCTCGTCGCCGGCTTGCGGCTTCTTCAGGCTCTGTGGCGGCCAACGGAATGGTTGGGCCAGGCCGCTCGTGCCCGTCCAGGAGGGCAGGCGGTCGATGACGGCCGAGATCTGCGGGCCGGTCAACGGATCTCCGTTGACGACCGCCACCGGTGCCGCCGGCTGCTGCCCCTTTCCGGCGCTCAACCGGAGACCCGCCGGTTGGGCCACGGCACCGGGTGGATTCCCGGGCGTGGCCGGACCGCCCCCGGCCGGGCCGGCGTCGGACGTGTTCGCCCCGGGCGTGGACGTGGCACCGGGCGGCGCGGACGACGGCGAGTGTCCGTCGCCGGAGATCCACACGACCGCGCCGACGAGCGCGATGGCCAGTGCCGCGGCAATGCCGACGCGGCGCCGTGCCTGGCGACGGGGTGCCCGAGCCTGTTCCGTCATGTCCGACCTCCCGCGGCTGTCCCGTCCGGGACAGCGCCGCACGGACAGGACGGAGAGGCCCGGCCCGTAGGTTGCACGACGGAGGCGGCATCGGGCGATCGACCGGCCGGTGCGTGGGCCCACCCCGTCCGTCGGAGCTGACGCGCCCCCTATTGCGTGCGCACTCGCGCGGCCTGCTCGACCAGGTACTCGCGCTCGCGCGCGTTGGCCGTCCGCTCGGCCGCCGCCGCGTACTCGGCCGCCGCGGCCGGACGATCGCCGAGCTCCTCGTACAGGTGGGCCCGAACCGCGTGGAGCCGGTGGGAATCCCGGAGGTCGAGATCGGCCAGCAGGGCCAGGCCGGTGGCCGGTCCGTCCGTCATGGACACGGCGACCGCACGACTGAGCCGGACCATCGGATTTCCGGTCAGCCGCTCGAGTTTCTCGTAGGCCAGGGCGATCTCCGGCCAGCGGGTGGCGGCGTGCCCGGGCGCCTCGTCGTGCAGGGCGGCCACCGATGCCAGCAGTTGGTACTCGCCGACCCGGCCGACGGCCAGCGTCGTGTTGAGCAGTCGCATCCCCTCGCCGATGAGTTCGCGGTCCCAGCGGGAACGGTCCTGTTGAGCCAGCGGGACCAGCGCGCCGTCCGCGGTAGTGCGGGCCGGTCGACGCGCCTCGGTCAGCAACATCATGGCCAACAGGCCTGCCACCTCCGGATCATCGGGGACCTGGGCGTGCAGCATCCGGGTCAGCCGGATCGCCTCACCGGTCAGGTCGACCCGGAGCAGATCCGGACCGCTGGAGGAGGTGTAGCCCTCGTTGAACAGCAGGTAGAGGACGACGCAGACCGACCGCACCCGAGCCGCCGGATCGGCGGGCAGCTCGAACCGGCGGTCCCGCAGTTTCGACTTGGCCCGGCTGATCCGTTGGGCCATGGTCGCCTCCGGGACCAGGTAGGCGGCGGCGATCTCCCGCGTGGTCAGGCCGGCCACGGCCCGCAGGGTCAACGGGATCGCGAGCGTCGGCGACAGGGCGTCATCGCAGCACAACATCAGCATGACGAGCGAGTCGTCAGCGGCTGATACCTCCTCATCGGGCCCCCGGGTGGCGTCCCGGTGGATGGACAGTGACGCCGCCAGTTCCTCCCGACGGCGGCGGGCGTCGGTGCGGCGGTACTCGTCGACCAGCCGGCGCGAGGCGACCCGGATCAACCACGACAACGGCTTGTCCGGCAACGCCTTCGGCCATTCCACGGCCGCGGCGACCATGGCCTCCTGAACCGCGTCCTCGGCGTCGGCGAACCCGCCGTAGCGCCGGGCGACCGCGCCGAGGGCCCGCGGTCCGAGTTCACGGAGCAGGCCCTCGACCTCGTCGACGTTCACACCTCGGGGTCGGGGGCGCCCATCACCTGGCGCACCTCGATCGGCTGCCGGATGGCCGCACCGCCGGGGCCGGGCGCGGCCGAGCTGCGGGCGGCGATCTCCAGGGCCCGGTCGAGGCTCTCCACGTCGATCAGTCGGTAGCCGGCCAGCAGTTCCTTGGACTCCGGGTACGGCCCGTCGATGATCTTCGGCGGGTTCACTCCGTCGGAGACCACGAACTTCGCCTGGTCCGGTCCAGCCAGTCCCTGGGCGTCGACCAGTTCTCCACTGGCCAGCAGTTCGGCGTTCAGCCTGTGCTGGAAGTCGATGTGGGCCCGCACGTCGGCCGGGTCCCACTCGTACATCGGCGTGCAGTCCTCGAGCTCGACCGCGCCGTAGGCCTGCAGAAGCATGTATCGCATGACGACATCCTCTCCGAGAAGCGGCTCGGTTGGCCGCGCTTCAACCCGAGGACGAGGCTGCCGCCCGGATCTCTACACCGCGGCCAGAATTCCCCGCGGACGGTTCGTCCCGGCGAATCCGGCACCACTGGATGCGCCAGCCTACTGGCCAGTACGTGCGGGATTGTCGTTCGACTACGAACGAGAAATCCACACGTACCGACCAGTAACTCGGTGACGGCGGCGGTGAGCCGATCACTCGCCGCCGGGTGCCCTGTCCAGGCCGATCCGACTTCGTCCGTGAGGGACCGTTTCAGCGCCGCCGGTCGGCCCCGCCCCGCTCTGGCCGGACCGACTTCGTCCGTGAGGGGCCGGTTTCAGCGCCGCCGTCTCAGGGGCGCTGTTGGAGCCGGATCAGATTTCCGGCCGGATCCCGCAGCGCACAGTCCCGCACCCCGTAGGGCTGGTCGATCGGCTCCTGCACGATCTCCACCCCGCGGGCCTGCAGCCGTTCGAACGTGGCGTCGACATCGTCGGTGGCCAAGAGGATCCGACCGTAGGTGCCCTTGGCCATCATCTCGACCACGGTGCGGCGTTCCTCGTCGGTGATGCCCGGTTCGATGGCCGGCGGGTGCAGCACGATCGAGGTGTCGGGCTGGCCGACGGGGCCGACCGTGATCCACCGCAACCCCTCGTACCCGACGTCCAGCCGGACCTCGAATCCGAGAGCGTCGCGGTAGAAGGCCAACGCCGCTTCCGGGTCGTCCTGCGGGAGGAAACTGGAGTGAATCGTGATGTCCATACCGGACACCTTAGGTTCGGCCGACCGAGCCGGCCTCCCGGTTCCGGACCGGGCGGGTCACCTGCTTCTCCACACAGGCCGGCATGCCCGCGGTCATCCCGGCGTTGTCGCGCCGGTAGACGCTGGGCGGCACCCCGACCAGCTCGGCGAAGCGGGTGCTGAACGTACCCAAAGACGAGCAGCCCACCGCGAAACAGACGTCAGTGACGCTCATGTCGCCGCGACGCAGCAACGCCATCGCCCGCTCGATCCGCCGGGTCATCAGATAGCTGTACGGGGACTCGCCGTAGGCCAGCTTGAACTCCCGGCTCAGGTGCCCGGCCGACATGTGGACGCCGGCGGCCAGGGCCTCGACATCCAAGGGCTGCGCATACTCCCGGTCCATTCGGTCCCGGACACGACGCAGCGCGGCGAGATCGCGCAGGCGTTGTGGGGTAGCGGAACCGATCACCGTTCGGATGCTGCCACAAGCGACCGGCGGCCGCACACGGGACAGCATCAGCAGCCGGGCCGGGTCGGAACACACGCCGCCACTCCCCTTCTCGCGGTGGGGAGTGCTCACTGGTCCTGGATGAGTCCCAGTACGTTGCCGTCGGGGTCGGTGAAGGTGGCGACCAGGCGCCCACCACCGACGTCCTTGGGTTGCGACTTGACCCTCGCGCCGGCCGCCGTGACCGAGGCCAGCGTCTCCTCGATGTCGGTCACGTGCCAGTGGGCCACCGGCGAGGTCATGTCGCTGTTCGGCACCAGCCCGATCTGCTGACCGGCCACGTCGAAGCCGACGTAGTACGGCGAGTCAGCCATGGGTTCGATTCCGAGCAGCGCGCCGTACACCTTCTTGGCCGCGTCGAGATCGGTGACGGGGTGCAGGACGGTCTTGATGCCCAGGTTGGTCATGACGACTCCTTCGATTCGGTGGGTGACCCGAGTGGTGGATCACCGCTGACCGGAACCAATCTAGGAAGCTGTTGCCCGGAGTGCTTCTCGATTCCTGACCACCTACAGACCTTCGGCGATCTCCTTGATCAGGGCCAGGCGACGGTCCCACTCGGCGCCGATGGCGTCGAGTTGGCGGGCGGTGGCGCTGAGTTCGGATCCGATGACCCGGTACTGCACCTCACGGCCCACTCTGACCGGCTCGACCAGCCCGACCGCCTGCAGGACGGCCAGGTGCTTGGCGATGGCCTGACGGGAGACCGGGAAGCGCCCGGCGAGGGCGGACGCCGATGCGTCGCCCTCGCCGAGTGCGGCCAGGATGTTCCACCGGGTCTCGTCCCCGAGTGCGGCGAACACCGGGACCAGTGCCTTTGTCGTCACGATGTGCTCTCGAGCAGGGTCACGAGTTTGTCCAGCTCGCTGTTCCACCCCTCACTGTGGCTCTTGAGGTCGGCGGCCGGGTCGGACAGGACGTCGAAGCCCGTCTCGACCACGGTGAGCGAAGTGCCGCCGGGCACCTCTTCGAGGGTGAAGGTGAAGACGGTCGAGGCGGCGTCGTCGACCTGGGTCGGCCGTTCGCCCAGGGCGTCGTCATTGCTCCAGCGGTAGGCGACCATGCGCGGCGCGTCCATCGCCTCCACCCGCACCGGCGACACGTGTCCGGGCCAGGCCAGGGTGCCGGTTGCCCCGACTCCGGATCCGGTGAAAGTGGCCTGGCCGAACCATTTCGAGATGTGCGCCGGCTCGGTGACAGCCGTCCACACCTTCTCGACGGGGGCGGCGATGCGGATCGTCCGCCGGACGCTGAACGCGCTCTCGTCGATGACGGACGTCGGGTTGGTGGTCATGCTCTCCATGATGGTTCCTCTCGTTGACGGGATGACAACCGAGGTTCGATTGCAACTTCATGGTTGCATGTCCTGGGATTTGCCGCAACCCTTGAGTTGCACATATTTGGTGAGCTGTCGGGGGTCCCGCGCCCATCCGGTTCGTCGGCGGCGGGCACCGCCCGGGATCAGCGTCCACGGATCCGCCGGCGGCAGACCGAACCCGGTCAGGAAGAGCGGACGCCTCGTGATCCCGACCGGCGAACATGGGTCTCGCCCCTGTTGCGCGGTCCCGTTCGGCCCGGCGACGCCAGCCTTACGGGTATGAGTCTCACTCGTATGAATCGATCGGAGAGCCCCAATTGCTGACACACTCCGGAGGTTCCATTTACGGACCGACGAGGGGAATTCATGGGCGCAATACTGATTCTTCTCGGAATTGCCGGCGCGGGCCTCGGACTGCTCGCACTCATCCGCGGACGGCTCGAGCGGGTTCGCATTCGGAGCCGCAGAGATGCGGGCGTGATGACGGTGGTTGCGGTCATGATGCTCATCGCGGGCGGCACCCTCGTCGGGCCTACCGGGGGCACGGCCGAGCCGGTCGCCCGGGCGGCCGCACAACAGGCCCCGCTGGTCGTCGCCGGTTCCGCTTCGTCGAAGCCGGCTGCCCCGACGACCAGTCGGCCCGAGACCAGCGCACCGACGACGCACGCGTCCACCGGCGGCACGAGAGTGGACGCGAGTCCCACAGTTGTTGCCACCGCGGCGATTGCCGCGAGCGCCGCCGCATCTCGGTCGCGCGCGGCCCGGTCATCCGCGTCGGCTTCGGCCCATGCCGCTCTGCTGGCGGCTCAGCGGTCGGCGGCGGCGAAGTCGCAGGCAGCGGCCAGCAGTAGCCGGGCGGTGGCGTCCGCGGCGGCGGTCGCCGCATCCTCCTCGTCGGCGGCGGTGTCCCGGTCCTCGGCCGAGTCAGCCGCCTCGGCCGCTTCTGCTGCGTCGGCGTCGTCGGCCGCGTCTGCTACCTCAGCGGCGTCGGCGTCGTCGGCCGCGTCTGCTACCTCAGCGGCGTCGGCTGCGGCCCAGGCCGCGTCCAGTTCCTCCGCGGCCGCCACCACCGATCTGTGCGGCGCACCGCCCAATCCATACGGGTACAACTACTGCGGCTCCGGTCCGGTGGTGGTGTCGCCGCCCGCCGACATCTGCACCTTCTTCGACTGCATCGCCAATTTCAGTAATGGAAAGGGCTACATGGAGGAATGTCGCGACGGGCGGGTGAGCATGTCCGGCGGACGGCGCGGTGCCTGCTCGTATCACGGCGGGGAGCTGATGGCGGTCAGCGGCTGACCGCCGTCGCCGCTCACCCCCACTGACCGGGCACGTAGTCACCGGCGGGCTGGCGGGTGATGACATTGAGGCGGTTGAACGTGTTGATCAGGGCGATGAGCGAGACCAACGCGCCGAGCTGGGCGTCGTCGAAGTGCTTGCTCGCGTTTCCCCAGACCTCGTCACTCACTCCGCCCCCGTCGGCCAGGCGGGTTCCCACCTCGGTGAGTTCCAGCGCGGCCCGCTCGGCCTCGGAGAAGACGGTGGCCTCGCGCCAGGCGGCGACCAGATTCAACCGGACGGACGTCTCGCCGGCGTGCTCGGCTTCCTTGGTGTGCATGTCGAGACAGGCGCCACAGCCGTTGATCTGGCTGGCCCGGATCTCCACCAGCGCCCGGGTCGCGGCCGGAAGTCCGGCCTCGTTCACCGCCCGTCCGGCGGCAACGAGATGTCTCACCATCGGCTGCAGGACCGGACTGGCGACGTAATTCAAGCGAGCGGACATGGTCGTTCTCCTTCGTGGTCGGATTTGTGGTTCCTGACCAGGCGACGAACGGGCGCGGACCGCGGGGACAGCTGCGTCAGGTCTGTTCCAGCCGGCGGGCCAGGAACCGCCGTTCCGGGGTCGACCGGGCCAGGTCCAGTGCCTGCCGGTAGGCGTCCCGGGCCTCGTCACGTCGCCCCAGCCGTCGCAGCAACTCCCCGCGCGTCGAATGGAGGTACAGGTAGCCGCCCAGGTCCAAGCGGTCGACGATCTCCAGCGCCGCGGGCACGTCGCCGGCCTCGGCGACGGCCACCGCTCGGTTGAGTTCGACCACCGGCGACCCGGTCAGCGCGGACAGCCGCCGGTACATGTTCGCGACCAGCGGCCAGTCGACCAGCTCGCGCGCCTGCAGCGACGCGATCACCGCCTGCAGGACGTACGGCCCGCGGCCGCCCGTCGCGAGCGCGCGATCGAGTATGCGTCGACCGTCCTCCAGCTGCGCCGCGTCCCACAACGAGCGGTCCTGATCCTCGAGCAGCACCAGGTCGTCTCCGGCGAACCGGGCCCGGTGGCGGGCGTCATGGATCAGCATCAGGGCCAGCAGACCCTGCGCCTCGGGCTCGCTCGGGAGCAGGCCCACCAGCGTCCGGCCGAGATGCAGGGCCTCGGCCGCAAGGTCGACCCGACCGCGGTAGGCCTCGTTGAAGATCAGGTAGAGCACAGCCAGGACGGCCTCCACCCGGTCGGCCAGCAGGTGCCCCTCCGGGACCGCGAACGGGATCCCAGTCGCCTTGATCTTCGCCTTGGCCCGGGTCAGGCGGCGTTTCATGGTGTCGTCGGGCACCAGGAATGCGGCGGCGAGGGCGGCGGTGTCCAGCCCGCCGAGGGCTCGGAGGGTGAGCGCCACCTGGCCGTCCAGCGGCAGCGCGGGGTGGCAGCAGGTGAAGATCAGCTCGAGCCGCTCGTCCTTGATCACCGGCTCGTCGAAGTCGTCGACGACGGCCTCCGGCCGCGGGAGCAGGCGGACCTTGTCGGCCAGGGTGCGCTCGCGCCGGATCCGGTCGATCGCGCGGTTGCGGGCCGTGGTGACCAGCCAGGCGCCGGGATTGGCCGGCACACCGGACTCCGGCCAGTGCTGGGCGGCGGCGGCGAATGCCTCCTGCGTGGCCTCCTCGGCCCGGTCGAAGTCACGCAGGTATCCGACGAGGGAGGCCAGCACCCGGCCCCACTCGTCCCGGAAGACCTGCTCCAGGCCGGTCAGCGCTCGAACACCGGCCGGATCTCGACCGTGCCACCGAGCCGCGCCGCCGGGATCCGTGCGGCCAGCTCGATCGCCTCGTCCAGGTTCGCCGCGTCGATCACCGCGACCCCGCCGAGCACCTCCTTGGTGTCGGCGAAGGGACCGTCCGTCATCAGTGTGCGGCCACCGGACACGCGTACGCAGGTGGCCGTGTCGGCGGCCTGCAGCCGCATATCGGTGACCACCTTCGGGTTCTCGGCGAGCGCGAAGTATTCCGCGTAGACCGCGTCCCGCTGGTCGTCGGGCAGGGCGGCGACGTGGTCCGGTGGGGCGTAGACCATCAGGGCGTATCGCATCGTTGACCTCCTGGGAGCGAACCTTTGCACTGACGACGAACGGGGTGGGCGTCCGGGGACACCCTGCGATCAGAAACCCGAAGCCCCACGCCGGGCAAGGGAACCGCCCGGGCCCGCCGCCGGGGTCGCCCTCGTCGATCAGCCGTCCGGCCGATCGGCCTCACCCCGGGGTCGGCCGAGCACCGGTCTCGGCGATGGCCCGGTGCAGCGTGGCGAGGTCGGCGATGTGCCGGAACCGGCTGCCCGGCATCGTGACGCGGAAGTCACCCGTGGCCTCGTCCTGGACGCAGTTGAACCTCAGCGCCCCCACGGCGAACGGAGTACTGGTCTGCGGCGGAAAGTAGTCCGTGGCAACACTCTCCCCCACCACGACGTTCGCCGCCTGCCCCCAATACCCGATGTCGGCGACCCACTGCCGCAGGCGATCGTGCAGTTGCCGCGTCCCCGATCGGTCGGCCGGCGATTCGTCCATGTCCTCTCCTTGGTGGGTAGACGTGCACTCACAGATCCAGCACTACGTCCGTCGCCGGCCGGGTGCAGCACAACAGCACCTCACCCGGGTCGGGTTCGGTGAGCGGCGCGAGCTGGTAGGTCACGGCTCCGGACAGCAGCGGCGTTGAGCAGGTGCGACAGACCCCCGTGCGGCACGACCACCTGGTCGGCACGTCGCATTCCTCGGCCATCTCCAACAGGCTGGCCTTCTTCTCGTCGAACGCGGTGGCCAGCCCGGCCCGGGCGAACGTGACCAGCGGACCGGTGCCCAGCACGGCCGGCACATGCGGCGCCGGGCGACCGGTGGCGACGACGCCCGGGTTGATCGCCGACAGCGAGGCGAACCGTTCGGTGTGGATGTGCCCGCCGGCGACGCCGAGGCCGATCATGGCCGCCGTCATCGCGTCCATGAATCCGTCCGGGCCGCAGAGGTAGACGTCCGCATCGGCCGGAATGCCCAGGACCCCCAGGGCGGGTCCGTCCGGGCGCCCACGAGATGCCCCTGATGGCAACGGTTCCGGCGCGTCAGCGGTATAGAAGACATGACAGTGGCCGGCCGGGAGACCCTCCACCAACCGGCGGGCCTCCTCGGCCAGGGCGTCGGCTCCCGGCGAGGTGGTGACGTGGATCCACCACACGGTGCGCGGGCTCCGCTGCGCCGCCAGCGCCGACAACATGGCCAGCACTGGGGTCACGCCGATTCCGGCCGAGAACAGCACCACCGGTGTCGCGGCGTCGGTCAGCACGAATGCGCCGCGAGGGGCCGCGACGTCCACCTCGTCGCCGACCGCCAGAGCGGTGTTGATATAGGTGCTCGCGACACCCTGGGTCTCTCGCTTGACGCTGATCCGGTAGTGGTCGGGAGCCACGGCCGACAGTGAATAGCTGCGCACCGTGGCCGGTTCGCCGGGTAGCCGGAGGGTCAGGTACTGACCCGGCCGTGGCGCCGGGAGCGCCTCCGTGCCGGTGCCGGCCAGGTACACCGATGTCACCCGAGCGGTTTCGTGGACCAGCTCGGCTACCCGCATGCGTCGAAATCCGTCCCAGGCCGGAGCGGACGGAATCGCCCGCTCCCGTTGCGGTTGGTCCGCTCGAGCCACCAGATCCCGGAACGACTCGCGCCACCCCGGGCTCAGCGCGTCCACTTCCAGCACTCGACGCATCGTGTCGACGGTGCCGTCGGGTAGGTAGAGGAGGGCATCGGTGTCGGCGACACTGATCCGCTGGGCCGCCACGCCGATCCTGACGATGTCGTCTCCCGGCCGCACAAGCCCTTCCCGTAGGACCCGGAAGTAGAAGCCCGGCCGGTGTTCGGACACCAGCAACGCGGCCATCCGCGGTTCGCCGAGCCGCAGGCCGACCCGGTAGCAGGTGGTGCGCGGCTGCGTCACCTCGAATTCGGCCTCTCCGATCCGGTAGCGGTCGCCGATGCAGACCTGCTCGTCGGCCAGGCCGTCCACGGTGAAGTTCTCGCCGAAGTTCCCCCAGGTCAGATCAGAGCGATCGAGGAACTGCCGCCAGTAGTCGTAGGAC
The DNA here is from genome assembly GCF_900104535.1 of Nakamurella panacisegetis. Taxonomy (NCBI): domain Bacteria; kingdom Bacillati; phylum Actinomycetota; class Actinomycetes; order Nakamurellales; family Nakamurellaceae; genus Nakamurella; species Nakamurella panacisegetis. The sequence goes on along the minus strand of NZ_LT629710.1, from coordinate 1,971,676 downwards.
TGCGCCTGGTAGACCATCACGGCGCGCTGCTCGCCGCCGTGGCCCTCGAGATCCCCCTGGCCGTCTCCGTCCAGATTCAGCCGGCGCGCCATGACCGGCCCGTCCACCGGTCGCTTCCAGATGCCGGTGTGCACGGTTCTCGAATTCCAGGCAATGTCACGGGGCCGACCGACATTCACCGACAGCAGGGTGGCCATGCGGAGCCTTTCTCGCCGGACGCTGAGCCTTTTCCTGGTCGAACCGACGACTCATCAATCGGGAATCCTAACGACCACGGGGCCGGCCGACACCCCTTGACATCCCCGTGGGCCAGGGCCAAGGTTGTTGCTGCCAAAGGCGTTCCGGCCGCCGACGAATGGGGCCGGACGGGTGATGGCCCGACCCTGTCCTGAGGTTTCTCCGATTTCGACGTGCCCTCGGGTGGCGAGCACGGAGCACGTACGACCGGACACGAATTGTGTCACCGGGGAATGTGCTGCACAGACGAGCACCACGACCGGAGGGAGCCGATATGAGCACCGAAGCGACCGCCAGCCGAGCGGCTGCCAGCCCACCGGTGAAACCCGGGGAGATGCGGCTCGAAGTCGTGGTCCTCCCGGTCTCGGATGTCGACCGGGCCAAAGAGTTCTATCAGTCACTGGGGTGGAGGCTGGACGCCGACCTGGCCGTGCGCGACGGGTACCGGGTGGTACAGGTGACGCCGACCGGTTCCGGCTGCTCGATCATCTTCGGCACCGGCGTCACCACCGCGCCGCCCGGCTCGATGCAGGGCCTGCAGCTGTCGGTCTATGACATCGACCAGGCCCGCGCCGATCTGGTCGCGCGAGGAGTGCAGGTCAGCGACCTGTTCCACGACGAGACGGGGATCTTCCACCACGCCGGCAGCGACGGACGAGTCGCCGGGCCGGCCGCCGAACACGCCGACTACGGCTCGTTCGCCGCCTTCGACGATCCGGACGGCAACGGATGGCTCCTGCAGGAGATCAAGACTCGGCTGCCCGGGCGCTGAGAGGAGCCGGTTGATGGCAACCACCTACGAGTCCGTCGATGACCTCGCCGACGCCCTGCGCCGCGCCGCCGCCGCGCACGGCGAGCACGAGACACGCACCGGTGCGGCCGATCCGGAATGGCCGGCCTGGTACGCGCTGTACATGGTGCGCGAACGCGCCGGCGACGAACTGCCGACATGAGCGACTACGACGTCATCGTCATCGGTGGGGGCTCGCCGGGTGAGCACTGCGCCGGCGCGCTGGCCGAGGGTGGCCTGCGGGTGGCGGTGGTCGAGCGCGAGCTCGTCGGCGGCGAATGTTCCTACTGGGCCTGCATTCCGTCCAAATCCCTGCTACGTCCGGGCGAGGCCGTCCAGGGCGCGCGCGAGGCGGCCGGCGAGGCCCGGGTCGACGTCGAGGCCGCTTTGGCCTGGCGCGACTTCATGGTGTCCGCCTACTCCGACGCCGGCCAGGAACGGTGGCTGTCCGAGCATCACATCGACCTGCTCCGCGGCTCCGGACGCCTGGCCGGATCCGGGGTGGTCGAGGTCGACGGGGTGCGGCACACGGCCGACCACGTCGTCCTGGCCAACGGCGCCGAGCCGGTGATCCCGCCGATACCGGGACTGCGTGAACTCGACGGGGTCTGGACCAATCGGGAGGCGACCGGCATGAAGACCGTGCCCTCGCACCTGCTGATCCTGGGGGGCGGCCCGGTCGGCGTGGAGATGGCGCAGGCGGTTCGTCGTCTCGGTGGTACGGCCACGATCGTCGAGCGCGGTGACCACGTGCTGGGCCGCGAGCCGGGACCGCTGGGTCACGCGCTCGGCGATGCACTCCGCCGGGAGGGGATCGAACTGGCGTTGTCGGTCGGTGTGGTGTCCGCCGGACGCGACGGCCCGGACTACACCCTCGAACTTCACGACGGTCGGGTGCTGCGCGGCGACCGGATCCTGGTTGCCACCGGACGACGCCCGAGGGTGGACGGGATCGGTCTGGAAACGGTCGGGGTGAAGCCCGATCCCCGCGGCGTTCCGGTCGACGGCCACCTGCGAGTGACCGACCGGGTGTGGGCCATCGGGGACGTCAACGGCATCTGGCCCTTGACCCACGTCGGCAAGTACCAGGGCGACGTGGTGGCGGCCAACATCCTCGGCCACCCCCGGGAGGCGAACTACGAGGCGGTGCCGCGCGTGGTCTACACCGATCCGCAGGCGGCCGCGGTGGGTTTGCCCGAGGATCGGTTCAGCGCCACGGTCAAGCTGTCCGGGGTCGCGAAGACCGCCACGTACACCCACGACTACGCCGACAGCAACGGCTTCCTGACCCTCCTCTCCGACGGTGAACGACTGACCGGGGCCTACGCGCTGGGACCGGAGGCGGGGGAATGGCTGCAACAGGCGACTCTCGCGATACGTGCTCACCTGCCGCTGGACGTGCTCGCCGACACCATCCAGCCCTTCCCCACCTTCTCCGAGATCTTCGTCGACGCGCTGAAGGTGTTGCAGCAAGACATTTCCGGTGCCCGGTCGGCCACCAAAGGCCGTCCCGCCCGGGCCGGACGGCGGCCGGAACTGGACGGGCAGACGGTGGTCGTGATCGGCGGCAGCGCCGGCATCGGGCTGGAGACGGCCCGCCGGGCCGCGTCCGAAGGGGCCAGGGTCATCCTCACCGGGCGCGACCCCGGACGGCTCCGCCGGGCGGCCGAAGAGGTTGGGGCCGCCACGGTCTCGGCCTTCGATGTGCACGATGACACGGCGCTGAACGCTTTCTTCGACGGCCTGCCCGATCCGGTCGACCACGTGATGGTGACCGCGGGCCGGCCGTACTACGCACCGCTGGCCGATTTGGATCTCGACGAGGCGCGGCGTGAACTCGGGGACGCTCCGCTGTCCGTGCTCGGCATCGGACGCCGGGCCGCGGGTAAGGTGCGACCGGGCGGGACCCTGATCTTCATGAGCGGGACCGGCGCCCGTCGGCCCGGCGTCGGGCTGGGCGTCATCTCGGCCCTGACCGCCGCTCTGCCGGCCCTGACCGCGAATCTGGCGCTGGAGATCGCGCCGGTCCGGGTCAACCTGATCGCCGCCGGTTTCGTCGACACGCCGTTGTCGGCGTCGTTGCTCGGCGACGGCCTTGAAGCGCGCCGCGACCAACTCCGCGCGAACCTGCCGATCGGGCGTGTCGTCGGTCCGGCCGACGTGGCATCCCTGGCCGTGCACCTGATGGTGAACACGGCGCTGACCGGCGCCACCTACGACATCGACGGGGGTCAGCAGTTGCTGTCGATGTGACTGGATCACTCCGAAGGACTGGATCGGGCCGCACTCCTGCGACCCGGTGAAAGGTGGCGTCCGTGCGACCCGACATCGTTCCCGGCAACGTGTTCCCGGACTACCGGCTCAGCGACCACACCGGTACGCCACGGCGACTCAGCGAACTCCAGGGCGACGATCCGCTGATCCTCACGCTGGCTCGCGGCCACTACTGCCCCAAGGAGCATCAGCAGCACCTGGAGCTGGCCGCGTTCTACCCGAAGATCGCCGTCGCGTACACCCAGATCGTCACGATCGCGACCGACGCGCATCACGAGCTCCAGGAGTTCCGGGCGTCGGTCGGCGCGACGTGGACGTTTCTGTCCGATCCGGAACGCGTGGTCCAGCGTGACCTCGACATCGCCGAGTACACCGACCCGGAACACAATCCGATGATCCCCCACACGCTCGTCCTCAAGCCCGGACTCGTCATCCATCGCGTCTACAACGGCTACTGGTTCTGGGGGCGCCCTTCGACGGTCGATCTCTGGCACGACCTCCGCGTGGTGACCCGCGAGATCCGGCCGGACTGGGACCTGGCTGCACCAGGTCTGCGCGAGGCCTGGGAATCGGGCGATCAGTCGCCGTTCCATGGATGGAATCGGCGCGCTGCGCCGACCGGCACCACCTGAGGAACTCCATTCGGGTGACAAGGGATCCGCCGTTCGCCGGACAAGGGCCGGCGACGTGGCTAGCGTGGGACCCGGAGGTACCACCATGACCGAATTTTCCGAACCGGCCGCGGTCCAGGACCTGACCTCGACCACCGCGGAGCTGCGACGGACGCTGGGCCGGCTCGAAGTGCAGATCCAGCAGACCCGCTCCGCGTTGATCGGCAGCGCGACCTGGGTTTTCGGTCTGCTGCTGGCGGCATCGATCGTCACCCCGCTGATGATGGTGCTGCCCCACGCGGACGAGGATCCCCAGTCGTACGGCATTCTGCACATCATCGGGGCCGCCCTCGCGGCCAAGAAGGATTCCGGCGGCAGTGATCCGATCGGCCTGTTCCTGGGTTTGTGTTACCTGTTGCTGCTGGTGGTGGTGCTTGTCGCCCTTCACCGGCTGCGGGTGATCGGCCACCGAAGGGCGACGGCGAGCGGGTTCACATCGTTCATCGCCGTGCTCCTGTTGTGCGGTACGGCCGGCGCCTGGGGGGTCGTCCTGCTGACCGTGAAGAACTCCTGGTGGCAGGTCGAACCCGGGATCATCCTGCTCACCGTCGGAGCCGTCGGTTTCGCCGTCCTGGCGTTGTGGTCGAAGGCACGGGACTGGTGGTTCGTTCCTCCGTCGAAAGCTCCGGCACCCCTCAGCTTCCGGAACCTGGATCTGTAGCTACGCCCGGGCGGTCAACCCAACGAAGTGGCGGCCGCGCGCAGCTCGTCCAGCGCGGCCAGGCAGTACGGCGCCAGGCCGACGTCGGTGTCCCGGGCACCCTCGGTCCACTCGGCGAACCCGCGCTTGAACGCCAGAATTCCCAGTTCGGCGGCCAGGTCGGCCGTCGCGTCGGGCACACCTCGCGCGGTCAGGGCGGTCCTCATCGCGACGCCAAGGCCCACGGACTTGAGAGCATCGCGGGCCTGGAGCTCGGCACTGGCGGCCACGGCGGCCTTGATCCGTGGGGCAAGGTCACGGTTCATCTGACCCATCGCCTGGGACACCCGCTCGAGCCCGGAGGCCACCGCCTCGAGCGGGGTGGCACCGTCGGCAGCATCGGCGATTCCCTCCGTCAACAGCTGGCTCAGGGTCTCCTGCCCGGCCGCCAACAACTCGCGTTTGTCGGCGAAGTGCCGGAAGAAGGTGCTCCGGGTGACGCCGGCGCGCTCGGCGATCTGGGCCACCGTCGTCTCGTCGTAGCCCTGCTCGGTGAACAGGTCGACGGCCGCGACGACGAGCCGTTCGCGCGCGCCGGGTTCCCATCGAGCCATGCCCCCATCCTAGGCGACGGAACCATGGTCCCATCGTTCTGCTAGCGTGATGGCACAACAGTCCCATCACTGGTTCAGGAGAACAGCATGAAGGTCTTCATCACCGGCGGCACCGGCCTGATCGGCTCGGCCGTCGTGGCCGAACTCCTCGCCAACGGCCACACGGTCGTTGCTCTGGCCCGTTCGGATTCCGCCGAGGCCGCCGTACGAGCCGCCGGTGCGGCTCCGTGGCGCGGCGGTCTGGCCGATCTGAATGTCCTGCGCGCCGGCGCCGACCAGGCCGACGGCGTCATCCACCTGGCGTTTCGCAACGACTTCAGCAGCGCCGAAGCGGTGGCGTCATCGGTCGCCGAGGAGACCGCGGCGCTGCTGACCCTGGGTGAGACCCTCGTCGGCAGCAATCGGCCGCTCGTCACCGTGTCCGGCACGCCCTGGGTGCCGGGGCGCCTGTCCACCGAATCCGACCCGATCCCCACCGACGGGCCGGTGGGCGGCCGCGGCCGCACCGTCGGGGAGATCCTGGCCCTGGAGTCACGCGGCGTCCGGACGAGCGCGGTCCGCCTGCCCCGCACGGTCCACAACAACGGCGACGGCGGCTTCGCCGGGCTGCTCACCCAGATCGCCCGCCGGACCGGTGTTTCCGGCTACCCCGGCGACGGCACCCAGCGCTGGCCCGCCGTCCACGCCCTGGACGCGGCCGTCCTGTTCCGCCTGGCCCTGGAATCCGCGCCGGCCGGCACCGCCTGGCACGCGGTCGACGACGAGGGTGACGCCGTGCGGGACATCGCCGCCGTCATCGGGCGGCGCCTGGGCGTGCCGGCGCGCTCGGTGCCGCAGGACAACTTCGGCCCCCTCGGCGCCATTTTCGCGATGGACCAGCCGTCCTCCAGCGCCCACACTCGGGCAGCCCTCGGCTGGGAACCGACCCACCCGAAGTTGCTGGCCGACCTGGAGCACATCCAGGCCTGACGGCCGCCACACCCGTGAGGCAACCGCAGGACCTTCGCCTCTGACGCGAGGGGTGACACCCGACCTGTACTGGGGCCATGAGGATTCCCATCGCCGGTCCGGCCGCCGCCGTCGGCGGCGGCGCGTTGGCCGCCGCCGTGTACGTGGCCGCCTACGAGCACTGGCGTTGGCGTTGCCTGGGGTGGGGAGCTACGCCGACGGATGTGCACCTTCCGGGCGACGATCTGCTGCCCGAGCCGGACATGCTCTCGACCCGGGCCGTCACCATCGCGGCTCCGGTCTCCGATGTCTGGCCATGGCTGGCTCAGATGGGCCCAGGACGAGGCGGCGCGTACACCTACGACTGGATCGAGAACCTGTTCGGTCTCGGGATGCACAGCACCGACGAAATCCTGCCGCAGTTCCAGAACGTCGCCGTCGGCGACCACATCCGGCTGGGACGCAGTGGTCCGGTACTGCGGTTGGTCCTGGTGGAACCGCACCGGACGCTGGTGTGGCGCTCCGACGACGGCACCTGGGTCTGGGCCTTCCAGTTGGAGGCCGAGGGCACCAGAACGCGGCTGATCAGCCGCAACCGGATCTCGGTGCCGGGCGCGTCCTGGGCGAGAAGGATGCTCGACCGCTACCTGATGGAGCCGGGCAGCCTGGTCATGGAACGCAAGATGCTCAACGGCATCAAGGATCGAGCGGAACGACTCACCCGAGGGGCCCACGCCCCGACGTCGACACGGCACCCGGAGCCATCGGCGGCCGGGGCGAGCGGTTGACGCACGGCCGTCGTGGAGGAATCGGGTCTGCGTCAGGCGAGGGCCGTGGCCAGGAATTCGGTCACGTGGGCCTCCCACTCGGCGGGGCTGACGCTCAGAGCGGCGACGTGTCCGGCGTGCGGGACCACCCACACGTGCACCGTCGCCGGTGACCGGGCGGCGATTCTGGTGTCCGCGTTCTCCTCGTCGAGAGCGTCACCACCGGCAATCAGCAGCACCGGCCGGGGCGCCGCGACCACCACCGCGTCCCCGAGGGACATCGGCGGATGGGCACCGGAGAACAGGTCGGCCAACCCGTAGGCGATCGCGTCGACGCCCAACTGGATCCGGCCGCGGATCCCGTACACCTCGGGCAACCAGGTCTTGTCGGCCAGCACCCGGTGGGTGGCGCCCTCGGCGACCACCGCACGGATACGGCGGTCAGCCGCCAGGGCACCGATGGCCTCCTCACCGCCCATGGACAGTCCGAGGACGCCGATGCGATCGGGGTCCAGCTTCGGTTGCTGCCGGAGGTAGGTCACCGCCGCGGTGATGTCCTGCTCCCCGAACCAGCCGAAGTCCATCGCCCGGCCCCCGCTGCGGCCGTGGCCGCGCGGATCGAACATCAGGATCCCGTAACCGTGCCGGACCAGGACCACCGCGTGGTTCAGGACGGACGACCGGGTGGACCCGGACCCGGGCAGCAGCACCAGGGCGGCCCGGTTCGCGGACGGGATGTACCAGCCGGACAAGACCACCCCGTCGGCGGATGCGAACGAGACGTCGCGGTAGGTGAGGCCGTAGACACCCGGTGTGGCCGAACCCAGCGCGACCCGCGGCGGGTTGGTGGCGTACACCGCCATGCCCAGCGGTAGGTAGCCGCGATAGCCGACGACGACGATCAGCGGCAGGGCGAGCAGCCGCCGCCACCCGGACACCGTCCGGACGAACATGACCGTCGCGCACCCGAGGCCCAGCAGCCCTCCGACGGCGGCGACGGCCGAACCGGCGGCGCGGACCGACAGGCCGTCGGTGAGCAGATGCGGCACCGCGATGACGGCACCGCTCACACCGGCGGCGGTGCCCAGAGCCGCGAGGATCACCGCCACCAGACCGGGACGGGCCCGACGACGAAGGACCAGCAGACCCAGGCCCGCTCCGGCCACGACCACCATGCGGAGCAACGCGGCGACCGGATGGCCTGGGGTCACCACGATGACACCGACCCCGACGATCATCATCGCCACCGCCGCCTCGATCAGCCCGATCCGTCGTGGTGACGCGTTCGCGATCGCCTCCCGCGGTGGTCGGAGCGGAGATGTCGTTCGGTCCGTCGACGTGGTGCGGTCATGTCGCGACACGTTGGTCACCCACGCCCAGTCGTTCGGCGCGTCGTCGAACGCACTGCAGCATGTCCCTGGGCATCAGAAAGTCCGCAGGCACGATGACGGCGTGGGCAAGCAATCGCAGCTCAATGCCAGCCCCGGTCGGGAATCCACAGCACGGCCGATCCGTCGTATCCGGCCACCCAGGAACGATTGTTGATGGCCGATGTGATGGCGAAGGACGAATACGGCTGCGCGGTCAGGTACGGCAGGGCAACGGGCCGATGGCTGGCCGGACTCCAGATGAAGGGCGTCGTAAAACCGGACTGGTCGTTCCAGTAGCCGGCGATCTGGCCGAGATCATTGATACCGGTCGCGTGGCCGTACACGTCGGGCACCCCCGGAAGGGTGGACATCTTCTGCGTCTTCGGGTCCCATCGGAACGCTCGGTCGGTGAAGTCCCCGACGTCGTTGGTGTAGCCCACGACCTCGCCTCGATTGTTGATCCCCGTGGCGAACGAGACCACGCTGTGCGGCAGCAGGCCCAGGTCCTGCATGTGCCCGGTCCGGGGATCCCACCGGAACGCGTCCGCGAGTCCCTCGCTGGTGCTTGCCGAGCCGACGATCTGCCCGCGGTCGTTGATCGCGGTAGCCGAGGACGACTTCCCGCCGAGGGTTCCCAGGTCGGACATGTGGTGAGTGCGCGGGTCCCAACGGAAGGCGTGGTCGGAGCCGTCGGCCGTGTCGGATTCGCCGACGACGACTCCGAGGTTGTTGATGGCGCGAGCGATGGAGAACTGGCCACCCAGGGTCCCGAGATCGATCGGCTTCGCGCCCGGCCGGTTCCACAGGACGGCGTGGGTCTGCCCGGCCGCGTCCGACTCTCCGACGATCTGCCCCCGATTGTTGACGCCGTAGGCGGTGGAAGCGTAACCGCCGAGCGTCTGGAGGTCGGTCCTCTGTTGAGTCCAGGCATTCCAGCTGAATGCTTGACCATTCCATTGCCCGACCGCCAGTCCGACGTCGTTGAGGGCGTTGATCGAGCCGGCAAAGCCGAGGTGGTGCAACTCGTACCGGATCGACGAGGGGTGCGCATTTCTCGGACCCGCCTGGACGGTGGTGGCCCCCGCCAATTGAGGGGTCATCACCAGGAGGAGGGTGGCCGATGAGCACGCAGCGATCCGAGCCATCATTCGATTCATGTGGCGCATCCTTTCGAAGTCCGGGACCGCGAACGCCGGTACCGCGTTGTGCCGGTCGGCCGGTGGGATTTCCGAATGCGTCTACCTGAACACCGGACACGTCGCGCCCCATAGGGACCAAAGGCTCTTCTTTGCATTTGTGGTGTCGGTCAGCAGCGGCATTTGGGTCTTGTTCCGCCTTTCCGGCGGAATTCGGTCAGGATGCGGATCCGCGTCGGGCGACCGACGTCACCCCCAGCGCTCGTAACCAGGCCTCGACGGCCGGGCTGGAACCGGAGTGGCCGATGTGGCCGTCCGGGCGTACGACGATCGCCGCCCGGCCGGGCCAGGAATGCACCCGGTGGGTGTGCACCAGGCCGTGGTCGAGGGTGAGCGGCTGCGCGTCCCGTTGCAGCAGGACGTGGAAACCGGCGGTCGCGGTGAGTTCGTGCAAGTGGCGGCGGCCGTCGTCGACCACGACAGCCTGGTCCGGCAGCCGGTCCCCGACGCGTCCGCACGGTGAGCCCCGCGCGCTGGGCCGTCCGCGCTCCAGGTCGCCCGACAGCGGGCTGTGTCGGTAAGTCCAGCGCAGCTGGGAAAGCACCCGGATGCCGGCGGCGATCAGATGTCGGCGGCCGAGCAGGACCGGGATGAGCGGTGCGGCCAGTGGAGCCATGCTGCCCCGCAGGAACGACGGGATCAACCCGGTGCCGGCCTCGACCCAGAACAACAGGTGCGTCAGTGCGCGGGTCTGCCGCGCCACCGCCCGGCGCTCGGCCTCGTAGGAGGCGAGCAGACGTTCCCGGGCGACGTCGTGGGCGCAGAGCAACGCCAGCTTCCACCCGAGATTGGTGGCGTCCTGGATACCGGTGTTCATGCCCTGACCACCGGCCGGTGAGAACGTATGCGCCGCATCGCCGGCGAGCAGCACCGGACCCACCCGATACCGGGCCGCCACGCGGTGCTGCACCCGTATCCGGGACGACCAGGCGACCTGCGCGATTCGCACCCCGATACCTGATCCGTCGACGAGACGGTCGAGTTCCTCGCGTGGCACGGGTGGGCCGATCTGTCCGAAGGGCTCGCCGGACGGCACGGTGGGGACGGTGACCAACAGCCGCCACGTGGCCTGCTCGCCCAGCGGGAACAGGAACACCAGGCCCTTTCGGCCGGCCGCGACATGCGCCGAGGCGGCCCCGACGGTGCCGTCGAGCTCCACGTCAGCCAGCACGACGTCCACCGGGTAGGCCGCGCCGTCGGACGTGATGTCGGCCCGGTGCCGAACTGCGCTGGTCGATCCGTCGGCCCCGACCAGGAATTGAGCACTGATCTGCGCCTGGGCCCAGCCACGACGCACCGTCACGATCGGCGATCCTGAGTCGATCCGGTAGGACTCGAAGGCGGTGTCCCATTCGACGGCCAGCCCCCGTTGCGCCGCCGCGGCCAGCAGCACCGCCTCGACATCGGACTGACGGATCAGGAGCAGGTGGGGAAAGGCGGTGTCGCCGAGCGCGAAATCGGTCAGGTGGGCCGGGACCGCCCGGCGGCCGAGATGCAGCGTGGCGCTCGGCCGGCGGTCGCCGCGGGCCAGCAGCGCGTCGGTGACCCCCAGCGGCCGGAGCACCTCCATGGTCCGCGGGTGGACGATCATGGCCCGCGAGGGCCGCGGGGGCCCGCTCCGTCGATCGACGATCCGGACCCGCGCCCCGTGGTCGTGCGCCTGCAAGGCCAGCGTCAGCCCGGTCGGGCCGGCTCCGACGATCAGGACGTCCGTCTCGGTCATGTCCATGCCGGAGTGCTGCCGACCGGTTGCCACCAACCGTCCCCGGTCGCCATCGATTCACCCCCGCCGAGGACGTCGTCGCGCCGACGGCCGGGCAGCACCCGATAGCGGATCGAGTCGAGGCGGCTGACCACGGCGAGCGGCCACCAGAGCGCCCGCACGTAGTCGTGCGCGAGGCCGGCGTCGTCCCACTCGTACAGTCCGCGGTACCTGCCCTCTTCGTCGGCGGCCATCCAGAGCTTGTTGGCGAAACCGGGGAAGCCGGCGAACAGCGGGGTGTTCAGCAGGCTGACCACGCGGAAGTACGCCTGCCCGACTCGGCCGTTCAGCACCCGCATGCGGAACTGGACAACCAGCACAACCGGTTGTTCGAGCGGCGGGCGCTCCACGACGGTTTCCCGGTACACCCGGGCCGACGTTCCGTCGGCGAAGTCCAGTCGTCGACCGACATTCGTCCGCGGCAGGTGCAGACGGCGACGAGCCAGGAGCACCCCCGTCGTCGACGCACATTTGGCCAGACGCCAGAGTGCGACCGGCAGCTTCATCGGTTGCACCGCGTCCGGCGGGTGGACCGGGCCGGTACTGGATGACGAGGGGTTCAAGGCATCAGCAACCTTCCCGATGGCTGTGCGGTCGTGACGTGGCCCGGGCCGCTCGGGCCAGGCGGATCTGCCGGGCAGCCTATTGAGGCGGGCCGTCAGGTGCGCAGGGCCGAAGGTCCCGATCTCAAGGTCGCCGGGTAAGGGCTACGCGACTCCGGCGCGTTCTTCGGAGCGGACCCCGCCCCATTCACCGGAGTGGGATCACGCACCGCGGGCAGGGTCGTTCGCCCCAGTCAGAAAGGGGCCATCGGCCCTAGGTCCGGCGAATCGGCGCGACGAGCATCGGGTGGACGAACACTCCGTCCGAGCAGGAGATGTCACTGCCGCAGATCGCCGGATCCGCGTTCCGAGGTCCGCCGGTGAGGGCACGAAAGGTCGGTCATGAACAAGCGGTCACGGGCGAACGGTGTCACCACGACCGGGGCGGCGGAGCAACCGTGGCTGCCTCCGAGATGGGTCATCCGGTTCGCGTGGAAGGCCCATCGAGCCCTCTACGCGGTGACCCGCGGGCGCGTTGGGCTGTGGGCCGCCCGTTCCGGGCGATCAGGCATGATGCGGGTGACGACCACCGGACGTCGCAGCGGCCGGGAACGGGCAGTGATCCTGGCCTACCTCGAGGACGGCCCGAACCTGGTCACGCTGGCCATGAACGGCTGGGGCGCCGCCGAACCGGCGTGGTGGCTCAATCTCCGGGCCCACCCGGCGGCGAAGGTGGATTTGGCCGACGGGACCCGCGATGTCGTGGCGCGAGCGGCCACCGGGACCGAGCGGGCCCGGTTGTGGGACCTGTGGGGGGCGGTCGACGAGAACCTCGACGAGTACGCCCGGCGCCGGCCCAACGAGACCGCCGTCGTGGTCCTGGAACCTCGCCCGGCGGCCGACTGAGCCATCTCGATGCCCTGGCCCCCTCGAAAGGTTGCCCGAAGACGTCGATTCGAACGGCACCACGCTCCGATACGGCGTTGACGTCGACGCTAGAAGGGACCGCCGCCGGAAACGTAAGTGATACGCACGGCGGTGAACGGTGCCTGGTCCACGTCGTCGTCGAGGCGGGACATGTGCAGTCGGTGTCCGATGGAGCCGGAAATCGGATAGGCCAAACGGCACGGTCGTGTTGGCGCTTCGAGGTGCGTGCAGCCGGAACTGACGCGACTGCGCATCCGATCTCGAGAAACGGCTCCCGAGTCAAGAGGTTCACTGCCGCTGCGCGGAACACCGAGGTCCGGGCCAGCGGAGGAGGAAGCCTCATGAAGTGACTTTGGGCCCTACGACACGGCCGGAGGGGAGCGTTTCGTGGGTGGACGAGATCGGAATGACGATCGGACACGTACGGCGTCCCGGAGTTGCGGGAGCAGGACCGCGCTCGGTGATCAGGCGGCGGTGACGGTCATCGCGCGTCGAAAGGGATTCTGATGAAGGTACTGACCGTCTACGCGCACCACGATCCGAAATCGTTCTGCCATGCCGTCCTCCAACGCTTCACCGCCGGCCTGCAGGAGGCCGGCCACACCAACACCGTCATCGACCTGTACGCCGACGATTTCGATCCGGTGTCCCGGGACCGGGATGTCCCGAGCTACACGAGCGGCAACATGCCGGAGGTCTCGATGACGAGGTCTCGGGCAGCCGTTGTGCGGTTCGGGCAGCGTCGCCCCACGACTTCGACCGGCTGGGCCTGATGCCACACATCCAGGGCGAGGTACTCATCCGGCGGCCGGTCGAGGAAGTCTTCGACTTCGTCGCCGACGAGCGGAACGAACCCACGTACAACCCCAACATGATCGGCGCGGAGAAGATCACGCCCGGCCCGATCGGCGTCGACACGCGATTCCGGGCCACCGTGCGATCCGGCCGCCGGCCGCTCCCGATGCGGGTCAGGTACACCGCCTTCGAACGACCACACCTGCTCGGCTCGACCACCCAGATGGCAGCGGCGGAGTTCTCCGGCACCCTGACCTTCGACCCGATCCCGGGTGGCACCCGTCTGCGATGGTCATGGCAGGCCCGGCCGAAGGGTGCGATGCGGCTGCTGACACCGGTTTTCGTCCCGATCGGCGCGCGTCAGGAGCGGCGGATGTGGACCCGGCTGCGCGACAACCTGGAGGCCGACGGGCGGGAGCAGAGCACCCTGGACCGGTACCTGCCGGATCCACAGGTCAGCGAGCGCCACTCCCGCCTGGTGCACGCCGAGCCGAGTGCTGTCCAGTCGGCCATCGGTCAGCTCGACCTGACCGGAATCCCGGCGGTGCGGGCACTCCTGGTCCTGCGCGGCCTCCCGGGACGGCTCCGGGCCCGGTTGAGGGGTGGGGCACCCCCGATACCCGCTCCGTTCACCGTGGCCGACATGGCGGGGGCGGGCTGGATTCCCCTCGCCCCGGGGCCGCAGGAACTCGCGTTCGGCACGGTCACCCGTCCCTGGCGGATCGGTGACGAGGCGCCGCTGGCAATGGATCCGGAGTCGTTCACCACCTTCTCCGCCCCCGGTTACGCCAAGATCGCGTTCGCCATCCGCACCGAACCGGCCGGCCCGGGCTGGACCCGCGTGACGACCGAGACCCGTGTCTGCCTCACCGATCCACGCAGCCGGCGACGCTTCGCCGCGTACTGGGCGATGGTCGGGCCGTTCAGCGCCCTGATCCGGCGGATGATCCTGCGCCGGATCAGGATCCAGGTCGAGCGCTGAGCTCCGACCCCGTCAGCGTGGGGCCGGGACTGGCTGAGCCCGGTCGTTCCGCACCGGCGCGGCGAGCGGCGCGAACGCCTCGAGCATGTAGTCGAGTTCCTCGACGCTGCAGTCCGGGGGCAACGTGATGGCGGGCCGGTCGGCGCCCGCGGCGTACCAGCGGTCGATCCCGGCTCGCGCGGACCCGTCGCCGCACAGGGTGAGCTCGTCGCGCAACCGGTCCGGGGTGCCGTCGGCTCCGGACAGGACCTGATCCACGGCGAGACCCAGGCCGAGTTGCCGGAGTCGGTTGGCATACAGCGGGCCCATCTTGGTCAGGTAGAAGTCGATCCACCACGACGCCAACGCGGCGGCTCGTTCCGGGTCGGGTGACACCGCGGCCGGGATGGCCGGACACACGGCCGGCGCCGTGCGGCCGGTGGCGGCATCCCGCAGGAGCCGGATCCCGTCCGGCAAGGCGGAGACGGGCAGGAAGAAGGGACCCCAACTGTCAGACAGCGCCCCCGCGACCCGGATCGCGGCCGGGCCGAGGGCGGCCAGCATGATCGGGATGTGTGACGGGCCCAGGGCCAGGCGGAGACCACGGCCGCCACCGGCTGGTGACATCCGGCCGCCCTGGAGCAGGGCCCGCACCTGCCGCGTCACCGCCGCCAGGCGCGCCACCGGGGCGCGAAAGGCGATGTCGTGCAGGCCTTCGGCCAGGGCCGGGCTACCGGCCCCGAGGCCAAGCACGAACCGGCCGCCGGAGATCTCCTGCAAGGTGGCCGCCAGCATGGCGATCTGGGCCGGACTGCGGCCCCAGATGTTCAGCACGCCCGTGCCGATCTGGATCCGGCTGGTCCGGAGTGCGACCTCGGCCAGCAGCACCGACGCATCGTGCCCCCACCCCTCGGCCACGAAGAACGCGTCGTAGCCGAGCGCTTCGGCCCGATCCGCGACGTGCAGCACCACGTCGCGGCGCGTTTCCAGTGGAGTCAGACCAACGGCGAGTTTCATGGCGTGCCTTTCTGCGCAGAATCGTTCCTGCGGTGGGGGGAATCAGTCCTCGCTGCCGCCCGGCGCACATCCATGGTCGCGCAGCCGGGCGCTGAGCGCACCGGCCCGGCCGAGAATTCGCAACGCTCGATGATGCCTTCCATGGGGTCTTCTTCCCTTCGGTCGGGAGAGGGTCGGTCGGACTACGGTGGCGGTGACGGCTTGCAATCGGATTGCATCGCTCGACGAATGAGGGACAACCGTGCAGTTCCGGATCCTGGGTCCGCTGGAAGTCACCGCCGACGAGACGCCGGTCGCCGTCGGCGGTCCGAAGCCGCGTGCGCTGCTGGCGGCGTTGCTCGTGGCTCCCCGCACAATCGTCTCGGCCGACCGGTTGACGCAGGTCCTGTGGGGTGACGACCCGCCTCCCGAGGCCCTGAATGCGCTGCGCGCCTATGTTTCTCGACTGCGAGCGGCTCTTCGTGACCCGGCCCGCCTGGTCTACCGGACGCCGGGGTACGCGCTCGAGGTGACCGACGACGAGGTGGATGCCGCCCAGTTCGTCCGCCTGCTCGGCATAGCTCGTGGCCACGCGGCAACGGGTGAGTACGAACGCGTCGTCGAGGTGCTCGACGAGGCGCTGGCGCTGTGGCGGGGTGACGTGCTGGCGGAATTCGCCGACCTCGACTTCGCGGTCAGCGAGATCGTCCGGCTCGACGAACTGCGCCTGGTGGCCGTGGAGGAGCGGATCGAGGCGCTGCTGCAGCTGGACCGGGACGTCGAGGTGGTCACCGAACTCGATGGCCTGGTCCGACGGTTCCCGGTGCGGGAACGGCTCACGGCCCAGCTGATGCGAGCGCTGTATCGCACCGGACGACAGTCGGACGCGCTGGACGCCTACCGGCGGCTGCGGGCCCGGTTGGTCGAGGACCTCGGCGTGGAGCCGTCACCGCAGACCCAGGAAGTGCACCGGCAGGTGCTCGTCCACGACCGGGCACTCGCGCCGTCCCGCGCCCCGACCGGCGGCAATCTCCCGCGTCGACCGACCAGCTTCGTCGGGCGGGACACCGAACTGGCACGGTTGGGTCAGGCCGTCTCCGGAGGGCCCCTGGTGACCCTGACCGGGGTGGGCGGGGTCGGCAAATCGCGCCTGGCGGTGGAGGTCGCCGCACACCATCGAGCCGACTTCCCGGACGGGGTGTGGCTCTGCGAGCTGGCCCCGCTGGCCGAGACCAGCCCGGTCGGCCAGGCCGTCGCCGCCGCGTTGGGGGTACAGCAGCGGGAGGGCCGGTCGATGGAGCAGACCGTCATCGAGTACTTGCGCGCCCGGTCGATGCTGCTCGTCCTGGACAACTGCGAGCACGTCCTGCCGGCCGCGGCCCGGCTGGTGGCCGAGGTGGTGGCGCACTGCCCTGGAGTCGTCGTGCTCGCCACCAGCCGGGAGGCCCTGGGCGTCGAGGGGGAACAGGTGTGGCCGGTGCCGCCGCTGTCGGTCGACGCCGCGGCGGTGCTGTTCGTGCACCGGGCGCGCAGCAGCCGGCCCGGCTTCGACCCTGGTCGGGAACTCGGGAGCGCCGTCCTGGAGATCTGCCGGCGGCTCGACGGCCTCCCGTTGGCCATCGAACTGGCGGCGGCGCGGATGCGGATGATGACCGCCGCCGAGGTCGCCCAGCGGCTCGACGACAGTCGTCTGCTGACTGGCGGCCCGCGCACCGTCCAGCCCCGGCACCAGAGTCTCACCGCGGCCATCGATTGGTCCTACCGGTTGCTGACCGACGCCGAGCAGCGCCTGTTCGCCCGCATGTCGGTGTTCGCCAGCGGTGCGGATCTGGCCGCGGTGCGGGCGGTCTGCTCCGAGCCGGACCACGACGACGACGGAGCGCTCGACCGGTTGACCGGACTGGTCGACAAGTCCATGGTGGCCGCCACCGCCACCACGGGCGGTACCCGCTACCTAATGCTGGCCACCCTGCGCAGCTTCGGCCGGCAGCGACTTCGGGAGCGGGGCGAGGATCTGGTGCTGGCCCGTCGGCACGCCACGTACTTCACCGAGTTGGCCGAAGCGGCGGCGGCGGGCGTCCAGGGCCCCGACGAACGCGCGTGGGTCGATCGCACGCTGCCCGAGCGGGACAACCTGCGGGTCGCCTTCGATCAGCTGGTCGCCGACCACGACCCGGAGCTGGCCCTGCGGTTGGTCACCTCGCTGGCCGAGGTACTGCATCTGCGGGTCGGGTACGAGTCGGCGATCTGGGCCGAGCACGCCCTGCAGATCGCACCGATCGATCACCCGCTGTTCGTGGTGGCCGCCGGCGTCGCCGCACGGGGGGCGTGGAACCGGGGTGATTTCGCCGGCGCGCGCCACCTGGCCGCCCGGGCCGGTGACCGATCACCGGCCCGCGGCACCGCGCGGATCGCCTATCCGGCCGACGTACTCGCCGACGTCGCCCTGTACGAGGGCGACCTTGACTTCCCGCTGCGGCACTGGACGGCGGAGGTGGCGACCGCCCGCCGATGTGACGACCCGCTGCGGCTGGTCTGGACCCTCTACTACGTCGCCGTCTGCCACGCCGTACGCCGGGAACCTTGGCTCGGTGTCGCCGCCGCGCTGGAATCGGTGCAGGTGGCGGACCAGACGGGGAATCCAACCGCACGATCGATGGCCCGGTACGCCCTCGGCCTGGTGCGCAAGAAGACCGACCCAGAGGTGGCGCTGGCGCTGCTGGACGAGGCAGCGGCACTGGCCGCTCAGGTGCGGAACTTCTGGTGGCACGGGATCGCCATGATGGAGGCTGCGGCCACCCGGGCCGTGCACGGCGACCCGGCAGAGGCGGCTCGTGCCCTGGTCGACGTCCTCGACCACTGGGACCGCACGGGCGACCGAACCCAGCAGTGGCTCAATCTGCGGTACGTGGCCCGGTTGCTGGTCCGGATCGGGGCCCACGCCCAGGCCGCGATCCTGCACCGCAGCCTGGTGGCCGCGGGCCGGCCATCCCCGGTCCGCCTCGACCTGGACGCGCCGCCCGGCCCGGTGCTGGACCTCGACGGGGCCGTTGGCGTGGCCCGAAGCACCCTGAGCCAGTGGGCCGCGACGGCCTGACCGGGGTCGCATGGTGGCTGCAAGCGGCCTGCAACCCGGCCCTCCGAGACTCAGGTCCCCGTCACCGACACGAAGGAGTGGGCATGACCGAGACCATGAGAACCAGCCGGACCGAATCCGACCGGGCACTGAAGGCGAAGCACCGGGCCATGTGGGCGCTGGGCGACTACCCTGCGGTCGCCACCGAGGTGATCGGCGAGCTGGGCACGATCCTGGTCGCCGCTTGCGAGGTCGGTCCGGGTGACCACGTCCTGGACATCGCGGCCGGGTCCGGCAACGCGGCGATCCCGGCCGCGCTGACCGGCGCGGATGTGGTGGCCTCGGACCTGACCCCGGAGTTGTTCGCCGACGGCCGGGCCCGTGCCGCCGCGCGCGGCGCCGACGTCGAATGGATGGAGGCCGATGCCGAGGATCTGCCCTTCGCCGACGCCCGGTTCGACGTGGTGCTGTCCTGCGTGGGGATCATGTTCGCCCCGCACCACCAGGACGCGGCCGACGAGTTGGTCCGGGTGTGCCGGCCCGGTGGACGCATCGGGCTGATCAGTTGGACCCCGGAGGGCTTCATCGGCCAGATGTTCGCCACGATGAAGCCGTTCGCCCCGGCGCCCCCGCCCGGCGCGCAACCGCCGCCCCTGTGGGGGAACGTCGACCACGTCCGGGGGTTGCTGGGGGAACGGGTCACCGACGTGACCGCGCGTCGGCAGACGGTCAGGGTCGACCGGTTTGCCACCCCCGAGGCCTGGCTGGAGTATTTCAAGGCCAAGTACGGGCCCACCATCGCGGTCTACCGGAGCCTGGCCGCCGAACCGGGCCGGGTGGCCGATCTGGATCGCGCCTTGCTCACGTTCGCCGCCGGGTTCGCCGGCGACGGGGGTGCCATGGAGTGGGAGTACCTGTTGCTCACCGCCCGGCGGACGTGAGCGCAAGACCGAGGCCGGGCCCGGGGATCGGTGGTGGGCCGCCGAGCCCCCCGGATCCGGATCACCCGGACCGTGCCCCCGCCGGAATGGGGAATGGGGACGTTCGGCCCTGTCGTCACCTGGCCGCATTCCCGCAGACTCGCCGTCGACACCAGGATGCGTCGAGCCCGGGAGGCACCGATGACCGAGACCACCGCACGACCGCCGGTCCCTGTAGCGGCGCTGCGGAACCTGGCCCATTTCCACCGGGAGCACGAGAAGTTCTACGCCATCGAACCTCTGCGGCGGGCCGAGGCCGTGCTGCGGGCATCCCGGACGCTCAAGGCGCTGGCCGATCGATGGAGCCGAACGGACCTCCGACCGGCCGCCGGCGGCGGACCGGCGTACACCGGCTGCGAGGACCTCAACGACCCGACGGCCATCGAGACGTCGGGCGTGCTGTTCATGGAGGGCACGACGGAACCGGCCGAACTCACCCAGCTGAAGCACGACCTGCGCAGCCAGGCGATGTCCGGGGAGCAGACCGGGGCCTGGCTGAAGGACGCGATGACCGCGAGCTGGGATTCGGCCGGCGCCCTGCTGCGGGTCTCGCCGCTGGCCGAACTGCTCGGCGAGCGCCACCGGATCATCGCCAACAACTGGCTCGCCGCTGACATGAGCCGATTGTCGGCCGCGTTGCTGAACCGGGCGGCCGACATCCTGGAGGCGGTGGACTTCACGCCCGGTGGCCTGCGGACCGATCTCGCCGGCCCGCGGGTGACCCCGGGGTACCTCTACTCGGCCGCGCTGCTTCTCGACCGCAGTGCCGACCTGAGCGTCACCTCCACCACCCTCACCCGCGACAGCGAACCGGCCTGGCGACAGTGGCAGGCCAGGGTCGACACGCTGGATTCCCACGGAGGGTGACGGCTCGGTTCACGTCCTTGCGTGGAGGCAGGCGCTGAGTCTTGCGTGGAGGCAGGCGCTGAGTCGATCGGTCAACCGACCTGGACGTGTTCGAGGTACCCGGCGGTGTGCACAGCCGGACCGTAGTGGTCGGCGAACAGCTTGGCCACCAACTCACCCCGGCTGGTCACCCCGATCTTGCCGAAGATGGCCTTGAGGTGGTCGCGGACCGTGTGCGGGGACAGGAACAGATCGGCCGCGATCTCCGCATTGGACAGGCCGCGGGCCACGGCCCGGGTGATCTCCTGTTCGCGCGGGGTGAGCCGGTACGCCTCGACGATGATCGGGGCGATCTGCGCCGACTTCGCCGGCTCGATGGTCAGGGCGGTCGGAGCCGGACGGTCGTCGGCCCCACGTAGACACGACGCGTGCACGGCGATCCACCGGCCCGACAACGCCCGCACCCGCACCGCCGCCGGCCCGCGATCGCGGCCCGCCCGGACCGCGGCCGCCCGGGCCACCGTGGCGTAGATCGGTGTCATGGGCAGCGGGTGGGTCGCCCACGTCGGGCCGGCCACCTCCTCGAACAGCTGCTCGGCCGCCTCGTCCAGCGAGAGCAACGTCCCCGACGCGTCGAACAGCGCGGTTCCGGGTCCGGCCGCCGAGACCGCCGGCGCCGCCGCCCGGACACCGGCCAGGGTGCGCAGCGCCGTGGCCATTGTCGGAGCCAGAGCGCGGACCAGAGCCACCTCGGCGGCGGTGAACACCGGGCGGTGGCGTTCCCGGAACAGGTCGATCACCCCCCAGGTGGATTCGCCGACCCGCAGCGCGGCGCGCAGCTCGTCGCGATATCCCTGCGGTTGCAGGAACTCTCGGTACCGCGTGCTGCGGACCGGGTTGGAGCCCGTCGCGTCGTACAGGGTCTGGACGTTCCGCTCGCTGCGGGCGAGGTCGCGGAACAGCATGGTGTCCTCGACGTTGCACTCCCGTCCCCAGTACGTCGAGCAATGACCGTCCTCGACGTTCTCGATGCGGACCGGATTCACCGCGAGCACGGTGGCCGGGTCGGTGGCGAACCAGGCGGCGCCGTCGAACGGGACCAGTTTGCGCAGGCGACGGGACGTCTCGGCGAACATCGACGCCTCGTCGAGTCCGCGGTCGCAGGCCTCGACGAATTCCGCGACGTCACGCTCGGTGGAAGTGGCCACGGTGTCCTCCCGTATCCCGGTCCGCGCCCGATGCAGCCGAGCGTCACCCAGAAGTGTGGCAACCGGCGCGCGGAGCGACAACCCCCCATCTGTAGGGGGACCGGGCCGGACAACCCCCGGCTCGAGGGATGTCAAAGGCCTCTGGCCTGCCCCAGAGTGGTCACCGGAAACATCCCGACGAGGGAACCGCCGCTGGTTTGTCCTCGTCTACCCACTCGGTCACATCGCCGACGTCACCCGGACGCGGCATCCCATTCATCCGGAAGGACAGCTTTCATGACGTTCACGGTTACCCACAGTGCTCGCTTCGCTGTGGCCACAACGCTCGACGACCTCGCGGTCGACCTGGACGGCAGCCTGGTGCGCCCAGGTGAACCCGGCTGGGACGAGGCCCGGTGTGCCTGGCACCTGGACGTCGACCAGCACCCGGCCGCCGTCGCGCAGGTCCGCACCGCGCGCGACGTGGTCGCGGTCGTCAACGCCGCCCGCCAGTGCCAGCTCCGGGTGGCGGCCCAATCGACCGGGCACAATGCGGCCCCGCTGGGCGATCTCGCCGGGACCGTGCTGGTGCGCACCGGCCTGATGCGAGACGTCGAGATCGATCCGGTCACCCGGGTCGCCCGGGTCCAGGCCGGAGCGTGGTGGATGGACGTCACCAACGCCGCCGCCGAGCACGGCCTGGCCGCACTGGCCGGCTCCTCCCCCGACGTCGGCGTCGCCGGATACACCCTCGGCGGTGGCCTGAGCTGGCTGGCCCGCTCCCACGGTCTGGCCGCCAACAGCGTGTTGGCCCTGGAGGTGGTGACCGCGGACGGCGTTCACCGCCGAGTCGACGCCCAGCACGACCCGGACCTGTTCTGGGCCCTGCGCGGTGGCGGCGGCAGCTTCGGCGTCATGACGGCGCTGGAACTGCAGCTGTTCCCGATCAGCGAGGTCTACGCCGGCGTGCTGTTCTTCCCGGCCGAGCGGGCCACCGAGGTCCTGCAGGCGTGGCGGGCGTGGCTGCCCACCGTGCCCGACACCGTGACGTCGGTCGGTCGCATCCTCAAGTTCCCGCCGCTGCCCGACCTGCCGCCCCACCTGGCCGGCCGCTCGTTCGTCGTGGTCGAGGCGGCCTGCCAACTGGAACCGGGCACGGCGGACCAGCTGTTGGCCCCGCTGCGGGATCTGGGGCCCGAACTCGACACGTTCCGGCCGACCCCGGTCACCGAACTGTCCCAGCTGCACATGGATCCGCCCGGGCCGGTCCCGGGAGTCGGCGACGGCATGTTGTTGCACGGGTTGGACGCCGGCCTGATCGAAGCGTTCGTCGCCGTGTCCGAGACAACTGGACCGGCCCTGCTGTCGATGGAGTTGCGGCAACTGGGAGGCGCCATCCACCGGGGCTCGCCGACCGGAGGCGCGGTGGCGGCCCTGGACGCGGACGTCGCCCTGTTCGCCGTCGGCATCACGCCGACCCCAGAGATCACCGCAGCCGTGCACGCGGCGATCACCGCCGTGCGCTACCGCATGGCGCCGTGGTCGAAGGGCCGCAGCTACCTGAACTTCGCCGAGGAGCGGAAGTCGGGCGATGCGCTGTTCGGTCCGGAGATCCACGCCCGGCTCCGCGAGATCAAGTCGACCTACGACCCGGCCGACCTCATCCGCGCCAACCAGCCCGTCACGCCGGCCGGGCGTTGACATTCCTTTCTTCCCAACCGTTTTCCAGAGAGGTCACCATGTCCACCCTCCATTCCACCCGCCGGTTGCTCCTGGCCACCGCGGCGGCGTTGTTCGGCGCCGCCGTCGGCGCATTGGCCGCCATCACGACACCGGGCAACGGGGCCATCGGCGGTCCACCCCGCTGATCTGCATCCGCAGGCGGCGGCGCCGAACCGGCCGGTCGCGGTCCGACCTCACGGGCGGACCGGCCCGGTTGACGCCGCCGCGGCGTCGCCGCGCACCGGGCGCAGCGACGCCAACAGAAGCCAGGCGGCGATCAGGAAGAGTGCGATGATCACCGGCTCGGCCAGATCGGTCCGCACCGCACCGGGCACGCCGGCCGCCACCTGGAACGGCATCGCCACCAGGTACCCGACCTGATGGACGAGGCCCGAGACCAGCACGACCGCCGCGATCACATGGCCCCACGGCGCTCGCCGCCACAGCAGCACCGCGCCGGTCGCGTACGCCGGCACCAACAGCGAGAGGTCGAGGGCATACCCCAGGTGGACCATGGCATCGGTCTCCACCAGCGAGCTGCTGACCGGCGCCGCGCCGGTCAGGGCGAACCGCAGCGACGAGACCGCCCACATCGCGCCCAACCCGAGAGCCAACAGGCCCAGCAGCACGCTGGTCCACCGCACCGGGGCGGCCGGGCGCAACCGGACCCGGACGCGGGCCACATCCAGGCGGACCAGCGCCAGAATCAACGCCACCGTCGACGCCGACAAGACACCGAC
This sequence comes from Nakamurella panacisegetis, assembly GCF_900104535.1. Taxonomy (NCBI): domain Bacteria; kingdom Bacillati; phylum Actinomycetota; class Actinomycetes; order Nakamurellales; family Nakamurellaceae; genus Nakamurella; species Nakamurella panacisegetis. The sequence continues at coordinate 1,947,635 of NZ_LT629710.1, read as the reverse complement.
GTGCACCAGGAACAAGGCGTTGAACGTGCACCCGAACACGTAGATGGAATAGGTGTACACGGCCGCCGCCAACAGACCGACCCACACCAACTCGGCCGTCAGTGAGCCCCGTCGAACACCGATCAGGGAACCGATCAGGCCGGGAACCACCAAGACCGCCGTGACCAGGTCGAAGCCTCGCAGCATCGAAACCATCGCCGTCGGGTCGTGGTACGTCGCCGGCGACACCAGCCCGGTGACCGAGGCCACCGCCATCAACCCGGCGGCCACCGCCGACAGCACGAGCGCACCCCGATGCCCGCGGCCGGTCGCCGCGGCCGGTCGCCCCTTCCACACCGGCGAATCGGCGACGAAGGTCATCTGTCTCATCTCCTCCAGGCGAACCCGGGCGGAGGCGCCGGCGGCACCAGGGACCCGCCCGATCTCACGCTAGGAATCGAGACCGAAACGGCACCAGAGCCTTAAGTCCCCATCGGGCGAATCGTTGCGATGCCGGGTCCGGCGATGGGGCCGGTCTCCCCGCGGACCGAACCGCTGGCCACGCTCCCGTCGATCGCCGGACGGTGGAACGGATGGCGGTCCGGCGTCGTCCAAACCGTCATCAGCGCGATCCGCCCAACGATTGCCATCGGCTTCACCGGACCTCACACCAGGAAGGCGAATCTCATGAACGCACGCGCATCCCAGCCCAGGACTCCTCCGGTGAAGCGGACCCTGCGGGTATTCCTCACGGTGGTGGCGATCATCGCAACCATGATGGGTGTCGGCACGGTGCCGGCCTCCGCCGCCGTGACACCCCAGGCCACGGCGGCCAATTGTGGCTGGTACATCCAGCAGACCGGTGTCAACAGCCCGTACTACTACAAGATCAGCAGCACCGGACTGCCGAACGTGACCGGCACGTCGACCGCCCCCGCCCGGGTGTTCCTCAAGGTCTCCTTCATGCACCCGCCCAGCCAGGTCTATCGCACCGGCCTGTTCTACACGGACGTGGTCGCCGGGCGCTGGAGCACCAGTTGGACCTCGGTGATGTACCAGACGGCCGGGTGGACGTCAGTGCAGGATGCCGACGGCGAGAGTGGCTACATCGGTGCGGAATTCACGTCCCTGGACACATTCGTGTTGCTCCAGCTCAACTGGTACGACAGCGCGGGCACGGCCGTGACCAACCACTACGACCAATGGGCGTATTCGCCGAACAGCTCGCAGAACCACAATGTGTGCAATGCCGGGGCGAACTTCGCCTGACCGCGGGACAGCCCGCCCCCAGGCTCGTGATTGCCATCAGGCATAGTGATCAGGTAACCTGATCACTATGCCTGATGATGTTGACGCCCTGGCGGTCGCCGACGCGGTGCTGACCAGCGTTGGCGTGCTGGTGCGGCGGGTCCGCCAACTACCCACCGACGACGACCTGACGACGCCGGAGCGTTCCGCGCTCAAGAGGCTGGCCGACGCCGGCTTGTCGACGTCGGCCGAGATGGCGCGGGCGGCCCAGATCAGCCCCCAGTCGATGAACACGACCGTGGCCGCCCTGACGCGGCGGGGGTTGGTGCGCCGGGACAGCGACCCCGCGGACGGGCGGCGGGTGATGCTGTCGATCACTCCGGCTGGACAGATCTTGTTGCAGGGCAAGCGAAACACCCGTAGCCGACAACTGGCCGACGTGCTGACCGAGGGCTTCACCGCGACCGAGATGAAGCGGCTGCTGGCCGCCGCGCCCCTGATCGAACGTCTGGCCCGCGACCTCTGATCGCGGCGGGCCACACCACCTGGTCGTTCGGGCACGACCGAAAACGACGAAGACACGGAGACCCGGATGAATCTGGCGCGCGCAAAACAGGGGGCCGAGAAGACCGGCCGCGGCGAGAAGGACCGCTACAAGTGGACAGCGTTGACGAACACCACGGCCGCGGTGTTCATGTCCGCACTGGACGGGTCCATCGTGCTGATCGCCCTGCCGTCGATCTTCAACGGCATCCACCTGGATCCGTTGGCGGAGGGCAACATCGCCTACCTCCTGTGGATGATCATGGGCTACCGGTTGGTGCAGGCGGTGCTCGTCGCCACGGTCGGTCGGCTGGGTGACATGTTCGGCCGGGTCCGCATCTACAACGGCGGGTTCGCGGTCTTCACGATCGCGTCGATCCTGCTGTCGTTCGACCCGTTCGACGGGACCCACGCGGCGATGTGGCTGATCGGCTGGCGGTTCGTGCAGGCCGCCGGAGGTTCGATGCTGCAGGCCAACTCCGCCGCCATCCTGACCGACGCCTTCCCGGCGGATCAGCGCGGGTTCGCGCTCGGGATCAATCAGGTGGCCGGGCTGGCCGGGCAATTCATCGGCTTGCTGGCCGGTGGTCTGCTGGCGGCTTTGGACTGGCGGGCCGTGTTCTGGGTCAACGTGCCGGTCGGGGTGTTCTTCACCATCTGGGCCTACCGCACCCTGCGCGACAACGGCCACCGGCAACCAGGACGTATCGACTGGTGGGGCAACATCACCTTCGCCGTCGGGCTGAGCGCGATCCTGGTCGCCACCACCTACGGCTTGCAGTCCTACGGCGGCCACACGATGGGCTGGACCAGCCCGACGGTGCTCGTACTGATCGGGGGCGGCCTCGCCCTGCTGGTGGCCTTCGTGATGATCGAGAGCCGGGTCACCGCACCGATGATCCAGCTCAGTCTGTTCCGCATCCGGGCCTTCACGGCCGGCAACATCGCCGGGCTGCTCGTCTCCATCGGGCGCGGTGGCCTGCAGTTCATCCTCATCATCTGGCTGCAGGGCATCTGGCTACCCCTGCACGGCTACGACTACAACGACACTCCCCTGTTGGCCGGGATCTTCCTGCTGCCCCTCACCGCCGGGTTCCTCGTGGCCGGCCCGTTGTCCGGGTACCTGTCCGACCGGATCGGGTCGCGCAGCCTGGCCACCGCCGGCGCGGTGCTGTTCGGGGTCAGCTTCCTCGGCCTGATGCTGATACCGACCGACTTCTCCTACTGGGTCTTCGCCGTCCTGATCGCCGTGAACGGGATCGCCTCCGGCATGTTCGCGTCGCCGAACTCGTCCTCGATCATGAGCAGCGTGCCGGCCCACCAGCGCGGGATCGCCTCCGGGATGCGCGCCACGTTCCAGAACACCGGCACCGCCGCGTCGATCGCCGTCTTCTTCTCCCTGATGATCGCCGGACTGGCCAGCAACCTGCCGCACACCCTCACCGCCGGCCTGCAACAGCAGGGGGTTCCGGCCCCTACCGCGGCCCAGGTCGGTTCGCTCCCTCCGGTCTCATCGCTGTTCGCCGCTCAGCTGGGTGTCAACCCGATCCAGCACCTGCTGCAGCCCTCTGGCGTGCTGTCCACCCTCACCTCCTCGCAGCAGCAGACCCTCACCGGCCGGGAGTTCTTCCCCGGCCTCATTTCCGGACCATTCCATTCCGGGCTCCTGGTCGTGTTCGCCTTCGCCGCCGTCCTGGCCCTGCTGGCCGCCGTCGCGTCACTGCTCCGCGGTGCCCGGCCGGTCACCGGCGACCGGCCGGATCGAGCCGTCGCGCGCTCCGACTGAACTCACGAGACTCCCCGCCGCGCAACCGTTCGCAGTTGACGCTTCCATTGTTCCGACCCACCCACCACCGAAAGGCAACCCATGCCCGTCACCACCATCGACCCCACCCCCGCGTTGGTCGTCATCGATCTGCAGCGCGGGATCGTCGAGACCGGCAAGAACGATGCGGTCGCCACCGTCGTCCAGAATTCGGCTGCACTGGCCGCGCAGTTCCGCCGTCACGGACTGCCGGTGATCCTGGTCAACGTCACCGGACGGCCACCCGGGCGCACTGCGACCGGCGGCTCCGGGACCAGGTTCGATCTGCCGGCCCGCTGGACGGAGCTGGTCGACGAGCTCGACGTGCAACCCGGTGATCACCTGATCTCGAAGCGGCGCCGGAGTGCCTTCCACGACACCGGTCTCGACACGGTGCTGCGGGATCTCGGCGTCACCCAGGTCGTGCTGGCCGGCATCGCCACCAGCTCCGGGGTCGAGTCCACCGCGCGGTCGGCCTCCGACCACGGCTACCACGTCGTGCTGGCCACCGACGCGATGACGGACTTCGACGACGCGGCCCACCGCCACAGTGTCGAGCGCGTCTTCCCCAAGTTGGGCGAAACCGCCACCAGCGGCGAGATTCTCGAGACGCTGCGCTCGACCCGCTGATCGCCCGCGCCGGGCCGCGCGTCAAAAGGGTTGTGCACCAACGACGGCCAGCAGGGCCAGCTGCTCACTCGCGGCCGATCGGGGGGCGGCGGTGAGCGTCAGCAGGGTCTGCGCACCATCCTCGGTGAACAGGGCCTGGCAATCCAGTTCGAGGGGGCCCAGTTGCGGGTGGATCAGCACCTTGTGATCTTCGAAGCGCCGGGCCACCTCGTGCCGGTCCCACAGCGCGGCGAACTGCGGGCTCCGGTTCTGCAGGACGCGCACGATCTCGGCCGCGCGAGATCGTGGGCCCATCTGGCCGTAGGCCACTCGCAGATTCGCCACGACGGCGCGGCTCTGCCGCTCGTGGTCGGCCGCCGGGTAGACCTCGCGCGCGGCCGGGTCGGTGAACCAGCGGTACACGTCGTAGCGGTCCAGCCCGGTACGAGCCGTGTGGTCGCCGAACAGGGCGATTGCCATGTCGTTCGCGACCAGGGTCTCCAGCAACGGACTCAGGATCAGCGCCGGGGTGTCGTGCAGACGGTCGAGAACGCGCAGGAGTCCGGGGGCGACGTGGGCGCTCTCCAGAGCCCGGTCGGGCGCGGCGTGGCCGGCCACCCGGTACAGGTAGTCGCGTTCGTCGTTGGTCAACCGCATCGCGCGGGCGATGGCGCCCAGCATCGAGATGCTCGGCTGCGGCCCGCGGCCCTGTTCCAGCCGGGTGTAGTAGTTGACCGACATGCCGACCTGAGCCGCGACCTCCTCGCGTCGCATCCCGACGACGCGCCGTCGGGAGCCGGTCACCAGGCCTACGTCCTCCGGGCGGAGGGCCTCACGTCGGCGGCGCAGGAACTCGGCCAGTTCGGTTGCACGCATGACCCCATGATCGGCGTCGATTCCCGGGATCACCAGGTGATTGCCGATCCCCCTCTGGACAGACCCATTTCAACCACCGGCCGATCCGCGCATCGTGGGCGACATGAACATCACCAACAACACCGTCTTCATCCCCGGCGCGACCAGCGGTATCGGTCTGGCGCTGGCCGCCCGCCTACAGGCCAAGGGCAACACCGTGATCATCGGTGGCCGCCGCACGGCGCTGCTCGACCGACTCGCCACCGAGTACGGCTTCGGAACGGTGCAGATCGACACCGCCGACCCCGACCGCATCGCCTCGGCGTCGGTCGAGGTCGTCGATCGCTATCCGGACCTGAACATGGTCATCGCGATGGCCGGGATCATGGAACCCGAGGACTGGCACCGCCGCGAGGGCTTCCTGGACATCGCCGAGCGCACCGTCACCACCAACCTGCTCGGGCCCATCCGGCTCTTCGCCGGCCTGATCGACCACCTGCGCCGCCGGCCCGCGGCCACCATCGTCACCGTCTCCTCTGGCCTGGCGTTCGTGCCGCTGGCCCAGACACCGACCTACAACGCCACCAAAGCCGCGATCCACATGCTGTCCGAGGGCATCCGACTGCAGTTGGCCGACACCAACATCGAGGTGATCGAGATCGTGCCGCCGGCCGTGCGCACCACCTTGATGAACCTGCAGGAGAGCGAAGACGCCATGCCGCTGGACGACTTCGCCGACGAGACCATCCGTCTGCTCGAGGCACAGGAGAATCCCGGGGAGATCCTGGTCGACAACGTCAAGTTCCTGCGCCACGCCGCCGAGCGCGGCGACTACGACCAGGTGGTCCGTGTGCTCAACGGCCGCCACTGAGTCACTCCGCAGCGCTTCTCCGGGGCCAGGTCGTCTTCTCTCGTTGAGGCGGGTGTCGTTTCCAGGACGATAGGGACTTTCAGCCTCCCGGGCTGGGTCCTTCGCCTCCTCCGGATCCGCGCCGTCCGCCGCAGGGTCGTAGTGGCCAAAACCCTGCATTCCGGTGGCCACCGGGGTTGGCCCCCGGGATCGCCGCTCTCACGAGAGGCGGCGCCAGATCAGCTCGAGGCCCGGATGAATGCGATCCGCAGCCGTTGGCCGACCGTCGGCCTGGCGGTCGGCGTGGTACGGGACGGGCAGGTGGAGCCCCTCCACGGCCAGGGATTCGCGAACATCGAGGCCAGGTCGGCAGTCACCCAGAACACGGTCTTCGGATCGCGTCCATCTCGAAGACGTTCACGGCGATCGCCGTGATGCAGCTGTGGGAGAAAGGATGGCTGGACCTGGACCGGCCAATGACTACCTGAGCGCCTACCGCTTGGTGCTCGCCGACCCGAACTGGCGACCGGCCACCGTGCGGCAGCTGTTGACCCACACCGCTGGGATACCCGAGTGGGTGCATCCGTGGCGCATGGTCAGCAGTGGCTAGTTCGGCGAGAGCTTCGCCCGCGGAAAGCCGGTCCCTACGCCGGCGCAGTACTACCACGGAGCTCTCCGGCTGGCGGCCGAACCGGGGACGATCTGCACCTACAGCGATCACGGGTTTGCCACCCTCGGCCAGATCGTCGAGCACGTCAGTGGTCAGCCGCTCGCCGACTACCTTCGCAAGAACGTCTTCGTGCCCCTGGCCATGGAGGACACCGATCTTCTGCGCGCGGAACGGTTCCGGGCGCGCCTCGCGACCGGCTACCGGCTCGATCCAGGGGCGCTGTGGCAGTGAGCGATCGAGAGTGGGTGACGGCGGCCGCATCCTCGATCTACTCCACCGCAAAGGACATGAGCCGGTACGTCGCCGCCCTGGTCAACCGCGGGGCGGGCGAGCGTGGCGCGATCCTGGAACCGGAATCGCTCGTCATGATGTTCACCGCCCAGTACCAGCCCGATCCCCGTATCCCGGGCCTGGGTCTGTCCTTCTTCCGGGTCGACATGGGTGGGCACGCCGTCGCCGAACACCAAGGTGTGCTTCCAGGGTTCAATTCGCAGATCTTTGTCGCGCCCGACGATCGCGCGAGGGTGGTGGCCTTCACGAACGGGTCCAGGAACGCAGCGACGTGGCTGACGGCCGAAACGGGGCAACTGCTCGGCGATCTGATCGATGTCCCGCCGGCGGCCGTTCGCACGGATGTGCCGCATCGGCCCGAGATCTGGCGTGGTCTGTGCGGCCCGTACCGGCCCCGGGCTCAGCCGACCGATATGCAGGCGTGGTCCTTGCTCGGAGCCGGGGTGGTGGTACTCGTCCGGCATGGCCGATTGATGCTGCGGACCCTGAGCCCACTTCCCGGTTTGTATCGAGGTCTCGTTCTGCACCCGGATGAGGACACCGACCCGTACGTCTTCCGGGTCGATCTCTCCCGGTACGGCATGGCAGCGGCCAGCGTGGTGTTCGGCCGGAACCCGGCCGGGGAGGTCACCGCAATCCACTTCGATGGACTACCGCTCAGCGCAAGGAAGCGTTCTGTGGCAAGCCGACATCGGCACTCAGGTCGACCCGGACGCCGGTACTCGCCGCCGGCAGCCGGACCTGATGGCCGTGAGCGGGCAGCGATGAGCTAGTTGTACTGCCCGGGGACGTTGGTTGAACTCGTGTGACGACACGATCTGACGGTTGTTGATCGGGAAGACCTCCGGGCGTGGAGTGGAGCTGTCTAGAAACCGCCCCACGACACCGGAGGTCTTCGTGTCCCACGTTAATGCTGCACTGACCCCTCGCGCACGTCTGAAGATCGGCCGGCTCATCGTCGAGGAGGGGTGGTCGGTGGCCCGGGCCGCCGAACGGTTTGACGTGTCCTGGCCCACGGCCAACCGCTGGGCCCAGCGGTACCGGGAATGCGGCCCGGCCGGCATGACCGATCGTTCGTCCCTCCGCACCACCAACCGACGAAAACACCTCAACCCACCGTCCGCAAGATCGTGCACCTGCGGTGGAAGCAACGCCTGGGCCCAGTGGCCATCGCCGACAAGGTCGGTGTCGCCGCCTCCACCGTCCACGCCGTGCTCACCCGCTGCCGACTCAACCGGCTCTCACATGTGGACCGGGCCACCGGCGAACCGATCCGACGCTACGAACACGACCACCCCGGATCGATGCTGCACGTCGACGTCAAGAAGCTGGGCAACGTCCCCGACGGCGGCGGCTGGCGATACGTCGGCCGTCAACAAGGGAACAAGAATCGCTCTGACACCTCGGGCAAGGCCGGCAACTCCCACCACAACCCAAAGATGGGGACGGCGTTCGTGCACACCGTGATCGACGACTGTTCCCGCGTCGCCTACGCCGAGATCCACGACGACGAAACCGCTCTCACCGCGGTGGCCGTGCTGCGCAACGCGGTTGCCTGGTTCGCTGCCCGCGGTGTCACCACCGAGCGGGTCCTGTCCGACAACGGCAGCTGCTACAAAAGTCACCTCTGGCGCGACACCTGCGCCGAACTGGGGATCGTCCACAAAAGGACCCGCCCCTACCGGCCGCAGACCAACGGCAAAATCGAGCGGTTCCACCGCACCCTGGCCCAAGGCTGGGCATTTCGCCGGTTCTACAATTCCGAAACAGTCCGGCGCAAAGCCCTACCGGCCTGGCTCCACGAGTACAACCACCACCGGCCCCACACCGCAATCGGCAAGATCCCTCCCATCAGCCGCTTGACCAACGTCCCCGGGCAGTACAGCTAGGGTGCGGGCGAATCTCGCCACCGGGTACATGCTGCGGTCCCGGGCTCCGGCCCGTCAGGCCCGCGCGACGTGCGGGCGGTGGGCGGCGGGGCCGCGTACTCCACGACCGCGGACATGGCGCGCTACGTGGCGGCTCTGCTCAACCGCGGTTCCAACCGACACGGCACGGGCCTGACGCCGAACACCGTGACGACGATGTTCGAGCCCCATTTCCAGCCCGATCCGCGGGTGCCGGATATGGGGCTGGGCTTCCTCCTCGGCGCCGAGGACGGCCATCGCGCCGTCGGCCACGACGGCATCGTGTCCGGCTTCCTGGCCCAGATGATCATGGCGCCGGACGACCGGGTCGGGGTCGTGGTGCTCGGCAACACCGGTGGCCTCGACGGCCGCGGCGCGCCGGATCCACTGGGGGTGGCCCTGCTGCGTCGCCTGCTCGATCTGCCGGACGACCCGATCCGCACCGATCTTCCGACGCATCCGGAGGTCTGGAGCCGGATCTGCGGTTGGTAGAGCCCGGACCCCGGGCCGGTCACGAACCTGTTCACCCGGCTGTTCCTGGGCGCCGGAGCGGAGGTCAGCGTCCGCGGCGGCCGCCTGCTGCTGCGTCTGCTGACGCCGATCCCCGCGATGCGGCGCGGGTTGCCCTTGCACCCGATGATGCCGACGACCCCATTCGTCTTCCGAGTCGACTTCACCAGCCTCGGCAAGGGCACGATGCGGGTGGTGTTCGGTGGGTTCGAACCGCGGGCCGACGCACCCCGGCTGCTGCTCGACACGATGTCGTTCGGCAAACGGCCCGATGTCCGCAATCCCCGACCCTGGGTCGACGGAGGGCTGTGCGTCGGTTTCGGCGCGGCGGCCCTGGCGGTCGGTCACCGGCGACGCCAACCCCCGGGCGCCTGATCCGGTCGCTCACGGAACACATGGGAGGGCGACCGTCAGGATCGCCTTACTGTTGTGGCGCTGCTGGTGACGGGCGACAGTGCCCCGTGATCGACGTCTGTGGTTGCAACCACAGACACGAGACGTCGTCGACGTCGGCGAAATGGAGGGTTTGAGGCAGCCAACGTGTGATGCTTCGGAAGTGAGCGAGAGCGATGAGACGCCCCGGCGATTGGCCAAAGGCGCGAACGTTGGTTTGCGAGAGTTGGACGCCGAGCTGGGCTCGGTCACTGTCGTCCTGGAGTCAGGTGGTGCTGAAGGTAGACCCGTGGCTGCGGACGTAAGCGTCCTGCTGCTTGGCGAGAGCGGCAAAGTCAGAAGCGATGACGACCTTGTCTTCTACAACCAGCCCGTGGCGCTCGGAGGGGCTGTTCATCTCCGGGAGAAGGTCCGCTCCGAGGCCGACGAACCCGCGGACGCGAACGACGGAATCTCTGCCGACGTCGTCACCCTTGAACTGGACAATGTTCCGGATGACATCCGGAGCATAGTCTTGGCCGCCAGTCTGGACCCTCTCTCCGAGGTTACTTTCGGGGATGCCACAGTCTTGTCGCTCCGCTTGCAGCGGACAGCGGACGCTCACGATCTCCTGAGCTTCCCGATCGAGGGTGCCAGCACGGAGACCGCCCTGCTGTTCGGGGAGTTCTATCGCCGGAACGGCGATTGGCGCGTCAGGGCGGTTGGGCAGGGGTACGACGGCGGGTTGGCCGCCTTGCTCTGCGCGCATGGGATCGAGGTAGAAGAACAAGTCACAGCAACGAGTGTCGAGGCTGTCCCCGAGCCGCCGGAAGCATTGCCCGACGAGATCGACCAGTCCACCCGCGAGTCGCTTGAAGAGGCCGCCTCGGATGAAGCACGACCGATCGCGAAGCGGATTTCGGTCCGTCGACCGATCAGGGCCCCACGCATGCCGGCCGACTGGGGCGCGACGATTCCGACCGAAGATGGGACCGACTGGCAGCAGGCCCGCCTGTTTCCCGTGGCTGGTATCGGAAGTGGTGAGGAACAGGAGCGCCGGGCGACGTCGGCCCTCCTTGCTGTCATGACTCTCGTCAAGGAGTTCGGTCGTGTCCTGATATCCCGTTGCGGCGCCCCTGCCGGTACGCTTGAGACCTTCATCGAGGTGCCATTCGGACACGATGAAGAGGCGTACCGCCCCGACGGAGTCATCAGGGTGAGGCGCGGCCAGCGAACCTGGCAAGCCCTTGTCGAGGTCAAGACCGGCGTCGGAAAGTTGAGGCTCGAGCAGGTCGACAGCTACGTCGACATCGCTCGCGACAAGGGGTACGACGCGGTCGTCACGATCAGCAATGAGTTGAGCGGGTCGGATGAGAGCCCGGTCGCCATCGACCGGCGCAAACTCCGAAAAGTGAAGCTGGCGCATCTGTCTTGGGACCAGATACGCACCGACGCCCTCCTCCTGCTCAAGAATCGGGGGGTGGCCGATCCCACTCAACGTCGTGTTCTGGAAGAATTCGTCCGGTATATGAAGCATCCACGGGCGGGACTTCCGGGCTTCAACGACATGGGACCTCGGTGGGTCGGGGTACGTGACGCGGTGAAGGCCAAGACTCTTCGCAGCGGTGACAAGAACACCGTGGAGGTCAGCAATCGGTTCGACCAGCTGATCCAGCGAGTGGCCTTCGAACTCTCGGTCCTGCTGGGGGTCCAAGTCCAGGCGCTCCCGCCGCGCAACGCGGCCGACGCAGCCACGCGGTGCCAGCAATTGGCCGACTCGGGTCTGCTGTTCGGCACCTTGCGCGTGCCCGGAGCGGTCGACCTCATCGTCGTCAGTGCCGATCTGCGGGCCGAGCGGGTTGGGTGCTCGATCCAGATAGATGCGCCCCGAGAGGGACGGCCAACGACACGTGTGAAATGGCTCCTCCGACAACTTCCGGACGAGTCGCGTGACAGTCTCAGAATCGAAGCCGCATTGGCCGGCGGCCGGGGAGCCTCGACGGCCCAACTCATGGGAGCTCTGAGGAAGAACCCCGACAGCCTCCTGCCGGCGGATGGCCGCGACATACGCGGATTCAAAGTGGTCATGGAGGCACAAATCGGATCCAAACGAGCGGCCGCTCCGGGCGGATTCATCAAGTCCGTGCAAGACATAGCCAACGTGTTCTATGCCGAAGTTGTCCAAAACCTGCACCCATGGAGTGCCAAGCCACCGCGGCTGGTCACCGAGCCCGACTGAAGGCGCCGTGGGCAGCTCGGCGTCCTGGCGATCATCCGACCGTCCCGGGAATGGGATGGTGGTCCGATGAGTGACACGACGAACGGGACGGACGGCGCCAGGTGGTCCCGTCCGGTCCCGCTGATCGGTGACCGGACCTCGGCTGCCCAGCGAGCCGAGGATCCCACCGGGTGGGCGTTCCCCGAGCACGCCCGGGATGCCGTGTACGAGGTGATCCGGGCCCGGCGGGATGTGCGCCGGTTCCGGCCCGATCCCGTTCCCCAGGACGTGCTGGATCGGGTCCTGGCCGCCGGGCACGCGGCACCGTCGGTCGGGCATTCCCAGCCGTGGCGCTTCATCGTCATCCGCGACGCCGAGACCCGGGAGCGGGCAGCGGTTCTCGCCGATCGGGAACGTCTGGTCCAGGCGGCCGCCTTCGACGACAGTTCCGGTCGTCAGTTGCTGGATCTGCACCTGGAAGGTATCCGGGCGGCGCCGCTGGGTGTCGTCATCGCCTGTGACCGCCGGAGCCCGGCGGCCGGAGTGCTGGGCCGCGCCACCTTCCCGGATGCGGACCTGTGGTCGTGCGCCTGCGCGATCGAGAACATCTGGTTGGCGGCCCGCGCCGAAGGCCTTGGCCTGGGCTGGGTGACCCTGTTCGAACCGGCCGATCTTGCCGGTCTGCTGCACCTGCCCGACGGCGTGGTCACGCTCGGCTGGTTGTGCCTGGGCTGGCCCGACGAGCGACCACCCACCCCAGGACTGGAACGAGCCGGATGGTCGAAGAAGTCACCGCTGTCGGACGTGGTCCTGCAGGAACGGTGGCCAACCGAGCCGGGCCGCACTCCGGGACCGCCGCGTTCGCACCTCCGAGCCCCGAATCAGCAGGCCGTGGTGGCTGCTCGTGACCACTCCGACGCCTTGCTCACCCCACCGGGCTCGCTGGGCGTCCTGGATCGAGCCCTCGACCGGCTGACCGCGCTCCGCCGGCCCGATCTGGGGGCCGCGACGTTGGTCCTGGTCGGCGCCGATCACCCGGTGGCGGCTTTCGGGGTGTCGGCCTATCCGCGGACGGTGACCCGCCAAGTGATGACCGCGGCCGTGGCTGGAGAAGCGGCCGGGACCGCCGCGGCCCGCAGTACCGGTATGCAGATCGTTCTCGTCGACGCCGGCATCGACGGACTGCCGCTGCCCGGCCCGGTGCCGGCCCGCCCACTGCACCCGGTCGGTGACCTGGTCACCACCGACGCCCTGCACCCGCTGGACGTGCGGCGGCTGATCGACCTCGGCCGCGGCGTGGGTGAGGAGGCCACCCGCAGCGGGGCCGTCGCGCTGGGCGAGGTCGGCATCGGCAACACCACCGTCGCCGCCGCGCTGACCGCCGTGCTGCTGGGCCTGGAGGCGGCCGACGTCGTCGGACTCGGCGCCGGCGCCGACACCGACATGCTGCGCCGCAAGGAGCTCCTGATCGGCCGGAGCCTGACCCGCGCCCGCACCGTCCACGGCGACGGGCTGTCCGATCCGATGACCGCCCTGGCGGCCCTGGGCGGCCCCGAATTCGCGGTCCTGACCGGTGTCGTACTCGGCGCCGCAGGCAGCGGGGTCCCGGTGATCCTGGACGGCCTGGCCACCTCGGTCGCCGCGCTGCTCGCGGTCAGGATGCATCCGGCCGTCGCGGCCCACCTGATCGCCGGGCACCGCAGCCGCGAAGCCGCACACCGCGCGGTGCTGCACGAACTGGGTCAGGAACCGTTGCTGGACCTACGGATCCGCGCCGGCGAAGGAACTGGAGCGTGTCTGGCCACGGGACTGCTCAAGGCCGCCCTGGCGACCCGGGCCGGTACCGGCCGCACCGCGACTCGCGGACGAACCGGGCCGGGCTGACTCCACCCGGACCTCTGTCCTCGCTGGTAGGTCGGGCCCAACGGGACGCGCGTGCGCTAACGGGAGGAGAACCGGACCGCTCCGAGGAATTCCTCGACCATCGCGGTCAGCTCATCGGGTCGTTCGAGGAAGAGGAAGTGGCCGGCATCCTCGATGATTCGCAGCGTGCTGGTCGGAACGAGGTCGGCGAGCTCCTGTCCGGCGTCCATCGGGATGAGCCGGTCCTGCGCCCCATGGATGACGAATGTCGGGCAGGTGATGTCCGGGAGGACGTCGCGGGCATCGCTGCGATCCATGGCCGCGGCCTGCTGCCGCAGGAAGCCGTCGGGTCCGACGGTTGATGCCATCGAACGCCAGGCCTGCAACAGGTTCGGGTCCGATTCGTTGCGTTCGGCCACCAGCCCGGGGAAGGCGGCATCGACGAGCTTGCCGAAGTGACCCTGTTCAACCAGTTGGGACTGCCTGCGGCGAGCGGCGAGCTGTTCGTCGGAATCGGCCCGCGCGGAGGTGCTGACCAGAGCCAGCCCGGCGACCCGCCCCGGAGCCTGGCGCATCACTTCCAGGGCGACGTACCCGCCCATGCTGGTCCCGAGAAGGGCGAACCGGGCCGGACCGTCCCGAAGGATCCGGGTGGCCATCCCGGCAATCGTCTCGTCGTGCAGCGTGTCGGCCACGACCACCGAACCGTGGGACCACACGGTGTCCAGGATCGGCGCATACACCTTCGGGGAGCACAGCAGAGGCGGGATGAGGATCGTTTCCATAGTCCGGCAGTGTTCCTCAACCCACCGACATCAGGACGGAGCCCGTGCGAGCTCCCGCAGCCGTGAGCCCTCGACCCAGGTGCTCAGTGCGACCCCTCGGACAGCAGTTCACGGCTTGCGCGGCCACCCGGGCCGAGTGGGTTGGACAGCACACGACGCTTGGCCATGCGTCCGGAGAACCGGTATCCGGCGACCATCACGACGATGACGACGACGGTCTCGATCGTCCCCCACACCCAGGTCGAGGGCGTGACCACCTTGGCCGGGATCCTCGGCAGCTGGCCGATGGCCGCGGTGGCCTGCTGCGCGACGGCCGCCTGGAACGCCTGGTTCCGGGCCGAGCCGTGCAGGAAGGGCGCCACGAACAGCACCGCCAGCCCGAGCAGCACCTCGACCGCCACCACCAGTGGGAACTGCCGGGCCAGGATGATGCGGAGGGGTCTCTCGTCCCCGGCGACGCGCAGCGCCTCGATCCGGGGGTGCAGCCAGAACTGGTTGACCACGCCGAGCAACAGCACCACACCGAAGATCAGGATCTTCACCCCGAGCACCCGCCCGTACATGGTCGTGAACAGCTGGGAGGGTCCGTCGACGTGCCCCCAGTACAGGAACAGCCCGGACAGCACGAGCGCCCCGACGCACGTCATCGCGGCGATCGAGAACCGGCGGATCGCCGGTGCCCAGAACTCGCCGCGTTCGGCCGGTCGGACAGCGCCGGGCAGGGCCAGCAGAAGCAACCCGGCCACACCGCCGATCCACACGGCGCCTCCGATCAGGTGCAACATCCAGACCAGGGTGTCGAAGGCGGTGCGCCCCCAGTTCGTCGGCGTCTTGGACGGGAACTTCGTGGCGCCCAGGGCAATCACCCCGGCCGTCAGGCTGAGGCCGAGAAGCCACGTCGGTCTGGGCCGCGCGGCGAAGCGGCGGACCGTGAACGGCAGCATCAGGGCCGCCCCGACCACCGAGAAGGTCACCTCGAGGCCGGACAACCGGCCCGAGTTGGTGCCGTCGAACAACGTGTCCCACGCGGCGCCGTAGTCGAAACCGCCCGCCTTCGACGCGCCACGGGCCAGGTCGGTCAGCACCGCCAGGACCGCCAGCAGCCCGAGCACGACGGCGACACGGGCCGGCCGGACGGTGACGCGGCCCCAGGTCTCCGCGCCGATCCGCCGGGCCGCGGGGCCGGTCGACACCAGCATCAGCGCCACCAGTCCGACGAACCCCATCAGGGTCGCCCACATGGCAAAGGCAACCGCGCTGTCCGCGAACGAACCCAACGGCGTCGACGGGGCCGGTACGGCGGACAGCAGGGTCCCATCGATGTGGGGACTGGGAACGGACATCGCTGACCCGCTTTCGGTGTGATCACTCCTGGGAAATGACGGCTTAGATTAGGCACACCTAACTATCGAGGTCAATGTGATGAACTCAACCCGTTGGCGTTGAACCAAACGCAGCCAAAAGCGTTGTCCAGCCTGCGCTATGACGCCGACTGAAGCTCAACTTGGGCCCTCCGCCCAGGACGGGAGCCGGTGCTCTGACCTGAGGATGACCAATCTCTTCGGCCGGATACCCACCCGGTCCAGCCGGTCGACCCGGGCGCCTCGCCGTACCCGATCCCTCGACGTCTTGACGCATACCGATATCGGCATATGATGAGCCGCATGGCGAGAGCAGCGACGACATCGGACGTCTTCAACGCGATCGCCGAGCCGCAGCGCCGGGACATCCTGGTGCTGCTGCGGGCCGGCGAGCGACCCGTGACCGAACTGGCCCAACAATTGGGCATGTCCCAACCGGGGGCATCCAAGCACCTGCGGGTGCTGCGGGAGGTCGGGCTGGTGCGCGACCGCAAAGCCGGCAAGCAGCGCCTGTACGGGCTCGACGCGCGCGGACTGCGCGGCGTCCACGAGTGGACCGGCGGATTCGAACGGTTCTTCAACGAGAGTTTCGACCGGCTCGACGCATACGTGCAGAACCTCATGCAGACACAACAGGAGGAGTGAGGAATGGCAACAACGGAGCAGGACACGGCCACCCAATCGCCGACCGCCGAGCGCGAGATCGTGGTCACCCGGATCATCAGCGCTCCGCGGGAGCTGGTGTTCGAAGCGTTCACCGAAGTCCGGCATCTGTCGCAGTGGTGGGGGCCCGATGGGTTCACCACCACCACGCGAGCCTTCGAGTTCCGCGTCGGCGGGGACTGGGACTTCGTCATGCACGGACCGGACGGGACGGAATACCAGGAATGGATCTCCTGGACCGAGATCACCCCGCCAGAGCGGATCACGTTGCGCCACGGCGAATCCCAGGACGATCCGAACGCCTTCGAATCGGTCGTGACGTTCGCCCCCGACGGCCCGGCAACCCGGATCCAGTTGCACACGGTCTTTCCCACCAAGGCGCTCCGCGACGAGGCGGTCGAGAAGTACCACGCGGTCGAAGGTGGTCGGCAGACACTGAACAACCTCGCGGCCTACGTCAGCGAGGTCCTGCAGAAGACAGAGGCGCGCTGATGGCCGGCCGGGTCTTCTTCAGCGTGTCCATGTCGCTGGACGGGTTCATCGCCCCCGCGTCGATCGGGGAGTTGATGGGCCGGCAGTGGATGGAACTGCAGCGATGGGTCTTCCCCACCCGGTTCTTCCGGGAGAACCTGACCATGGGCGCGGGCGGCGAGGAAGGGCGCGACAACGACATCGCGCAACAGACGCATCTGCGCACCGGCGCGAACGTGATGGGCAAGCGCATGTTCGACGCCGGTGAGCAGATGTGGCCGGAGAATGCGCCGTTCCACACGCCGGTCTTCGTCCTGACCCACGAGAAGCGTGACCCGTGGGAGCGACTGGGGGGCACCACCTTCCACTTCGTCAACTCGGGGATCGAGTCCGCGCTCGACCAGGCCCGCCAGGCCGCCGGCGACCGGGACGTCCGCATCTCCGGCGGCGGGGCCACGATCCTTCAGTACCTGAACGCCGGCCTCATCGACGAGTTCACGATCGCCCTCTCCCCCGTCCTCTTCGGCTCCGGAATCCGCCTGTTCGAGGAGGTGGACGCGAGTCGCGTGGCCCTGGAGCAGGTCCACGCAGAATCGACGCCGCGGGTGACCCATCTGACCTACGCCGTCCGGGAGCGGTGACTCAGAGGTCGGTGGTTGCCTGGTCGCGCAGGTACTCGCGCAGATAGGGCAAGGCGAAGTCGACGTACCCGCGGCGGGTCGAGTAGATGAGCTCGGCCGCGATCAGACGCAACCGGTACTGGCTCGCGTAGTTGACGTCGACGGCGAGCCTCCGCTGGATGTCGGCCATCTTGGACGGGCCGTCGTCGTGGGCCATCGCCAGGAGGAACCTCTTGTCGATGTCGGAGGCGGCGCTCAGCGCCGGTTCGTGGATCAACGCCCCCAGCCGGAGTCGCGCCCTGGCCACGCCCTCGGCCGCGTCGACGGTGGTGATCTCCTCCTGGCCCGGGTGCAGCCGCCAGGTCTGCGCCCCCACCAGCTGCAGCAGGAAGGGGTAGCCGTTCGTACCGTCGACCATGATCTGCAACGCTTCGGCGCCGATGTGGCGGCCGGCCGCCTCGATGGGCTCGCGGAAGCCACGCTCCACCTCCGTGCGCGGAACGGACCCGAGTGAATGCCGTTCGGCCCGCCGCAGGAAGGTCAGCACGTCGTCGTTGACGACGTCGGCGACACTGGCGGCCAGGCCGGCCCCGGCGAAGGCGAGCTCGCGCCCTTCCCGGAAGGCGTGCTGCACCGTGGTAGCGATCTCGCGCAGCTCGGCCAGCTGGTTCTGGTGGATCTCGTCCAGGGTGATCAGAACGCCCGTGCCGTGCTCGGACAGCAGGTCGGTGAGCACCTCGAGCTGGTTGCGTAGCCCGACCTGCACCACGTGCCGCTCCACCGTGTCCCAGTCGACCCGGCCGATGTTCAGTGGCGCCGTCATCCCCTTCAGCCGCCGCTGCACCGCCTCCGGGTCGAACTCGCGCAATAGCTTCGGCAGGTGCTGCTGCGTCATCCGGTCGACGAAACCCGCGGTTGCGGTCTCGCTGACCACCAACCACCCGAGCGCACGGGCGCGGTCCTCGACCGCGTTGAGCATCACGGTCTTGCCCGCGCCTCGGGCACCGGTGTACAGCGACGCGCGGCCGGACGACCCGGGCCCGTCCTCGAGCGCTTCGACGAAGTCCTCCAGGACCGACTCGCGGCCGACCAGCAACGGCGGGCTCACCCCGAAACTGGCGTGGAACGGGTTCGGCATCCGCCCACGATAGCAGCCCGGATTTAGAGTCGATTAGACTCATTAGAGTCACTTAGACACCGGTCACCGCTCCCACTGCCTCTACCCGCGCGAGCTCATCTCAGGTGCCGGGCGAAGAACCGGTTCCCATCTTCCCCCTCGAACGCCGGGACGCGGGTGTGCCCACCCATGTTGGCATGCAACGTCTTCTCGGTGGTGCCGAACGCATCGAACAGGTCCAGCGCCATCTGCCGGTCGTTGTCCTCGTCGTCCCACTGGAGCAGGACCAGCAGCGGGATCCTGACCCGCGGGGCCTCCTCGAACAGGGAGCGGGGCACGTAGCTCCCGGCGAACAGAACGGCCGCCGCGATGCGCGGCTCGACCACCGCCAGCCGGATGCCGATGGAGATGATCCCGCCCGCATAGCCGACCGGGCCATCGATCTCGGGGCGCCCGAGCAGGTCGTCCAGGACGGCCCGCCATTCCGGGACGGCCGCGTCGACCAGGGGAAGGACGAGCCGGTCGATCAGCTCCCCGTCGATCCGCTGGCCGGCCGCCAGCGTCCGGTGCAGGTCGGTGCGGGCCTGCTCGGCGGCCGCGGAACGGGGCCGGTCACCACTTCCGGGCAGCTCGATGGTGGCGCAGGCGTACCCGGCCGCGGTGGAGCGACGAGCCCGCTCGAGCAGCCGGGGGTGCATCCTCGGCAGCCCGCCAGGATGCCCCAGCAGGATCAACGGGACCGGGGAGGACGCCGACGCCGATGCGGGCGTCCACAGGATGCCGGGGATCTCACCGAGGACGAAGCGACGTTCGAGAATGTCGCCGTCGAGGTGTTGTTCAGAGGTGCACTGCATGGTCGTGCCTTTCGGGAGGGCCTTCGGATGGCGCTCCCGGGCGACCTACCGCCCGACCGAGACCCCGCAGAGGAGCGCCCATGTCGACAGTGCGTTCACGGGTACCACCTCCTCGCTCTCCCACAGAAGTCTCGCTGGGCAAGGTAGCAGCGCACGGTCGGCCCGGCCAACCGATTTCCGGCCCGGTTTCCGCGACGCCGGGGAGCCGGACGCCCCGGCGTCCGGCTCGAACGCAACGGCCGATCCCAACCTCAGTAGTGACCAACGGCCCTGGCCGGGCCGGGCCGGGGCGACAACAGTCACGTCTGGTTGAAGGCGACGGCGCGGTGCGGACGAGCCCGACGGCGTCCCGCTCGATCGTGGGATGGTGAGGCATGGTGACCCCTGACCGACCGTGGCTGGCCAGTTATCCCGACGGTGTGCCGCCGACCGTCGACGTTCCGGAGCAGTCGCTGGTCGATCTGCTCGACGAATCCGTGGAGCGCTTCCGGTCGAAGGTGGCCCTGGACTTCTTCGGGGCCACCACGACCTACGCCGAGTTCGGGACGCTCGTGGCGCGAGGAGCCGAGGCCCTGCGTCGACTGGGAGTGGAACGCGGCGACCGCGTGGCCCTGGTGATTCCGAACTGCCCCCAACACGTCGTCGCGTTCTACGCCGCGTTGCGCCTGGGCGCGATCGTGGTCGAACACAATCCGTTGTACAAGGCGTCGGAACTGCAGGTCCAGCTGGCCGATCACGGCGCCCGGGTCGTCATCGCGTGGGACAAGGTGGCGCCCCTGGTTCAACAGACCGCCGCGAACACCGATGTGCGAACCGTGGTGTCGGTCGACCTCACGAGGGCCTTGCCCCGGTTGAAGCGGTGGGCTCTGCGGCTGCCGATCCGCCAGGCGCGGGCCAGGCGGACGGCGATGACCGCGCCGGCCCCGGGAACCCTGCACTGGGCCCGGCTCCTCGCTGCGGCCGGCCCCATCGACCCGGCCCACCCTCGTCCGGGCCCGGATGACGTGGCACTGCTGCAGTACACCGGCGGCACGACCGGGACCCCCAAGGGGGCCATCCTGACGCACCGCAACCTGCGGGCCAATGCGGCGCAGGGGCGCGCCTGGGTCCCAGGACTACGCGACGGTGGCGAGACCATCTACGCGGTCCTGCCCCTGTTCCACGCCTACGGGTTGACTCTGTGCCTGACGTTCGCCATCAGCATCGGCGCGGCGCTGGTGCTGTTCCCCAATTTCGACGTCGGCCTGGTGCTCGACGCGGTGCGGCGCCGGCCGCCGACGTTCCTGCCCGGCGTGCCTCCGATGTACGAGCGCCTCGCCCACGCCGCCCTGGCCCGTGGCGTCGATCTGTCGTCGGTGCGATTCGCCATCTCGGGAGCGATGGCCCTGCCGCCGGCCACAGTGCAGCTGTGGGAGCAGACGACCGGCGGGCTGCTCGTCGAGGGTTACGGGATGACCGAGGCGTCCCCCATCGCCCTCGGCAACCCGATATCCACCGCCCGGCGGCCCGGCATGGTCGGACTCCCCTTCCCGTCGACCGACGTGCGGGTCGTCGACCCGAAGAACCCGGAGCACGACCGGGCTCCAGGAGAGCCCGGCGAGCTGCTGCTGCGTGGGCCCCAGGTCTTCTCCGGGTACTGGCAACGACCGGATGACACCGTCGCGGCGTTCGCGCCCGGCGGTTGGCTGCGGACCGGCGACATCGTGGTCATGGACGCCGACGGCTTCGTGACGGTCGTCGACCGGATCAAAGAACTCATCATCACCGGCGGGTTCAACGTGTACCCCTCGGAAGTCGAGAAGGTGCTCTGTGCGATCCCGGGTGTCCAGGAGGCCGCCGCCGTTGGCCTGCCGTCACCGAACGGTGGCGAAGAGGTCGTCGCCGCCGTGGTCCTTGACGCGGGCGCGGGGCTGGACGAGTCGGCGATCCGCGAGGCCAGCCGCGGATCGCTCGCCTCCTACAAGGTGCCCCGCCGCGTGATCATCGTCGATCAGCTGCCTCATTCGCTGATCGGCAAGATCCTGCACCGCGAGGTGCGGCATTCCCTCCTGTCCGGGTCGGAGCCACCCCTGGCGCATGGTCCCGGGACCGCGCGACCGGAGGGCGACGGACCGGTGATCGGCACGCCGTCAGGAAGTGGTCAGTAGCGGTCAGGACGTGATCAATAGCGCGATGGCGACGAAGTGGCAGGTGGCCGCGAGGGACACGTAGGTGTGGAAGAACTCGTGATAGCCGAAGGTGGTCGGTCGGACATCGGGCCATCGCTCGTAGTAGCTGACGGCACCGACGATGTAGAGCACACCTCCGGCGATCATCAGGATCCCGGCTGCGGTCCCGGCGTGGATCCAGATGGCCGGCAGTCCGGCCGCAGCAACCGCACCGAGGCCGATGTAGCTGCCCCCGACCAGCCGGTCGGGCGCGTTCATCCAGGTCAGATGGGTCACCGACAGCATCGCGGTGAGCGACCAGACGATGATCAGACAGGTGATGCCGAACGGTCCCGGGGCGGCCACCAGGAAGATCGGCGTCGACGTTCCGGCGATCATCAGGAAGATCATCAGGTGGTCCAGCCGTTGCAGGGCCACTCGGCTCCGTTCGGCCCAACGCCCGCGGTGGTACAGCGCGCTGACACCGAACATCGCCCCGAGCGTCACGGCGTACACGATGGCGCCGATGATCTCGGATGACCCCCTGGCCCAGACGACCAGCAGGGTGCCGCAGACCAGCGACAGCTCGAAGAAGGCCAGATGCATCCATCCACGCCACAGCGGTTTGGCGTAGAACACTTGACGGCGAGCGTCGTACAGCTGCTCCGGTGAGACCGGGGGATGGACGTGGCCGTCTTCCGACCGACCCGGCGGCCCGTCACCGTTGAGGCGTCTGCTCCTTGCCATCCCTCCATTTCGCAACCTTCGCCCGATGTCTCACAGGGGCAAAAGTCCCGTTCGCGGTGAGTCGTCATTCCTCGGATCTCGACGAAGGGGCCGCGGCGCGGGAGTCCGATCGACCGACCCCTGGATGACGGCCGGTCGCCACCACCGGGGCATCCGCCCGGAGCTCGGCCAGGATCCGCGCCGACACGTCGTGGGCGTTCTCGCCCGGGTGCGGCTGACCACCGGCCGGCCGGAAGAAGTGCACACGAAGCCGGGGACGGGTGGGCCATCGCACGATGTCCGCCGAGCCCGTCACCGCGGCGCAGACGATCGTCGCGGTAGGAACGTCCAGGGCCAGACGTCCGGCTCCGCTGCGCGCCCGGAGGGTGCGGCCGCGCGAGACCGTCCCCTCAGGGAATATCCCGACGCAACCTCCGGCGGTCAGCACGTCGGCGGCGGTGCTGATGGCCAGTGCGTCGTGCTCCCCGCGTCGGATGGGGATCTGGCCCATTCCGTCCAGCACCCAGCCGATCGCCCGATGGCGCCACAGCGTCGCCTTGGCCAAGGCGCAGATCTGGCGGTGCCGCGCCGCGCCGGCGATCACGAGCGGGTCCCACGCGCTGTCGTGGTTGGCGAAGATCAACACCGGCCCCGACCGGGGCAGGGCCTCGATGCCCTCCACCATGAGTCGGCCCCACCAACGCACGAGCGGCCAGGTCAGCACCATCACGCCGCGGTACACCCAGCTGGCACGTTCGCCCACCGGCGGTCGCGGCGATGCACTCCTGATCCGTGACGCGTTCACGCCGTCAACGCTCCCCACCGTTGCGGTGTGCCGCCAGAGCCTTTCGTCCTGCCTTCGAACAGCCGCGACGGTCGGCAACCGGCACGGGTCCGTCGCGGCGGCATCGAAGCCATCCCAGGCCGACTGCAAGAATTGTCCGGGCGGATTGTCGGATCGGCGCGGAGCAGTTCGTTGCTTGGTTGAGGGCCGCTCATCAAGGGCCGCCCCGGAAACGACAGGAGATGATCCACATGCAGTACATGTTGTCGGTCTACGGGCCGGCCGAACTGACGGAACTGGGCAACTACCCGGACAAGGCCACCATGGACAAGGCCATGGCCGACACCAGTGCATTCAACGACCGGCTGCAGGCGGAGGGCCACTTCGTCTACGCCAACGGTCTCGCGTCGGCGGTGACGTCGACCGTGGTCGACGGCCAGGGCGACCGGCCGCTCGTCACCGACGGGCCCTACCTGGAGTCGAAGGAGTACCTCGGCGGGTTCTGGATCATCGAGGCGGCCGATCTGGACCAGGCGCTGGCGCTCGCCGCCGACGGATCGAAGGCCTGCCAGGGCAAGGTCGAGGTCCGGCCGTTCCAGTGAACAACGTGCAGGAGGCGATCACCCGTGCCCACCACGAGCAGTGGTCACGGGTGGTCGCCGGCCTGACCAGACGTTTCGGTGATCTCGACATCGCCGAGGATGCGGCCGCCGAGGCATTCGCGGCCGCCGTCGCGCGGTGGCCGACGGATGGCGTACCGGCCAACCCAGGTGGCTGGATCACCACCACCGCCAACCACAAGGCCATCGACCGGATCCGGCGGGAGAGCAAGCGCGACGACAAGCACAAGGAGGCTCTGGTGTTCTCCGACGACGACCCACCCGAGCCGGTCGGCGCCATCGACGACGATCAGCTCCGGCTGGTCTTCACCTGCTGTCATCCGGCACTGGCGATGGAAACGCGGGTGGCGCTGACGTTGCGCCTGGTCGGCGGGCTGACCCTGCGGGAGATCGCCCGTGCCTTCCTGCTGCCGGAGAGCACGGTCGGACAACGGATCACCCGTGCGAAGACCAAGATCAAGGCGGCGCGCATCCCGTATCGGGTGCCTGCCTCGGAGGATCTCCCGGAGCGGGTCTCCGGCGTCCTCACCGTCCTGTTCCTGGTCTTCAACGAGGGTTACCTCGCGACCGGCCCCGAGAGCGATCCGGTACGTCACGAGCTGAC
Organism: Nakamurella panacisegetis; assembly: GCF_900104535.1. Taxonomy (NCBI): domain Bacteria; kingdom Bacillati; phylum Actinomycetota; class Actinomycetes; order Nakamurellales; family Nakamurellaceae; genus Nakamurella; species Nakamurella panacisegetis. The sequence goes on along the minus strand of NZ_LT629710.1, from coordinate 1,923,164 downwards.
CGCGGAGGCGATCCGGTTGACCCGGTTGGTCCGCACCCTGCTGCCGGGGGACGGCGAGGTCGTCGGACTCCTGGCCTTGATGCTGCTGATCGAGGCCCGCCGGGACGCCCGGGTCTCGACCGGCGGGGAACTGGTGACCCTCGACCAGCAGGACCGGTCGGCCTGGGACGCGCCGCTGGTCGCCGAGGGGCATCAGCTCGTGCGCGAGCGCCTGGCGGCCCGGACGGCTCCCGGGCGCTACCAGATCCTCGCCGCCATCAATGCCGTCCACACCAGCGCCCGCGACGTCCGGGACACCGACTGGTCCCAGATCGTGGCCCTGTACGACCAACTCGCCCGTCTCGACCCGTCCCCCATCGTCGCCCTCAACCGGGCCATCGCGGTCGCCGAACTGGACGGCCCGGAAGTGGCGATGGCCGCGGTCGACCGGCTGGAGGGTGCGTTGGCCGGCTATCACGCCTTTCACGCGACCCGCGCCGATCTGTTGCGTCGGCTGGGTCGTGGTCAGGACGCGCGCGCCGCGTACGACAGGGCCATCGACCTGGCCGGAAACACCGCCGAGGTCGCCTATCTGAACCGCCGCCGGGACGAGCTGGGTGGAGTCAGGGAAGCCTGACCGACGAGGTCCGCGCCGGCATTGTCTCGCCCGGGTCGGGCGTGGGGCCGGGCACGTTGGCTGTACTCGGGCCCCTCCGGTCGGCAACACTGGGCGGGTGATCCAGACCGCCGAGCGCACAAGCCCTCGCGGACGGGTCTGGGTTGCCGCCCGGTGGCTCCTGCTGGGCCTGGTCATCGCGGGGATCGTCGGCATGCATGTTCTTTCCGAACATGATGCGGGCGGCGGCCACGGCATGATGATGAACCCGGGCGCGGTGGCGGCCGAGCCGGCGCATCACGGGGCGATGCCGGCCGCGATGAATACGGCCAGTGGTGGACCGATGATGTCGGGGGTCCCGGATTCCGGTGGCGGTATGTCGTCCGGGATGGCCGCCTGCATCCTGTTCCTGGTCATCGGGGCCGGTCTGGTCGCTCTGGCGCTGCTGGTACTGCGCCGCGCAGCCGGGAGACCGGCCGCCGCTGGGCCGTGGTGGCTCGGGTCGGGACGGTCAGAACGCGGGCCCCCGGGTTCCGGCGCACCTCGAATATCCCTCTGCGTTCTGCGGGTTTAGAGCACCCCACATCGCCCGTCATCCGGCGGCCGGTGTCTTGGCGTGCTCTCTTCCACTTCTTCCGACCTTCGGTAAAGGAACCCGCACCATGAATCTCCGTACTCGCACCTGCCTCCTGGCCGCCGGCGCCGCGCTGGCCGTCACCCTGACCGCCTGCGGCGCCGCCTCTCCCGGCCCGACCGCAGCCAGTTCCACTTCGATGAGTTCCGACACGCTCAGCTCCAGCCCGATGAGCTCCGGTGCCGCGGAGGCGATGCCGACCGCCCCGGCCGGCCCGCACAACCAGGCCGACATCACGTTCGCGCAGGAGATGCTGGTGCACCACCGGGGCGCCATCACGATGGCCGACCTGGCCCCGACCAGGGCCTCCAGCCCGGCGGTGAAGGCCCTCGCGGTGAAGATCAAGGCCGCGCAGACCCCGGAGATCGAGGAGATGTCGGGTTGGCTGGCCGCGTGGGCCCCGTCGAGTGACATGAACGGTATGCCGGTCACCACCAGCAGCCCGGCCGCCGGGGGCATGTCCGGCATGGATCACGCCGCCGGGACCACCACAGCGATGCCCGGCATGATGAGCGATGCCCAGATGAGTCAGCTGACCTCGGCCGCGGGCAGCGCGTTCGACAAGCTGTTCCTGCAGCTGATGATCACCCATCACCAGGGGGCTCTGACCATGGCCGACACCGAGAAGTCGTCGGGGCAGAACCCGGCCGCGCTGGCCTTGGCGAAATCGATCGTCGCCAGTCAGACGGCCGAGATCGCCACCATGCAGGACCTGCTCAAGGGCATGTAGCCACGCGCTTGCCGGGGCCGGCCCGGGCGGTGTCCTCCTGCTCGACCGCCCGGTCCGGCCTGGCCGGCAATTTCTCTTCCGGAGCGCTGGAATATACCCCTATGGGGTATATGTTGAGGCGAGTACCACCGACTCCAGGAGACCGTGATGTCCACGTCGCACACCCCGCACCAGCACGAAGAAGTCCGGCCCCGGTCGGCACCCGCCGGCGATGAACACCCGGGCCAGCCCGGCCATGACCACATGGCCATGGACCACACCGCTTCGGGCGGCCACGGGGGACACAGCGGCCACGGGGATCATGCCGCGCAGTTCCGGGACAAGTTCTGGTGGAGCCTGGCCCTGACGGTGCCGGTCGTGGGATTCAGCCACATGTTCTCCGAGCTGCTCGGCTACCACCTGCCGGCCGGGACGGGCTGGGTCTCCCCCGTGCTGGGCACCGTGGTGTTCCTCTACGGCGGGTGGCCGTTCCTGACCGGAGCGGTGTCGGAGATCCGGACCCGCAAACCGGGGATGATGCTGCTCATCGCCCTGGCGATCACCGTGGCATTCGTCGCCTCGGCCGCGACATCGCTGCACCTGGGTGGGCTGGACCTGGACTTCTGGTGGGAACTGGCCCTCCTCGTGGTCATCATGCTGCTGGGCCACTGGCTGGAGATGCGGGCCCTTGGTCAGGCATCCGGGGCGCTGGACGCCCTGGCCAGACTGCTCCCCGACCAGGCCGAGCGCATCGGTCACCAGGACCGACCGGAAACAGTTGCCCTTGACGAGCTGAGAACCGGCGACGTGGTGCTGGTCCGGTCCGGCGGCCGCGTCCCGGCCGACGGCACCGTCGTCGACGGGCGGGCTCACCTGGACGAGTCGATGATCACCGGGGAGTCCCGCGCCGTGACCCGCGGCGCCGGCGACCGGGTCGTCGCCGGGACCGTCGCCACCGACTCCGCCCTCCGGGTCCGGATCACTGCCGTCGGCGAGCAGACCGCTCTGGCCGGCATCCGCCGCCTGGTCGAACAGGCCCAGTCCTCCAGGTCCCGGGCCCAGGCCCTGGCCGACCGGGCGGCGGCCGCGCTGTTCTACTTCGCCACCGTCGCCGGGATCATCACCTTCGTCGTCTGGACGCTGATCGGCGACCCGCAGCAGGCCGTCGAACGGACTGTCACCGTGCTGGTCATCGCGTGCCCGCACGCCCTCGGACTGGCCATCCCGTTGGTGATCGCCATCTCCACCGCCACCTCGGCCAAGTCCGGAATCCTGGTCAAGGACCGACTGGCCCTGGAGCGCATGCGCACTGTGAACGTGGTGCTGTTCGACAAGACCGGCACCCTGACCAAAGGACGCCCGGCCGTCACCGGGGTCGTTGCCGCCGACGGTGACCAGGACGCCGCGACCGGGCGCGTGCTGGCCCTGGCCGGCGCCGCCGAGGCCGACAGCGAGCACCCCCTGGCCCGGGCGATCGTCACTGCCGCTCAGCGCCGCGGCCCGGTCCCGGCCGCCGGCGGATTTCGGTCGCTGACCGGGCGCGGAGTGCAGGCCGAGGTCGACGGCGTGCCGGTGCTCGTCGGCGGTCCCCGGATCCTCGACGGACCCGATCCTCAACTGCCCGAACCGATCCAGGCTGCGACGCAGCGGTGGCGTGGCGACGGCTCGACCGTCATCTACGTGCTGGCCGACGGCATCGTGGTGGGTGCGTTGGCGTTGGCCGACGAGATCCGCCCCGAATCCGTGGCCGCGATCCGCGACCTGCACGCCCTGGGGGTGAAGGTCGCGATGATCACCGGTGACGCCCACTCCGTCGCCGACGCCGTCGGCCGGCACGTCGGCGTCGACGAGGTGTTCGCCGAGGTGCTCCCGGCCGACAAGGACTCCAAGGTCGCCGAACTGCAGGCCCGCGGGCAGCGGGTGGCGATGGTCGGCGACGGGGTGAACGACGCCCCGGCGCTGGCCCGGGCCGACGTCGGCATCGCCATCGGCGCCGGCACCGATGTGGCCATCGAGTCCGCCGGTGTCGTCCTGGCCTCCGACGACCCCCGCTCGGTCGTCGGGGTGATCACCCTTTCCCGGGCCAGCTACCGCAAGATGTGGCAGAACCTGGTGTGGGCCACGGGTTACAACCTGCTCGCGGTCCCACTGGCGGCCGGGGTCCTGGCCCCGATCGGGTTCGTCCTGGCGCCCGCCGTCGGCGCCGTCCTGATGAGCGCCTCCACCATCATCGTCGCTGCCAACGCCCAACTGCTGCGGCGGGTCAACCTGCGACCCGACGCCGGAATTCACGCGTCCGATCGGAAGGCCGATCGCTAGCGTCGCACGATGGGTTCTTCAGAAGCGTTGGGCGGTGACGACCACGTTGTCTTCGTAGTTGCCGTTTGCGAACGGGCCGCCGCAGGTCACCAGAACCAGCCGGCGAGGGCCGGAGCTTCCGGCGAATACCGATGCCGGAAGGCTGCGCTTCACGAATGATTCCATGCCGGTGACTTTCCAGCGGGTGGCCTTCTTGTCGGTGGTCAGATAGATGACATCACCGGCCTGCAGGGTATGGATCCAGAAGAGCGCTCCCTCGCCCTGATATTTGTTGTCGACGTGGCCCGCGACCAGGGTGGTGCCCTGCTTGCCGGCTGGGTCGGCGCCCCCGGTCCACCGCGTGACGGTGTTGACCTCCTCGGGAAGCTCCAGGGACCCGTTGACCAGCGGGGTCCGAACCACTGGGGCGTTCACGCCCAGCACGGGTATGACGAGCCGGTCCGGGAGCAAGGCCACCGGCGCCGTTCCCGCTGCCGTGGACTCGGGTCGTGAGGTGGCCGATGTCGCGGTGACCGCGGGCCCGGAGGAAAGTACCTCTGGCAACGCGCGTGTCGAGGGGAATGGGTCCGCGACGGACGAGGCCGCGTAGACGTGGTCCGGGAGGGCCGCCGCCGCTCCGGCCGATGAGCCACGGAAGGCGGAGCTGATGAGGATGAAGCCGGCGACAACCATCGCAACGGCCGCGACGATGACGGTTCCGGTGCCGATGGCCCGGCTTCTCGGTGTCCCCATCTGCGCGAAACCCCCTGATGGATAGTCATTGTCGTATGTGGTGCCGAGAAGATGCGCTTGGGGGTACCGCCGGTGTGCTGAACCGGCGGTACCCCCAAGCTGGCTACTTGATCACACTGGATCAGCCGATGGTGTGGCGCCTACGTCGCATGAGCAGCACGGACACCGCTCCCATCGCGAGGATGATCAAGCCGATCCCGGCCCAGATCGTCCCGCTGCCACCAGTGTTGTTCCCCAGGGTCCCGAAGCCGGTGTTGATGATTCCCCCCGGGCTGGTCTGCTGCGCCGGGTCGACCGTGGTCTTGGTCGAGCAGGTGCCGGTGCAACTGCCGGGCGATTCGACCGCGTTGAGCAGGTTGTGGTCGCCGTTATCGGGGGTGTTGACGGTGGCCGAGTAGGTGATGGTCACCGTGCCGCCGACGGGCACCGACTGGGACCAGGCCAGTTTCGGTGCGGTGTAGGTGACGTTGCCGGCGGTGGCCTTGGCGTCGTTGTTGTACGTGGCGTCGTCCAGAACCTGGGTCAGGTCATCGGAGAACTTCGCCGCGACCGCAGCGCTGCCGGTGTTCTTGACCGTGATGGTCCAGGCCACCTTGTCGCCCGGGGCGGCGGTGGTCTTGTCCACCGTCTTGGTCACCGTGTAGGAGCCGACCGTGGTCTGGGTGCTGCAGTCGGCGGCGCAACCGGGCGACGTGACCGTGTTCTTCACCTTGTGGTCGCCCGTGTCGGGGGTGTTGACGGTGGCCGAGTAGGTGATGGTCACCGTGCCGCCGACTGGCACCGACTGGGACCAGGCCAGTTTCGGTGCGGTGTAGGTGACGTTGCCGGCGGTGGCCTTGGCGTCGTTGTTGTACGTGGCGTCGTCCAGAACCTGGGTCAGGTCATCGGAGAACTTCGCCGTGACCGCGGCGCTGCCGGTGTTCTTGACCGTGATGGTCCAGGTCACCTTGTCGCCCGGAGCGACCGTCGCCTTGTCCACCGTCTTGGTCACCGTGTAGGAGGTGACCGGAACATCGGTGGTGCAGGTCGGGTCCTTGGAGCCGGCGACGCAACGACCCAGCGGGGTCACGACCGCGTTCCCCAGCTTCTGGTCGCCGGCATCCGGGTCGTTGACCTTCACCGTGTAGGTGATGGTCGCGGTAGCCCCGACTGCCAGCGCACCGGACCAGGACAACGTGGGGGCGGTGTAGCTCGCGGCACCGGCGGTGGCCTTCGAGTCGTTGTTGTACGTCGCGTCGTCCAGAACCTGGCTCAGGTTGTCGGAGAAGGTCGCCGGCTTGTCGGCCGTGTAGGCGTTCTTGCCGGTGTTCTTCACCGTGATCGTGTACTTGACCGTGTCGCCGGGGTTGGCCGCCGACTTGTCGGCAACCTTCTTGGCCGACAGGTCCCAGACCGTGGTGTCGGTGGAGCAGTTGCCACCCACACAACCGGGGGAGGTGATCGCGTTCTTCAGGTTGTGGTCGCCCGTGTCGGGGGTGTTGACCGTCGCCGAGTAGGTGATGGTCACCGTGCCCCCGATGGGGACCGACTGGGCCCAGGACAGCTTCGGCGCGGTGTAGGAAACAACGCCCGCCGTGGCCTTGGCGTCGCTGTTGTACGTGGCGTCATCCAGAACCTGGCCCAGGTCATCGGAGAAGGTCGCGGCGACGGCGGCATTTCCGGTGTTGGTGACGGTTACGGTCCAGGTCACCTTGTCGCCCGAGACGGCGGTGGCCTTGTCCACCGACTTGTCGATCGTGTACGTCCCGATCGGGACCTCGGTGCCACAGGCCACGCAGCGTCCCGTCGGGTCGGTCGGGGTCACTGCGTTGTTCAACCTCTTGTCGCCGGTGTCGGGCTGGTTGACCACGAACGAGTAGGTGATCTTGATGCTGTCCCCGACCGCGAGTGGGCCGGACCAGGTCAGGGTGTTGCCGGACACGGTGGCACCGTTGTCGGCGTCGCCGTTGTAGGTGGCGTCGTCGGTGACAGCGGACAGGTCGTCGGAGAAGGACGCCGGGTTGGTGGCCGTGTAGGCGACCTGTCCGGTGTTCCTCACGGTGACCGTGTAGGTGACGGTGTCGCCGGGAGTGGCGCTCGTGGCGGAGGCCGATTTCGACAGCGTGTACTCGGCGACCGGGGTGTGCGTGATGCAGGTGCCGTCGGTGGCGCAGCTGCCACCCTCACCGGTCGGGGTGACCTTGTTGGCCAGGTCGTGGTCGCCGGTGTCCGGATTGATCACCTTCACCGAGTAGGTGATGGTCTGCGTATCCCCGACGGCCAACGGACCGGACCAGGACAAGGTATTGCCGGACACGGTGGCGCCGTTGCTGGCGTCGCCGTTGTAGGTGGCGTCGTCGGTGACCCCGGCCAGGTCGTCGGTCAGTGTCGCCGGACGATCCGCCGTGTAGGCGACTTCCCCGGTGTTCGTCACCGTGAGGGTGTAGGTGATGGTGTCGCCGGCCTTCGCCGTGCTCTGGCTGGCGGTCTTCTGCACCGTGTACGTCGGGTCGGCGAACCGGACACTGGCACAGGCCGGTTGGTTCAACCCGGACACGGAGACGTTGGTGGTGGGGCAGTTGTTGTAGGTACCGGCGGTGGTCGAGGTGACCTGAACCGTGATCGTGCAGGACTGCTCACCCTGCGCGAGGTTGCCGTTGGTGACCTCGATCGAGGAGCCGCCCGCGGTGGCCGCG